>NZ_CP020555.1:6072500-6372500 GCF_002080455.1 Streptomyces sp. Sge12
CCGCCGCGGGCTACCGGAAGCTGGCCGATGTGCCCGGGCAGGCAAAGGCGTTGAGCGAGATGGCGCGGGTCCAGGAGTACGCCGGACGGCCCGAGGAATCGCTGCACACCTGCCGCGAGGCGGTGGAGCTGGCGCGCAGGGCGGGGGACCAGCGACTTCAGGCCGCTCTGCAGGTCCGGTTGGCCGACACGCTGGACCGGCTGGGAGACCCCGCAGCTGCGAGGTTGCACCGGTCCGCGGCCGACAGATTGCTGGGAGACGACCCCGCAGCCTGCGAAATCCGCAGTGGTTCCGACTGAGATTATTGGTTTGCAAGGCTAGACAGCGACTCATCCTTCATTAGACTGGGTTCACCGCGGCTTCCCGTGGTGCATCCCGTTGCGCGTTCTTGTGGGCGGGTATGTATGGAAGTGACCCCCAAAATCCCCTGAGCCAAGGACCGTGATCGACGATGAAGGTCGGCATCCCCCGCGAGGTCAAGAACAACGAGTTCCGGGTCGCCATCACGCCCGCCGGCGTGCATGAGCTGGTCCGCAACGGCCACCAGGTCTTCGTCGAGCAGAACGCCGGTGTGGGTTCCTCGATCACGGACGCCGAGTACGTCTCGGCCGGCGCCGAGATCCTCGGCAGCGCCGACGAGGTCTGGGCCACCGCCGACCTGCTGCTCAAGGTCAAGGAGCCGATCGCGGAGGAGTACCACCGCCTCCGCAAGGACCAGACGCTCTTCACCTACCTGCACCTGGCGGCCTCCCGCGAGTGCACGGACGCCCTGCTGGAGTCCGGCACCACCGCCATCGCCTACGAGACGGTCGAGCTCGCCAACCGCGCGCTGCCGCTGCTCGCCCCGATGTCCGAGGTCGCGGGCCGGCTGGCCCCGCAGGTCGGCGCCTACCACCTGATGCGCTCGGCCGGCGGCCGCGGCGTCCTCCCGGGCGGTGTCCCCGGCACCCACGCCGGCGAGTGCGTGGTCATCGGCGGCGGCGTCTCCGGCTGGAACGCCGCGCAGATCGCCATCGGCATGGGCTTCCACGTGACCCTGCTGGACCGCGACATCAACAAGCTCCGCGAGGCCGACAAGATCTTCGGCACGAAGATCAAGACGATCGTCTCCAACGCCTTCGAGCTGGAGAAGGCCGTCGTCGAGGCCGACCTCGTCATCGGCGCGGTGCTGATCCCGGGTGCGAAGGCCCCGAAGCTGGTCACCAACGAGCTCGTCGCCAAGATGAAGCCCGGAAGTGTCCTTGTCGACATTGCGATCGACCAGGGCGGCTGCTTCGAGGACTCCCGTCCGACCACCCACGCCGAGCCGACCTTCCAGGTCCACAACTCGGTCTTCTACTGCGTCGCCAACATGCCGGGCGCGGTGCCGAACACCTCCACCTACGCGCTGACGAACGCGACGCTGCCCTACATCGTGCAGCTCGCCAACCTCGGCTGGGCCGAGGCGCTGCGCCGCGACGCCGCGCTCGCCCTGGGCCTCAACACCCATGACGGCCAGGTCGTTTACGGTCCCGTTGCCGAGGCCCACGGCCTCGAGACCCTTGAGCTGAGCACGCTCCTCGGCTGATCGGTCGGACCCCGTCAACGACTGACGTCAATCTCACGTATCCGGCCGGACCTTGCCCGCAAGGTCCGGCCGGACGCGTTTGCGCGGTGCCCGGCGACCCCGCTCAACTCGCCTCGAACGTAACCCTTTAACCCTTTCGCACACCCGCGAAACTTCGCAGCGACAGCTCGTGCGCCCTTGACAGAGTGGTGTTCGGTTGCCGACACATCGTGCCGGGTCCGGCGGATTGTGTTGCCGCTGAGTGGTGACACGCCATAGAGTCGCCAACCGTCGGCATGGTGCCACGCTGACCTATCGATAAGTGTCCTGGTCACGTCCGAGGAGGTAAGACGACTTGTGAATGAGTCGACATTTGCTCCTGGGGGTGGTCGAGCAGGGATGCCTGAGCGGGGCCAGGGCCCTACCGGGCTCGAAGCCGTCGGCTCCGTCGCGGTACGCACCTTCGCAAACCACCAGCACATGACGACGCCCCAAAAGAGCATGGACGGCCTAGACGTGAACTCCAGGGCCGGCGACCTGAGCGGCGAAAAGCCCGTGGGTTTCGCCGACTACGACAATGTGCCCGAAGGGCACTTCTACGACCCCGACGCGGAGTACGAACCGGACCCCGAGTACGCGGCCACTCTCGCCCCCGACGCTGCCCGCCAGCGCCGTGAGCGGATCGGCCCGACCGGACGCCCGCTCCCGTACTTCCCGATCCCGGGTCCGCTGACCGACCACGGTCCGGCGAAGATCATCGCGATGTGCAACCAGAAGGGCGGCGTGGGCAAGACCACGTCGACCATCAACCTGGGTGCCGCGCTCGCCGAGTACGGGCGCCGCGTGCTGCTCGTCGACTTCGACCCGCAGGGCGCACTGTCCGTGGGCCTCGGCGTGAACCCGATGGAACTCGACCTGACGGTCTACAACCTGCTCATGGAGCGGGGCATGTCGGCCGACGAGGTGCTGCTCAAGACGGCGGTCCCCAACATGGACCTGCTGCCGAGCAACATCGACCTGTCCGCTGCCGAAGTGCAGTTGGTCAGCGAGGTCGCGCGCGAGTCCACCCTGCAGCGGGCCCTGAAGCCCCTGATGGCCGACTACGACTACATCGTGATCGACTGTCAGCCCTCGCTCGGTCTGCTGACCGTGAACGCCCTGACGGCGGCTCACAAGGTCATCGTCCCGCTGGAGTGCGAGTTCTTCGCGCTGCGCGGCGTGGCGCTGCTGACCGAGACCATCGAGAAGGTGCAGGAGCGGCTCAACCCCGAGCTGGAGCTCGACGGCATCCTCGCCACGATGTACGACTCCCGTACGGTGCACAGCCGTGAGGTGCTGGCGCGCGTCGTCGAGGCCTTCGACGACCACGTCTACCACACGGTCATCGGCCGCACGGTGCGCTTCCCGGAGACCACGGTCGCCGGTGAGCCGATCACGACGTACGCGTCCAACTCCGTCGGCGCCGCCGCCTACCGCCAGTTGGCCAGGGAGGTGCTCGCCCGGTGTCACGCCGAGTGAGTCTGCCCGGAGCCGACGAACTGTTCCGTACGACCGGGGGGATGGCGCTCCAGTCGTCCTCGCCGCGGCGCGGGGTCGACGAGACGCCCGCCGCGGAACACTCGGCCGCTTCGGCCGAGGGCGCGGCGAGCGAGGGCCGTGGCCGGGAGGCCGCGGCCGGCGCGGAGACCGGCGGGCCCGTCGTGGGGCAGCCGAGGCGCCCGCAGGAAGGTTCTGCCGGCCCGGCCGGCGGCGTGGGGTCCGCCCCGGCCGGCGCGGGCCGCCGGGGCAAGGGGCAGGGCCGGGGCGCCAACCGGCGCCCCAGCGGCCGTGAGCGGCACGACGAGAAGATCACGGTCTACGTCTCCGCCGAGGAGCTCATGGACCTGGAACACGCGCGGCTGGTGCTGCGCGGGGAGCACGGGCTGGCGGTGGACCGCGGCCGCATCGTCCGCGAGGCGGTGGCGGTCGTGCTCGCCGATCTCGAATCCCGCGGCGACGCGAGCATCCTCGTACGGCGCCTGCGCGGCCGCTGACCGCCCCGCGGGCCGTCCCGCCCCGCGGGCCGTCCCTCCCGGCGCCCGGACCCGTCCGGCCCGTCCGGGCCGCCGGCGCGTCGCCGCTCCGCCCGCGACGCGCCCTTCCCGGAGCGGGCCCCCCAGAACTTCGCCCCGTCGCGGTGACCCGCCGGCACGGGAATCCGTACGGGCGGGGGAGCGCCGGCCCGACGGTGCGGCGCCGTGCCGGGCGGTGATCCGCCGGGGAGCGCGGGCCAGCCCGTAGGCTGCTGGTGGCCGCGGCCATGGCGCCCGGCACCCCCCACGCCGCCCCCTTGCACCTCCTGGACCGCGATGCCCCTCCCCGCCGAATCCGGCCGACCGACCCGGCGCGCCCTGGGCCGCGGCCCGGGCGCCCCCGACGCGGCCCGGCAAGCGGACGCGGGCGCCTCAGCGGACCCCGAAGCCCCTGAGGCGCCCGCTGAGGGCCCCGCACCCGAGGCGGGCGCCGCGGTGCCGGAACGTTCCCCCGGGCCCGCAGACGGGCAGCAGGAGCTCCCCGGCCCGGACGGCGAGGCAGCCCCCGCCCCGGACGCCGAGGCAGCCCCCGAGGCGGCCGCGGCCACCGAGCGCGCGATCCCCGCGGGCGGCGACGGGCGGTTCACGCTGCGGCTCGACAACTTCGAGGGCCCCTTCGACCTGCTGCTCCAGCTGATCTCGCGGCACAAGCTCGACGTCACCGAGGTCGCCCTCTCCAAGGTCACCGACGAGTTCATGGCGCACATCCGGGCCATGGGCCCCGACTGGGACCTCGACCAGACCACCGAGTTCCTCGTCGTCGCCGCCACCCTGCTCGACCTGAAGGCCGCCCGGCTGCTGCCGGTCGCCGAGGTGGAGGACGAGGCGGACCTGGCGCTGCTGGAGGCCCGGGACCTGCTCTTCGCGCGGCTGCTCCAGTACCGCGCGTACAAGCAGATCGCCGAGATCTTCGAGCAGCGCGCGGAGGCCGAGGGCAGGCGGTACCCGCGGACCGTGGGGCTGGAGCCGCACCACGCCGACCTGCTGCCCGAGGTGGTCATCAGCATCGGGCCGGAGGGCTTCGCCCGGCTCGCCGTGAAGGCGATGCAGCCCAGGGCCAAGCCCCAGGTGTACGTGGACCACATCCACGCCCCCCTGGTCAGCGTGCGCGAGCAGGCCGGGCTGGTGGTGCGGATGCTGAAGGCGCGCGGGGAGGCCACCTTCCAGGAGCTCACCGAGGACGCGGAGGACACCCTCACCGTCGTCGCGCGCTTCCTGGCGCTGCTGGAGCTCTACCGGGAGAAGGCGGTCGTCCTCGACCAGGAGGAGGCCCTGCGGACCCTCACCGTGCGCTGGAGCGGCGGGGACGGCGACGGCATGCCGACCGTCACCGACGAGTTCGACCGGATCGTGGAGGCGAAGGATTGAGCAGCGACGTGAGCGCGGTGGCCGCGCTGGAGCTGAAGCCGGCCCTGGAGGCCGTGCTCATGGTCGTGGACGAGCCGGCGACCGAGGCGCACCTCGCCAAGGTGCTGGAGCGCACCCCGCGCGAGGTCGCGCAGGCCCTGCGCGACCTCGCCGACGAGTACACGGCCGCGCGCCGGGGCTTCGAGCTCCGGCTCGTCGCCGGGGGCTGGCGGTTCTACACCCGGGCCGAGTACGCGCCGGCCGTGGAGGGCTTCGTACTGGACGGGCAGCAGGCCCGGCTGACCCAGGCGGCGCTGGAGACCCTGGCGGTCGTCGCGTACCGCCAGCCGGTCAGCCGATCGCGGGTTTCGGCGGTGCGCGGAGTCAACTGCGACGGGGTCATGCGCACCCTCCTCCAGCGCGGTCTGGTGGAGGAGGCGGGGACGGAACCCGAAACAGGTGCGATCCTATACAGGACGACGAACTACTTTCTGGAGCGGATGGGCCTGCGCGGCCTGGACGAGCTCCCGGAGCTCGCGCCCTTCCTCCCCGAGGCGGACGCGATCGAAGCCGAGACGCAAGAAGGTGTGCCGTCGTTCGATCCGGACGCACCGGACACCGATGAAGACGACAAGACGACGGAACTTTGATGCGAAGCAGCGGCAACGGCAACGGTGGCGGCAACAGGAACAGCGGCGGCGGCGGTGGCGGCGGGCGCGGTAACTCCCGCGGCGGCTCCTCCAGCGGCGGCGGTGGCTACCGCGGGAGCGGCTCCGGCGGTGGCAGCGGCTCGGGCGGCGGCTACCGCGGCGGCGGCTCCGGTGGCTCCGGTGGCTCCCGTGGCGGCAGCTCCGGCGGCTCCGGCGGCGGCTACCGCGGTGGCAGCTCCGGCGGCTCCGGCGGTTCGCGCGGTGGCAGCTCCGGCGGCTCCCGCGGCGGCTACCAGGGAGGTGGCGGTTACCAGGGCGGCGGCTCCGACTCGCGCGACCGCGACCAGCCGGCCCCCCGCATCCGCAACCCGCGTCCCGAGGAGCGCCGCTACGACGTCGGCCCCGAGGGCGAGCGCAGCGGACGCAGCGGCCCCAAGGCGGGCGGCGGCGGTGCCCGCGGCGCGGCGGCGCGCGGTGGCGCCAAGGGCGGTCCCCGGACCTCCAAGACCCCCGGCATCGGCGGCGCGGGCGGCCCGCGCAGCGGCCCCGGCAGCCGCAGCGGCCAGTCCCGCCCGCGCGAGCTGGACGCGCGCATCGAGGAGCGGGTGCGCGACCGCTACGCCGACCGGCCCGTGATCAAGACCCCGAAGACCTTCCCGGGTGCCGAGGAGGAGGGTGAGCGTCTGCAGAAGGTGCTCGCCCGCGCCGGCATGGGTTCGCGCCGCGCTTGCGAGGAGCTCATCGAGCAGGCCCGCGTCGAGGTCAACGGCGAGATCGTGCTGGAGCAGGGCAAGCGCGTCCAGCCGAAGGACGAGATCAAGGTGGACGGCCTGACCGTCGCCACCCAGTCGTACCTGTTCTTCGCGCTGAACAAGCCGGCCGGTGTCGTCTCCACCATGGAGGACCCGGACGGACGCCAGTGCCTGGGCGACTACGTCACCAACCGTGAGACCCGTCTCTTCCACGTCGGCCGGCTCGACACCGAGACCGAGGGCATCATCCTGCTCACCAACCACGGTGAGCTGGCCCACCGCCTCACGCACCCGAAGTACGGCGTGAAGAAGACGTACGTGGCCGCCATCACCGGCCCGCTGCCGCGCGAGATCGGCAAGCGCCTCAAGGACGGCATCGAGCTGGAGGACGGCTACGCCCGCGCCGACCACTTCCGCGTCGTCGACCAGGTCGGCAAGAACTACCTGGTCGAGGTCACCCTCCACGAGGGCCGCAAGCACATCGTCCGCCGCATGATGGCGGAGGCCGGCTTCCCCGTCGAGAAGCTCGTCCGTACCTCCTTCGGTCCGATCGAGCTGGGCGACCAGAAGTCCGGCTGGCTGCGCCGCCTGACCAACACCGAGGTCGGCATGCTGATGCGCGAGGTCGGTCTGTAGTACTCCCGGCCGGCCGCCGCGCAGGCGGCCGGCCCGATCGCACAGAACCCGCGGTGCCCCTGGGCGCCGCGGGTTCTGTGCTTGCCGGGCACCCCGATCCCTGTTTATAGTCAGGCTGACCATTAAACGGAGTGAGGGGGGTCGGCATGAGCTGGACCATGAGCTGGACCGAGGTGCTCGGCTTCGCCACCGGCGCCCTGTGCGTCTGGCTGGTCGCCCGGCAGCACGTGGCCAACTGGCCGATCGGCATCGCCAACAACGTCTTCTTCATCGTGCTCTTCGCCCAGGCGGGCCTCTACGCCGACGCCGGGCTCCAGATCGTCTTCATCGCCCTCGCCGCCTACGGCTGGTGGTCCTGGACCCACGGGGGTGGACCAGGATCCGCCGAGGCCCTGCCGGTGCGCCGCACCACGCGCACCGAATGGGCCGGGCTCGCCGCGGCGGGGGCGGTGGGGGTGCTCGCGCTCACCCTGCTGCTGAGCCGGGCCACCGACTCCACCGTCCCCTTCTGGGACGCTCTGACCACGGGGCTCTCGCTCGTCGCCACCTACGGCCAGTGCCGCAAGCTCGTCGAGTCCTGGTGGCTGTGGATCGCGGCCGACCTCGTCTACATCCCGCTCTACGCCCACAAGGGCCTCTACCTGACCTCCGCGCTCTACGTGGGCTTCCTCGCCCTGTGCGTGGTCGGACTCCTCGGCTGGCGGCGCACGCTCCCGGCGCCCGGCGCCCGTACGGCGGCGGAAGCGGCGGAGGCGGCGGCATGAGGCGCCACGGGCACGGCCTGGTCCTCGGCAAGTTCTACCCGCCGCACGCCGGCCACCACCACCTCGTCCGCACCGCCCACGACCAGTGCGAGCGGCTGACCGTCCTGGTGTGCGCGGCCTCCGTCGAATCGGTCCCGCTCGCCGACCGGGTCGCCTGGATGCGCGAGGCGCACCCCGGGGCCGAGGTCGTCGGCGCGGTGGACGACATCCCCGTCGACCTGCACGACCCGGCGATCTGGGAGGCCCACATGGCGGTCTTCCGGAGCGCGGTCCCCGGACGGGTGGACGCCGTGTTCACCTCGGAGGAGTACGGGAGCGAGCTCGCCCGGCGGTTCGGCGCCGCGGAGGTCCTGGTGGACCGGGAGCGGACGCTGTTCCCGGTGTCGGGGACGGCCGTGCGGCAGGACCCGGTCGGCTCCTGGGACTTCCTCGGGCCGGCCGTACGGGCCGCCCTGACCCGACGGGTCGTCGTCCTCGGGGCGGAGTCCACCGGCACCACCACGCTCTCGCGGGCCCTGGCGGACCACTACCGGCGCCGCGGCGGCGTCTGGGCCAGGACGGGCTGGGTCGCCGAGTACGGCCGCCGGTACAGCGAGGAGAAGCTGGCGGCGGCCCGCGCGGCCGACCCGGCGGCCTCCTGGGCCGACGTCTCCTTCACCTCCGAGGAGTTCCCGGTCATCGCCCGCCGCCAGGACGCCGACGAGGAGCGGGCGGCCCGGCTCGGCTCCCCGGTGCTGTTCTGCGACACCGACTCCTTCGCGACCGGCATCTGGCACGAGCGGTACATGGACGGCCGCAACACCGAGGTCGAGCGGATCGCCGACCGGACCCGGCGCGACCTGTACCTGCTGACCGACCACGCCGACGTGCCCTTCGAGGACGACGGACTGCGGGACGGGGAGCACCTGCGGCCCTGGATGACGGAGCGGTTCCGGGCGGAACTGGAGCGCACCGGACGGCGTTACCTCGTCGTGCGCGGGGACCGGGCGGCCCGGCTGGAAGCGGCCGTCCGGGCCGTGGACGGACTGCTGGCCGAGGGCTGGCACTTCACCGACCCCCTCCCGGAGAACCGATGACCGCCGGCTATGACCCGCACGCCTTCGAGCCGTTCGCGGTGACCGTCGACCTGGCCGTGTTCACGGTGCGCGGCGGCGCCCTGCACGTCCTGCTGATCCGGCGCGGTCAGCAGCCGTACGCCGGGGCCTGGGCGCTGCCCGGCGGCTTCGTCCTGCCGCGGGAGTCCGCCGAGACCGCCGCCCGGCGCGAACTGGCCGAGGAGACCGGCCTGTCGGAGCAGCTCGTGGCGGCGCTCCACCTGGAACAGCTGCGCACGTACAGCGAGCCGGACCGGGACCCCCGGATGCGGGTGGTCTCGGTGGCCTTCACCGCACTCGTACCGGACCTGCCGGAGCCGGCGGCGCAGGGCGGCGGGGACGCGGCGCACGCCCGCTGGCTCGCACTGGAGGAGGTCACGGAACTGGCCTTCGACCACGCGGTGATCCTGGCGGACGCGCGGGAGCGGATCGGCTCCAAGCTGGAGTACACCTGCCTGGCCACCGGCTTCTGCCCGCCCGAGTTCACCCTCGGCGAGCTCCAGTCCATCTACGAGACCGTCTGGAACACCACCCTCGACCGCCCCAACTTCCGCCGCAAGGTCCTGGCGACACCGGGATTCGTCGAGGCCGTGCCGGGCGCGGCCCGGCTGACCGGCGGCCGCGGCAAACCGGCCGCCCTCTACCGGCCCGGCCCGGCGACCACCCTGCATCCCCCTCTGCTCCGACCGGAAGGACCCACTCGATGACGAAGCGAGCCGCGACGGGCGCCCTGATCGGCCTGGCCCTGGGCGACGCCCTCGGCTTCCCGACCGAGTTCAACGACGTGCCCTCGATCCTGGCCAAGACGGGCCCCTGGCGCGAGATGAGCCTCCCGCGCCCGGCGATCGTCACGGACGACACCCAGATGACCCTCGCACTGGCCCGCGGCATGCGCACGGCGGCGGAGCGCGGCCGGGTGGAGCCGCTGCGCCTGGCCCGGCCCGTCCGCGAGGAGTTCGTCGACTGGTACCACTCCCCGGAGAACAACCGGGCCCCGGGCCGCACCTGCATGACGGCCTGCCGGCTGCTGGACACCCCGGACCGGGACTGGCGCGACGCCAGCCAGATCGGCTCCAAGGGCTGCGGTGCCAACATGCGGGTGGTCCCGGTCGGGCTGGTTCCGGACTGGACCGAGGAGGAGCGGGCCGGCGCCGCGCAGCTCCAGTCCGCCCTCACCCACGGGCACCCCACCGCGCTCGCCGCCTCCGACCTGACCGCCCGGGCGGTCCACCTGCTCGCCGAGGGCACCGAGGTGACGGGGCTCGTCGGGCGGCTGCGCTCGTACGCCCTGGAGAACCGCACCCGCTACCACGAGCGCTGGCTCGGCGACCTGTGGATGCGGACGGCGTCCGACGCCTCCCCGGAGTCCTTCATGGCGCGGGGCTGGGACGACTGCCTGGCGGTCCTGGACCGGCTGGCGGCAGCCCTGCGGTCCCCGTCCCCGGAGACCGACCCCTGCCTGACCACGGGCGACGGCTGGGTGGCCGAGGAGGCCCTCGCCACCGCCCTGCACTGCTTCCTGCTCTTCCCCGACGAGCCGCTGACGGCGCTGCGCCGGGCCGCCTGCACCCGGGGCGACTCCGACTCCCTCGCCTGCCTGGCCGGTGCCTTCGCCGGAGCCCACCTCGGTGCGGACGTCTGGCCCCGCGAATGGGAGGGCCGCATCGAGTACCGGGACGAACTCCTGGCCTTCGGCACCCTCTGGGATGCTTGATCCATGCTGGACGCTCTGAGTCTCGACCTGACCCCCGTCGTGGCGGAACAGCCCGACCCCCTGCTGTTCGCCACGGTCTCCGGCGCACACCTGTACGGCTTCCCGTCCCGGGACTCCGACATCGACCTGCGCGGCGCCCACCTGCTCCCGGCCGAGGACCTGCTGGGACTGCGCGAGCCGGAGGAGACCCGTACCCGCATGTGGGACCGGGACGACGTGGAGATGGACCTCGTCACGCACGACCTGCGCAAGTTCGTCCGTCTGATGCTGAAGCACAACGGGTACGTCCTGGAACAGCTGCTCTCCCCGCTCGTCGTCCACACGACGCCGGCGCACGAGGAGCTGATCGCCCTGTCCCCGGGAGTGCTGACCTCCCACCACGCCCACCACTACCGGGGGTTCGCGGGCACCCAGTGGCGGCTCTTCGAGAAGGCCGCCGAACTCAAACCGCTGCTCTACGCGTTCCGGGCGCTGCTCACCGGCATCCACCTCATGCGGACGGCCGAGGTGCAGGCGCACCTGCCGACCCTGCTGGCCGAGGTGCCGCAGGCGCCCCCGTACCTCGCCGACCTGATCGAGGCCAAGGTGGCCGCCGAGCACGGGGGCTACGAGGGCCCGGCCCTCGACGCGGTGCGGGAGGACTTCCGGGCGCTGCACGCGGTGCTGGACGCGGCGCAGGCCGCTTCCGCGCTGCCCGGGCAGGGCTCGGCGTACGACGCGCTCGACGCGTTCGTCGTACGGCGGCGCACGCTACGCGGCTGACGCGCGGCGGGTGCGGACCAGGAAGTCCTGCACCCGCGCGTGGTCGGGCTCCGCGGGCAGGACGGTGGTCGCCAGGGCCGTGTCCGTCTCGTCCCCCAGGCGGGTCATCCAGGCGTCGACCTCTTCCCAGGTCAGTTCGCCGCGGCGGACCGCGAGGAGGCGGTCGCGGTGCGGGCCGGCGTCGATGGTCAGGCCGCCGGTGCGCAGGAGGTCACGGCAGGACAGCAGCAGGCGCAGCAGGTGCATGGCGTGCTTCCAGCGCGGGGCGCCGTGGACGCGGACGTCCGCGAGGAGTTTGCCGTGCTGGGAGGCCGCGTACCGGCTGAAGCTGGTGTGGGCCCGGCGGGAGAGGAAGGCCCCGCGCAGGGAGAGCAGCTCCTCGCCGACCGGGGTGACCTCTTCCACCAGGGGGGAGTGCAGGCACTCCAGGATGTTCGGGTTGGCCCGCAGGGCCAGTTCGCAGAAGCGCTCCAGCTCCCAGGAGAACTCCTCGTCCCGCGGGCCCTCCACGTGCGTGGGGGGCTTCTCGAACCGCCAGAAGAGCGGCGTCGGGGCGAGGTAGACACCGCGCAGGTCGGTGTCGCTCGCCTCCGTCGCCAGTCCGAACGCCCGGGAGCCCATCACGCACCGGTAGACCGTGTGGTCCCGTACCAGTGTCAGATCGTCCATCCCGGGAGCGTAGAGCCCGGTCAGGGGCTATGCGAGCGAGATATTGCCGTCCGCCGCGACCTTGATCTTCTTCTCGGCCAGCCCCTTGGTGGCGGGCCCCTTGGTCACCGCGCCGTCCGCGATGGCGAACTTGCTGTCGTGGCAGGGGCAGTCGATGCTGCCGTTCTCCACCTTGTTGACCAGGCAGCCCTGGTGGGGGCAGACCGCCGTGAAGCACTTGAAGGTGCCGGCCTTGGGCTGGGTGACCACGACCTTCTCCTCCTTGAAGACCTTGCCGCCGCCCACCGGGACGTCGGCCTTCTTGGTGAGGGTCTTGTCGGAGGCCGGCGCGCCGGCCTCCGAGCTGGCCGGGGCGGGCGTGGCGGGCGGCGTGGCCGCGCCGCTCGCCTCCCCCTGCGGGGCCGTCTCGCCGCTCCCGCCGCCGCAGGCGGTGATGGCGCCCCCGGTCAGGGCGGCGGCGCCGATCGTCAGTACCGTGCGCCGGGCGGTGTGCGTGAGGTCACTCATGAGTCTCTCCTCGCTTCGTGGCCGGATGGCGTGCAGCATCCTGGCCTGCGGCGGGCTTCAGGTGAAGCCTGCCGCGCCGGTTCATCGGCCCGGTTCCCACGGGGCCAGTGAGGTGGGAGTGCCGGGTGTGCGTACGACCTCCCACACGTGAACCACGGCTTCCCGGTTCAGCGGACCGTGGACATGCGGGTAGCGGCCGCCGGTTTCACTCGCCCGGCGGACCACGGAGGTCAGCGCCCCCTCGTCCAGCTCCACCGCGAGCAGGATCCCGGGTACCGCCCGGTAGTGCGCGTCGGCGATCGCGAGTGCCGTGGCGCGATCCGCCGAACAGTGGACGAATCCCTCCGACTCCAGCGAGGGCGGGGCGTACGGGAGCTCGGGCGCGGCGGTCCAGTCGGCGAGCGGGACGATGTGGAAGATCATGCCGATCGTTCTACCGCAGCGGCCGATGGCGTGTGCGCCAGGTGGCGGCATGGTCCGGTACGGGTGACATTGTCCGTGTCCCGAAGCCGGGTACGCCGCTGTCCGCGCGGCCCGGTCCCTCTTCGAAAGGCATGACGATGGCGGGTAACGACCTCGGCTCCCTTCTCGGCGGCCTCCTCGGCGGCAGCGGTGGCCAGGGCGGGAGCGGTGGCGCCGGCAACATCCTCGGTGCGCTGCTCGGCGCACTCACCGGCGCCGGCGGCGGTGCGAGCGGCGGTGCCGGCGGCGCTGGGAGCGGCGGTGCGAGCGGCGCCCAGGCCGGCGGGAACAACCCGCTCGGCGGGCTGATGGACATGCTGACCAAGTCGGGCCTCGCCGACCAGGCCCAGTCCTGGCTCGGCACCGGCGACAACAAGCCGGTCAGTGGCGCCCAGATCGCGGAGGCGGTGCCCGACGAGGCCCTCCAGAAGGCGGCCGCGCAGGCGGGCGTCAGCCCGCAGGAGGCCGCCGACCAGATCGCGCAGGCGCTGCCCACCGCCGTCGACCGGCTGAGCCCCGGGGGACAGCTCCCGAGCGGTTCGCTGGAGGACATCATCCGGCAGCAGAAGTTCTGACCGGCCCGCAGCAGCACGCCGGGGCCCGGCCGCCGTCCCACGGGATGGGCGGTCGGGCCCTCGTGCCGCCCGGGCTGGATACCCTGGCCGGACAGCCCGTCAGCTCGCCTTTTCGCCACCCTGGAGTGCCTCGTGAGAACCGCCGTCGTCATCGGAACCGGACTGATCGGCACCTCTGCGGCGCTCGCCCTGACCGCCCGCGGGATCACCGTCCACCTCGCCGACCACGACCCGGACCGGGCCCGTACGGCGGCCGCCCTCGGCGCAGGCACCGACGAGCCCGCGCAGGAGCAGGTCGACCTCGCGATCGTCGCCGTCCCGCCGGCCCACGTGGCCGCCACCCTGGCCGACCTGATCGGGCGCGGGGTCGCCCGGGCCTACGTGGACGTGGCCAGCGTCAAGGGCGGACCGCGGCGGGAGCTGGCGGCGCTCGGCGTGGACGTCACCGCCTACATCGGGACGCACCCGATGGCCGGCAAGGAGCAGTCGGGGCCGCTCGCCGCCACCGCGGACCTCTTCGAGGGCCGCCCGTGGGTGCTGACCCCCACCCGGGACACCGACCACGAGGTCCTCAACCTCGCGCTGGAGCTGGTGGCCCTCAGCCGGGCCGTACCGGTCGTGATGGACGCCGACGCCCACGACCGGGCGGTGGCGCTCGTCTCGCACACCCCGCAGCTGGTCTCCAGCATGGTCGCGGCCCGGCTGGAGGAGGCCGACGAGACGGCGGTGCGGCTGTGCGGGCAGGGCATCCGCGACGTGACCCGGATCGCGGCCTCCGACCCGCGGATGTGGGTGGAGATCCTCTCCGCCAACCCGGGACCGGTCGCCGACGTCCTCGCCGGGATCGCCGCCGACCTGGAAGAGACCGTCGAGGCGCTGCGCGGCCTCCAGTCCGGCGACGTGGACAAGCGGCGCGGCGGCGCCGCCGGCATCGAGGACGTGCTGCGGCGCGGGAACGCGGGCCGCGTCCGGGTGCCGGGCAAGCACGGCGCGGCGCCCACGGTCTACGAGACGGTGGCCGTGCTCATCAGCGACCAGCCCGGTGAGCTGGCACGGATCTTCGCCGACGCGGGACGGGCCGGGGTCAACATCGAGGACGTGCGCATCGAGCACGCGACGGGCCAGCAGGCCGGCCTCGTCCAGCTGATGGTGGAGCCGCGGGCGGTGGCGGGCCTGACCGCCGAGCTGCGCGAGCGGGGCTGGGCGCTGCGGCAGCAGTAAGGGGCGCGGGCCCCGCCGACCCCTTGGGAACGCGGCGGGGACGGGGGCCGTCCGGGGCCGGTAACCTTGGGGAGGGGCGCTTTGCCGCGCCCGGACACGTACGCGCAACCAGGAAGGTGCCCGCACCGTGGAAACCGTAGCTCCGTCCGCCGTGATCGTCGCCATCGACGGTCCCTCCGGCACGGGCAAGTCCAGCACCTCCAAGGCCGTGGCCGCCAAGCTCGGGCTGCGCTACCTGGACACCGGTGCCCAGTACCGGGCCATCACCTGGTGGATGATCACCAACGGCGTCGACACCGACGACCCGCAGGCCATCGCCATCGCGGCCGGCAAGCCCACCATCGTCTCCGGCACCGACCCGGCCGCCCCCACCATCACCGTGGACGGCCTCGACGCCGCGGGTCCCATCCGGACCCAGGAGGTCACCTCGAAGGTCAGCGCCGTCAGCGCCGTCCCCGAGGTGCGCACCCTGATCACCGACCTCCAGCGCTCCATCGCCGCCGAGGCGGCCCAGGAGGCCGAGGGGATCGTCGTCGAGGGCCGGGACATCGGCACCACCGTCCTGCCCGACGCCGACCTCAAGATCTTCCTGACCGCCTCCGCCGAGGCGCGCGCCGCCCGGCGCAGCGGAGAGCTCCGCGGCAAGGAGGCCGCCGACCTCGCGGCCACCAAGGAGGCGCTGATCAAGCGCGACGCGGCCGACTCCGGCCGCAAGACCTCCCCGCTGGCCAAGGCCGACGACGCCGTCGAGGTGGACACCACCGAGCTCACGCTCGACCGCGTGATCGAATGCGTCGTGACGCTCGTGGAAGAGAAGCGGGCGGGCCGCAAGTGAGCGAAGCGCCCTCCCGCAAGGGTGCGGCGGTCGGCAGGCGCATCGGCATCGGGCTCATGTACGGGCTCTGGAAGCCGCGCGTACTGGGGGCCTGGAAAGTGCCCGCCTCGGGCCCCGTCATCCTCGCCGTGAACCACTCGCACAACATCGACGGCCCCATGGTGATGGGCACCGCGCCCAGGCCCCTGCACTTCCTGATCAAGAAGGAAGCGTACGTGGGCCCGCTCGGCCCCTTCCTCGACGGGATCGGGCAGGTCAAGGTCGACCGCGGCGGCCCCGACCGGACGGCGATAGGCCGGGCCCTCGGGGTGCTCGACAATGGAGGCGCCCTGGGGATATTTCCCGAGGGCACCCGGGGCGAGGGCGACTTCGCCTCGCTGCGCGCGGGCCTCGCCTACTTCGCGGTCCGCAGCGGCGCCCCCATCGTGCCCGTGGCCGTCCTCGGCAGCGGGGACACCCCGGGGCGCGTCGTCAAGGGCCTGCCGGCCCTCAAGAGCAGGGTCGACGTCGTCTTCGGCTCGGCCTTCGACGCGGGGGACGGCAGTGGCCGCCGGACCCGTACCGCACTGGACGAGGCCACCGTACGCATCCAGGACCGGCTGACCGCCCACCTGGCCGACGCCAAGCGCCTCACCGGGCGCTGAGCGAGACTTGAACCAGTAGTGGAACCGCGCTGCGCGGGCACCACCGACCACCACGAACGACGAGGAACGGACTTCATGAACGACCAGCACGACCACGGAGCACTTGGCGATGCCGAGTACGCGGAGTTCATGGAGCTCGCCGCGGAAGAGGGCTTCGACATCGAAGAGGTCGAAGGCGCGATCGAGGAGGCCGGCCACGGCCCGCTTCCCGTCCTCGCCGTCGTCGGCCGCCCGAATGTCGGCAAGTCGACCCTGGTGAACCGGATCATCGGCCGCCGCGAGGCGGTCGTCGAGGACAAGCCCGGTGTCACCCGCGACCGCGTCACGTACGAGGCCGAATGGGCCGGCCGCCGCTTCAAGGTCGTCGACACCGGCGGCTGGGAGCAGGACGTCCTCGGCATCGACGCCTCCGTCGCCGCCCAGGCCGAGTACGCCATCGAGGCCGCCGACGCGGTCGTCTTCGTCGTCGACTCCAAGGTCGGCGCCACCGACACCGACGAGGCCGTCGTACGGCTGCTGCGCAAGGCGGGCAAGCCCGTCGTGCTGTGCGCCAACAAGGTCGACGGCCAGAGCGGCGAGTCCGACGCGGCCTCCCTGTGGTCGCTCGGCCTCGGCATGCCGCACCCGGTCTCCTCGCTCCACGGCCGCGGCACCGGCGACATGCTCGACGCCGTGCTGGAGGCCCTGCCCGAGGCCCCCGAGCAGACCTTCGGCGGCGCCGCCCCCGGCGGCCCGCGCCGCATCGCGCTGATCGGCCGCCCGAACGTCGGCAAGTCCTCGCTCCTGAACAAGGTGGCGAAGGAGGACCGCGTCGTCGTCAACGAGCTGGCCGGAACCACCCGCGACCCGGTCGACGAGCTGATCGAACTCGGCGGCATCACCTGGAAGTTCGTCGACACCGCCGGTATCCGCAAGAAGGTCCACCTCCAGCAGGGCGCCGACTACTACGCCTCGCTGCGCACGGCCGCCGCCGTCGAGAAGGCGGAGGTCGCGGTGATCCTGATCGACACCACCGAGACCATCAGCGTCCAGGACCAGCGCATCATCACGATGGCCGTCGAGGCGGGCCGCGCGATCGTCATCGCCTACAACAAGTGGGACGAGCTCGACGAGGAGCGCCGCTACTACCTCGAGCGCGAGATCGAGACCGAGATGCAGCAGGTCTCGTGGGCGCCCAGGGTGAACGTCTCGGCGCTCACCGGCCGCCACATGGAGAAGCTGGTCCCGGCGATCGAGACGGCCCTCGCGGGCTGGGAGACGCGCGTCCCCACCGGCCGGCTGAACGCCTTCCTCGGTGAGGTCGTCGCCGCCCACCCGCACCCGATCCGTGGCGGCAAGCAGCCCCGCATCCTGTTCGGTACCCAGGCGGGCAGCAAGCCGCCGCGGTTCGTCCTCTTCGCCTCCGGCTTCCTGGAGCACGGCTACCGGCGCTTCATCGAGCGCCGCCTGCGCGAGGAGTTCGGCTTCGAGGGCACCCCGATCCACATCTCGGTGCGGGTGCGCGAGAAGCGCGGCGCCCAGTACAAGAAGAAGAAGTAGTCGCCGGGCGGGGGGCTCCGAGGAGTCAGTAGCCCCGGCGCGGAGCGGGCGGCAGGGCCGCCGGGATGTGCGTCATCCCGGTCTGGTGCTGCCGCCCGTCGCCGTATCCGGGGCTGCCCGCGTACGAGTACGCCGGCTGGGGCTGCGGTTGCGGCTGCGGGGCGGGGGTGTACGAGGGCTGCCAGCTGTCGACGCGCTGCCACCCGGAACCGCTCCAGCCGCTGCCGTACGAGCTGCCGCTCGTGTACGAGCCCCCGTAGGAGAAGGCCGTGAAGCCGTGGTCCTCCTCGCCCGTGCGGTCGCCCGGCAGCGCCCGGAAAGCGCGCAGGTACTCCGAGTACAGCGTGTCGTAGATCGGGGTGTGCGAGACGGCCGGAGAGCTGTCCCGGTCCCGTGCGGGACGCATCGCGGGGACGCTGCTCGGGTAGGACGGGGCGCGGGAGGAGTCGTATGAATGCACGTATCAGCCAACGAAACCGGCGCTCTGCGGATGCGGGGTGACGGGGGAGCAAACACAGAAACGCCGGGGGTGTGCGGGACGGACCGCACACCCCCGGCGCACGCCGCCCGGCCCCCTCGGCAGGGGGCTGGGCGGCCGTTCCGGTACCGCCTCGGTCAGGCGACGGGCGTACCCGCCAGCGGCATCGCGGCGGCCACGAGCTTGCCCGCGGCGGCGGCCTTGTCCAGGGCGTCGCGCAGCAGGTCCTCACGCGGCTGCTGGCCGATGGAGCCGACCGGGGCGGCGTAGATGAGCACGCGCTGGGTCTTGTTGACGGCGTTGCGCCAGCCGTCGGTGACCGACAGCGCCTGGTGCGCCTGCCACCAGGCGACCTGGCCGCCGCCCTCGGGGGCCGGCTGCAGCACTGCGTGCAGCTGGCCCGCGGCGAGCAGGACCGACCAGCCGTGGAGGAGGCGGGGGACCTCCGAGGTGTCGGTGACCGGCATGAAGTCCTGCTCGATGAGGAGCGGCAGGAAGTCGTCGCCCGGGCCGTCGCTGCCGGGGCGGGCGATCGGCGCGGTCGGCTCGACGACCAGGGCGGGGTGCAGCTCCCCGCCGATCAGGATCAGACCGCTGGTGATGCCGAGGACGGCCTGGCCACCGGGCACGTTCTGCGGGGCGACCCCGGGGCCGCCGGCGGCGGGGGCCGGGCTGTCGCCGGTGATGCTGCGGACCGCGCCCTGGAGCTGCTCCTCGGAGACCGAGACGACCTGGGAGGGGATGCAGGTGGCGTGGGCGAAGGCGAGGACCGCGGTCTCCTCGCCGACGAACAGCACGGTGCTGGTGCGGTCGTTCTCGGGGTCGCCCGGGGTGCGGCAGGAGGTGCAGTCGTAACTGCGCGGCGCGTCTTCGCCGACGAGCAGCCTGTCGGCTTCTTCGTCACCGATCTCGGCACGTACCTCATCACTGACGTCGAGCATGCGCGGCACGGGGTGGCTCCTCGGCATAGGTGCGGGTCCGGGAGGCTCCCGGCTCGCCGGGCTCAACGGTCCGGCGGCGGCCGGGGTCACGCCATTTGAGGGAACGGATTCGAACCGGGCCCCCGGAAGGGTGAACCGTCCGACCGGGGCTTTGTTTTCGTGCCAACTGTTTTCTGGTTGTGTGCAGTTGATGCCCGGGTGTGGCCGTTTGGGGTGGAGGTGGCGGTCGGCCGACCGGGTGGGTGCGGGGACACGCCGCGTGGCGGGCCGCGGGGGGCCGCGGGCGGCTGCGTAGCGTGACCCGATGCCCAACCACCGGACCTGCCGGGCCGTCGGCGCCGGCGCAGCAGCCGTTGTCCTCGCCTGCGTGCTGGTACTCGAACTGCCCCGCGGTGACGCGGTGGCAGCGGCTCCGCCGCCACCGGCGCCGGGGCCCGCGGGGGCGGCGCACCCCGGCTCGCCGGGAGTGATCGGGAGCGGGCCCGGGGACTGCGGACCGGGCGGCCAGTGGCCCTGGGACTGCGTGGCCGACTGCGAGAGCGGCGGGCGGTGGGCGGTGAACACCGGCAACGGCTTCTACGGTGGGTTGCAGTTCTGGCAGCCGACGTGGGAGGAGTACGGCGGGCTGGCCTACGCGAAGCGGGCCGACCTGGCTGGGCGCGCGCAGCAGATCCGGGTCGCGGAGGACGTCCTCGTCGCGCAGGGCTGGAGCGCGTGGCCGGTGTGCTCGAAGCGGTACGGGCTGGCGGGGCGGATGCACACGGTACGGGAGGGGGACACGCTGGTGTCGATCGCCCGCAGGCACCGGGTCCAGGGCGGGTGGCGGGCGCTCCACGAGGCGAACCGGGCGCTGATCGGGCCGAAGCCGGAGGCCATCGCGGTGGGCATGCTGCTGACCCTCCCCACCCCGGAGCCCACCGCCCCGACACCGGTCCCGGCCGCCCCGACACCGGGCCAAAAGCCCGTCCCGGCAGCCTCGAAGCCGGTCCCGAAGCCCGCCCCGAAGCCCGCCCCTGCGGGGCCGAAGCCCGTCCCGGCCGGTTCGGGAGCCGCGCCGGTGCCGGTGGCCGCCCCCACCGCGGCGCCGGCCGCCCCGGGCCCCTGACCGGCCCGCGGGACCGTTCGCGCGTTGCGCGATGCCCGGAAGGCGCTGACCCTGGAAACGACGGGTCGAACGGCTCGTCCGGACACCGGTGGTGAGCCAGATGGTCCAGAGCAGACACCCACGCGCACCCTCACGTGCCGCGGCATGCGCGGCGGCCGCGGCCCTGCTGGCCGTACCGGCCGTCGTGGGGTGGTCCTCGGGCGCGGCGGCGGACGCCCCGGCCCTGCGGGCCGCTGCGGTCCTGGTCGTGCCGGCCGCGGACGGGCCCGCCGATCCCGAGGCGGCCAAGGCGCAGGTCGAGAAGAACTGGACCGCCTTCTTCGACCCGAAGACCCCGACCGAGAAGAAGGCGGAGCTGCTGGAGCACGGCGACATGCTGGAGCCGGTGCTGGAAGGCTTCTCGGCCGGTGCCGAAGCGGCCAAGACCTCGGTGAAGGTCACGGACGTCACCTTCACCTCGCCCACCGAGGGCACGGTGACCTACGACCTGAGCGTCGGCGACACGATGGAGCTGCCCGACAGCAAGGGGGCCGTGGTGCTGGAGGACGGGGTCTGGAAGGTCTCGATCCAGACCGTCTGCCAGCTCATCGAGGCCGGTGGCGCCGAGGCGCCGCCACTGCTGTGCTGAGCTGAGTGCGGGCCGGCCGCGGGGCGCTGGCAGACTCGGGGAATGCTCGACACCTCCGCACGACTGTTGCGCCTGCTCTCCTTGTTGCAGGCCCACCGCGAATGGACCGGTGCCGATCTCGCGGACCGGCTCGGGGTCACCCCGCGGACGGTCCGGCGCGATGTGGACCGGCTGCGGGAGCTCGGATACCCGGTGAACGCCAGCCCCGGCACCGGCGGCGGCTACCAGTTGGGGGCGGGGGCCGAGCTGCCGCCGCTGCTGCTGGACGACGACGAGGCCGTGGCCGTCGCCGTGGGCCTGCGGACCGCCGCCGGGAACGGGGTCGAGGGCATCGGGGAGGCCTCCGTACGGGCCCTCGGGAAACTGGAGCAGGTGCTGCCGTCGCGGCTGCGGCGCAGGGTGTCCGCGCTCAACGAGTTCACCGTGCCGATGCTGCGCGGGGCCCAGCGGTCCACGGTCGACGCCTCGGTGCTGACCGAGCTGGCCTCGGTCTGCCGGGACGCCGAGCGGCTGCGCTTCGGGTACCGCGACCACGAGGGGAACGTCACCCGGCGCACCGTCGAACCGCACCGGCTGGTCTGCACCGAGCGCCGCTGGTACCTCGTGGCCTGGGACCTGGACCGGGAGGCGTGGCGGACCTTCCGCGCGGACCGGATCGAGCCCAGACCGCCGCACGGACCGCGGTTCACCCCGCGCCCGCCGCCGGCCGAGGACCTCGCCGCGTACGTCTCCGAGGGCGTCTCGCAGCGGGTGTACGCGGCCCGCGCGGTGGTGCGGCTGAAGGTGTCGGCGACGGACGCCGCGCGGATCATCGGGCCGAGTGCGGGAGCCCTGGAACCGGTCGACGGCGAGAGCTGCCTGCTGCGCACGGGGGCGGTGAACCTGGACGTTCTTGTGATTCACATCATGCTGCTCGGCTGTGAGTTCGAAGTGGTCGAGCCGGCGGAGCTGACGGATCGGATCCGGTCGGCGCGGGATCTCCTGACCAGGGCCGTGGGTCCGCCGGAAGTGAAGGAAATGTAGGGGACCTGAGGGGGATTCAGCTGGTCCGGACCTATCGGATCGCGACAATCCCGGACATGAATTCCGCGGCCCCGGTAGCGAATTCCAAACAGCCCGCAGCCCGGGCGTGTCGCGGACGGGTAATCAATTTGCGGTTGTAGATATTCTGTGACACAAGCGTGACCCGGGACGGACGAACGTCCGGGCGTGGCGCTGACGAACGGCGAAGGCGGGCCGGGTCCGAGGACCCGGCCCGCCTTTCGTGACGCGGGGGGAGGTGGTGCGTACCGTCCCCCGCCCCGGTCAGCCGCCGGCGACCGGTCGGGCCGCGGCCCCCCGGGCGGTGGCCCGGTCGGTGTGCGCCGGGCGGCGGCTGCCGGCGGGGGTGACCGGGGTCCGCTCGGAGCGGATCACGTGGGGCCGGCCCGCCGGGTGCACCGTCGCCCGGGGCGCCGAGGAGTGCACGGCGACGACGGCCGCCACGGTCGCGGGTGCCGCGGAGGTGGCGGCGCCGGCCGCAACGGCGGCCGGTACGGCCTGCGGGGCCGGCTCCCCGGCGGTGCCGACGACGGGCCGCAGCTGCCACTTGCCGCCCGCCGAGAGCAGCGGGGTGAGCGCGGAGACGACCGGCGCGGGCATCCGTCCGGTCTCGGCGCGGCGGCGCAGCAGCTCGCGCAGGTCGAAGACGTAGGCCTCGGCGCGGGCGATGAGCGGCTCGAACCAGGGGAGGGCCAGCAGGATCAGCAGGCCCGCGGACCACCCGAGCAGGACGTCGCTGACCCAGTGGGTGCCCAGGTACACGGTGGTGGCGCCGACGCTCAGGGAGACGACGGCGGACACGATGGACAGCACCCGCCGGGTGACGCCGGTGGAAGCCAGATAGGCCAGGATTCCCCAGGTCACAACGGCGTTGGCGGTGTGGCCGGAAGGAAATATATCGCCACCGGCGAAGAGTTCCGCGGATCCGATCTCCGTGGCGTAGTGCGGGCCGAGCCGGCCGAGGCCGAGCTTGACGGCCCCGACGGTGACGTTGAGCAGCAGCAGCGCCACGCCGAGGGTGATCAGCGGGCGGAGGGTGTGCTGCCGCCAGGAGCGCCAGCCGAGCCAGGCGGCGACCATCACCGCGGTGGGTCCGCGCTGGCCGAGTACGACGAGGTAGTCGAGGAAGGCGTGCAGCTGCGGCCACTGCTCGTAGGGCCGGAAGAACATGATCTGCCAGTCCAGCCGGACCAGCCAGGAAGTGGTCAGTACGGCGACCACGATTGCGAGATAGAACGCGAGGGTCGATCCCAGGAGCACGACGCGGTGCCGGCTCATCTGCGGTGTTTGCAGATGAGCCGGTCGCTCTGGTTCCCGGTCCAGCCGGGCGAACACCCGCTCCAGACGGGTCAGGATTTGGTCGGTACGCACTCAATCGACGTTACCGCCCGCCGCTGGTCGGCCCGGGCGAATCGCGGGCTTTGTGATGACCATGTGATGTGGAGTTGGTCTCACGCGGGACTTAATTCCCGCTATTTCGACTGCGGTTGGACCCTTCTTGATCCACTGCTTCCAGAATTGTTTCGGCCACTTATCCGGACTTTATTGCCCAACAGGTCATTTCTTTTGCTGAAAGATGGATGGGAATGATCCATTCCGTGACGTGGAGGCTCTACGGAGGACCCGAGCCGTTCAGCCAGAACGCCCCGTAGACCGCCGAGACCAGCGCCAGCGCACCCACCACCGACACCGCCCGCCCCGTCCGCCACCGCGCCAGCGCCGCCGCGGGCGGCAGCACCAGCGGGAACGCCGGCAGCAGCAGCCGCGGCTTGGAGCCGAAGTACCCGGACGCGCACAGCGCCAGCGCCACCACGATCCCGCCGTACACGAGCAGCGGCACCGGCTGCCGCTGCCGGACGCACTTCCCGTACAGCCAGAGCACCAGCACGACCCCCGCGATCAGCCCCACCCCGGCGAGGAACGCGGACGACGCCAGCTTCGCCCCGACGAACCGCGCGAACGCCCAGCCGCCGTCGAAGCCGTTGCCCCAGCCGCCCTGCACGTCCAGGTAGCCGAGCAGCCCGCCCCCGGTGCGCGCGCCGACCCACAGGACGTACGCCGCCGCGCCCGCCGGGGCCAGCGCCGCGCCGGCGACCGTCCGCCAGGACCGCTCCCCGCGCCGCCAGGCCAGTGCGGCGGCCACCCACACCGCCGCGACCACCGCCGCGCCGACCGGGCGGGTCAGCCCGGCCCCGGCCGCGAGCAGCCCGGCCGTCAGCCACCGGCCGCGCAGGGCCCCGTGGAGCGCCCAGGCGGCCAGGGCGGTGAACAGCGACTCGCTGTACGCCATGGACTGCACGATCCCGACCGGCAGCGCCGCCCACACCGCGACCGCGAACACCCCGGCCCGGCGGCCGTGGACCAGATCGGCCACCGCGAAGATCCCCCAGGCCGCGGCCAGGCCCGCGACCACCGACACCACCAGCCCCGCGGAGCCGTACGGCAGCCCGGTCGCCGCCGACACCACCCGTTCCAGCCACGGCAGCAGCGGGAAGAACGCCAGGTTCGAGTGAACGTCCCCGTTCGGGAGGACCACCTCGTACCCGTACCCCTCCGCGGCGATGCGGGCGTACCAGAGCGAGTCCCAGCGGGCCGACAGCAGCGTGTGCGGGCTGCTGCCGACCGCCGCGCCCCACACCGCGAGCACCGTCAGCCCGAGCAGCCGGACCGCGGCGAAGACGGCCAGCGCGGGCGCGGCCCGGCGAAATCCAAGATCCTTCACGGGCATGATTATCGGTGGCGCCGGCCGGGCGCCCCGCGCGCCGGGGGTGCAGAACCACACACCGTGAGCAGGCGTGTACGTCGGGGGAGGTCGAGGGCGCGGCGAGTGGCGCACGCCACACGGGGGCCGCCGGGGGGATGAGAGCTTGACCACGTGTGGCACAGGCGAACTCGCGTACGCTGACCGTTCACTCGCGTGTCGATGCCGGACCCCGTTGGACGCCGCACAGCGCACCACCCCCCGTGGCTCCGCAAGACGCTGGTCCGCCGAGCGCGAGGGATCACCTGGGAGGTACATGCATGTCGGGGACGAACGCGGCCGGAGTCGGGACCCCTTCCCCCTGGCAGCGGATCGGCGCCGCCTCCGGCGGGGTCAACCGCTGGGTCGTCCTGGCGGTCCTGTGCGTCAGCCTGGTCCTCGTCGCGCTCGACGCGACGATCCTGCACGTCGCCGTCCCCTCCGTCACCGAGGACCTGCGCCCCGGTTCGATCGAGCTGCTCTGGATCGTCGACGCCTACCCGCTGGTCTGCGCCTCGCTGCTCATCCTCTTCGGCACCCTCGGTGACCGCGTCGGACGCCGCCGCATCCTCCTCCTCGGCTACGCACTCTTCGGCGTGGCCTCCGCGATAGCGGCCCTCGCCGACAACGCCCAGGTCCTCATCGCCGCCCGCGCACTGCTCGGCATCGGCGGCGCGATGATCATGCCCGCCACCCTGTCGATCCTGCGCCAGGTCTTCCCCGACCGGCGCGAGCGGGCGCTCGCCATCGGCATCTGGACCGCCGTCGCCGCCATCGGCGCGGCCAGCGGACCGGTGCTCGGCGGCTTCCTCGTCCAGCATTTCTGGTGGGGCTCCGTCTTCCTCATCAACATCCCGCTGATGGCACTGATCCTGCCCCTCGGACGCTGGCTGCTGCCGGAGTCGCGCGGCGCCGCCGACGGGCCGTGGGACGTCCTCGGCGCGCTGATGGCCGCCGGCGGAGTGCTCGGCGCCGTGCTCGGCATCAAGCGGCTCGGCGCCGAGCGCCGGCTCCTCGACGCCGAGGCACTGATCCCGCTGCTGCTCGGCGTGGTGCTGCTCGTGCTGTTCGTCCGTCGGCAGAGGCGGCGCGAGCACCCGCTGATCGACATCCGGATGTTCTCGCGGGCCGCCTTCTCCACCTCGGTGGCCTGCATCGTGCTGGCGATGCTGGCGCTGGTCGGCCTGGAGCTGATCGCCGTCCAGTACCTCCAGCTGGTGCTCCGGCTCAGCCCGCTGGAGACCGGCCTGCGGCTGCTGCCGCTGACCTTCGCCGCGATGGCCGCGGGCGCCACCGGCTCGTACACCCTGAACCGGATCGGGCCGCGCACGATGGTGTCGCTGGGCTTCGTCCTGACCGCCTTCGCCGTGCTGCTGCTGACGCTGATGGGCCAGCACGACCGGCCGCTGCTGCTGACCGTCGGCTTCATCCTGCTCGGCTTCGGACTGCAGACCACTCTGTTCGCCGCCTACGAGTCGATGCTGAGCGAGGCTCCGGCCGAGACCGCGGGCGGCGCGGCGTCGATCGGCGAGACCTCGTACCAGCTGGGCGCGGGCATCGGCATCGCGCTGCTGGGCAGCGTGATGAACGCGGCGTACCGGCCGGGGCTGGTCGGCGTGCCGGGGGTGTCGGCGGCGGACTCCGCGGGCGCGGCGAATTCTCTGGGCGAGGCCTACCAGATCGCCGCGCACCTGGGCGGCCCGGCAGGGGCCTCGCTGTACGCCGCGGCGCGGCAGTCGTTCGTGCACGGGCTGCACGTGACGCTGCTGGTGAGCGCGGCCCTGCTGGTGGCGGGGGCCGTGATGGCGCTGAAGCTGCCGCGGTCGATGGACTGCGGGACGGCGGAGCCGGAGGCGGAGGTGCGGTTGCCCGCCCAGGCGAAGGGCGAGGCGCGCCCGACCCGGGTCGAGCAGGCGGGCTGACGCCGTAGCCGGGGGCTCAGCCCCCGGCGCCCCGCGCCCCGCACGCCGGCCGGGCCGGCCGAGGGCCGGTAGCGGCGGGCTACGGGGGCGGCGCCGTGTCGCTGACGAGCCGCAGGACCGGAGGCGGCGGGGCGAACTCGCCGAGGTCCAGTGCTGCCTCGCGCCAATGGGCGGCGAGCTCGATCAGGCCCAGGCTGTCATGGCGGAAGCCCGGCGGCGGGGTGTCCGGGACTTCCGGCCACAGGATGGTGGCGGCGAACCGGACCGCGTGCATGGCTGCGGTCGCGTGGGGGTCGACGCCCCCGGCTTCCAGGGGCCGCAGCGCGTCGAGCCGGGCGGCGGCGGCGAGGAGCTCTTCGTACACCTTCACGTACTCCTGCGCGCGGGCGGTCGCGCGGTCATCCACGGGGGCCTCCGGCGTTCGGGCAGTCGTGACGTTCTACCGTCGATGCGGCCTGATCGGGCGTCAAATCCACGCCGGCAGTCTCTCAGAGCCCGGTCGCGCAGCATGCGGGTTCGAGGGGACTCCTGCGAGCGGCCGGCCGGTCGAGTAGTGGGGCTGGATTTGACCGGCGGAGGCGCATAGCGTCGGGCCAGCGCAAAAACTTGCGCTGCTAGGTTCTGCCGGTGGGCGCCGCGGCCCCCGGCATCTCGCGGCCGTCAGGCCGCCACGCCGCCGGGAGGCCCACGTGTCCGCGTTCCTGCCCCTTGATCCGCTCGGGCTCGACGAGCTCCTCGGGCCCGAGGACCTCGCCGTCCGGGACACCGTGCGTTCCTGGGCCGCCGACCGGGTGCTGCCGGACATCGCGCAGTGGTACGAGAACGGCGAGCTGCCCGGGATCCGGGAGCTGGCGCGGGAGCTCGGCGCCATCGGGGCCCTCGGGATGTCCCTCCAGGGGTACGGGTGCGCCGGCGCCAGCGCCGTGCAGTACGGGCTCGCCTGCCTGGAGCTGGAGGCCGCCGACTCCGGGATCCGCTCGCTCGTGTCGGTACAGGGCTCGCTCGCCATGTACGCGATCTGGAAGTACGGCTCCGAGGAGCAGAAGCAGCGCTGGCTGCCCGGCATGGCCGCGGGCGAGCTGATCGGCTGCTTCGGGCTGACCGAGCCCGATGTGGGCTCGGACCCCGCGGCGATGAGGACCTACGCCAAGCGCGACGGCACCGACTGGGTGCTGAACGGCCGCAAGATGTGGATCACCAACGGGTCCGTGGCGGCGGTCGCCGTGGTGTGGGCGCAGACCGACGAGGGGATCCGCGGGTTCGCGGTGCCCACCGACACCCCCGGGTTCTCCGCACCGGAGATCAAGCACAAGTGGTCGCTGCGGGCCAGCGTCACGAGCGAGCTGGTGATGGACGACGTACGGCTGCCCGCGGACGCGGTGCTGCCGCTGGTCACCGGGCTCAAGGGGCCGCTGGGCTGCCTCAGCCACGCGCGGTACGGGATCATCTGGGGATCCATGGGCGCGGCGCGGGCCAGTTTCGAGTCCGCGCTCGACTACGCGAGGACGCGGGAGCAGTTCGGCAAGCCGATCGGCGGTTTCCAGCTCACCCAGGCCAAGCTGGCGGACATGGCCCTGGAACTCCACAAGGGCATCCTGCTCGCCCACCACCTGGGCCGGCGGATGGACGCGGGCACCCTGCGGCCGGAGCAGATCAGCTTCGGCAAGCTCAACAACGTCCGCGAGGCCATCGAGATCTGCCGTACCGCGCGGACCATCCTCGGTGCCAACGGGATCTCCCTCGAATATCCCGTCATGCGGCACGCCACCAATCTCGAATCGGTGCTCACCTACGAGGGCACCGTCGAGATGCACCAGCTGGTGCTGGGCAAGGCGCTCACCGGGCTGGACGCCTTCCGGTGAGAGCCCTGCTCAGCTCTGGTTGAAGAAGTCGCGCGAGCGGCCGCCCGCTTCGCCGCTGACGATCTGGGTGTCGGCCGGGGTCAGGAGGAAGACCCTGGTCGCCACCCGCTCGATCGACCCGCGCAGCCCGAAGGTCAGTCCGGCCGCGAAGTCGACGACGCGCTTCGCGTCGCCCGGGTCCATCGACGACAGGTTGACGATCACCGGGACTCCGTCGCGGAACAGCTCGCCGATCCCGCGTGCGTCACGGAAGCCGTCCGGGGTGACGGTCGCGATCCGACGGCCGTGCTCCACGGCCGACTCGGAGGCCACCCGCACCCGGGGGTCGGTGACCCACTGCTCGCCGGGGCCGGCCACCGAACCCTGGGCGGCCTCCGCGTAGTCGTCGTCGTAGTAGCGCTCGTCGTCGCTGTCCTCCACGAGACCCAGCCAGGCACTCGCCTTGCGCACCGAACCCATGGACTGCCTCCTTTCACCGCGGTCAGTCTGTCTTCTCTCCGCTGCCCCTATGCTCGTCCATGATGCTGACAACGCGCCAAGTGGATAGTCGCCGCGCAGGGGTTTCGTGACGGTACTGGTGCAGAACATCCGTTGCACGGTCAAGGATCCTGGTGGCTACCGCTGCTGACTGAGTGAAAATACGACCGCTGCGGCCTTACGGGTGAGCGACGCGGACGTACGGGTGAAACACGCGGGTCGATACGATGCCCGGCAAGCACGCGTACGACACACGGGGGAAGAGCTTGTTCGGCATCGTCAGACCTTGCACGCACCGGTTGGGGGAGCGCTTCAAGGCGGAGTGGATGGCCCATCTGTGCGGGCTCTGTCTGGCACTTCGGGGGGATCACGGGCAGTTCGCCCGGATCGTCACGAACTACGACGGGCTGCTGGTCTCCGTTCTGACGGAGGCTCAGTCCGGGCCCGTGCCCGGTGCCCGGCGCACCGCGGGGCCCTGCCCGCTGCGCGGGATGCGCACCGCCCCGGTCGCCCGGGGCGAGGGTGCGCGGCTCGCCGCCGCCGTCTCGCTCGTGCTCGCCTCCGCCAAGGTGCGCGACCACGTCGCAGACCGGGACGGGCTGTTGGCCCGTGCCCCCATAGCCGCCGCCGCGCGCAAGGTGGCCCGCGGCTGGGACCGGGCCGGGGCCCGCACCGGGGCCTCGCTCGGCTTCGACACCGCGGTGCTCGTCGACGCCGTGGACCGGCAGGCGGGCATCGAGACCCTGGCCGGGCCGGGCACGCCCGTGCTCGTGGTGACCGAGCCGACGGAGACCGCGACGGCCGCCGCTTTCGCGCATACCGCGCAGCTGGCCGGACGGCCTGGCAACGCCCCCGCGCTGGCGGAGGCGGGCAGGTACTTCGGCCGGCTCGCGCACCTGCTGGACGCGGTGGAGGACCAGGGCGCCGACGCCGTCGCGGGCGCCTGGAACCCGCTCACCGCCACCGGCACCCCGCTCACCGAGGCCCGCCGGCTCTGCGACGACGCACTCCACGGCATCCGGCTGGCGCTGCGCGAGGTCGAGTTCGCGGACGCCGGGCTCGCCCACCGGCTGCTCGTGCACGAGCTGCGCACTTCGGTGGACCGGGCCTTCGGGACCAGCAGCTGCGGCCACACCGCGACGGCCTCCGCCGGACAGGGCGGCAACCCGTACGCGGGCGGCCCGGCGGTGGAGAACCCGTACGGCGCGAACCCGTACGGCGGGAATCCGTACGGGGGCAACCCCTACGCCCCGAACGCTCCCCAGGCCCCCGGCGGGCCCGGCATGCCCCCGCCCATGGGGCCGGGCGGCGGTGGCGGTGGCGGCGGGCTGCCCCCGCAGCGGCCGCGCCGCGGGCTGCTGGCGGGCTGCGCGGTGGCCGTCGGACTGTTCTGCACGTGCCAGATGTGCTGCACGGAGTACGAGGGCCCGTGGTCGCGCGAGCGGCGCGAGCCGCTCTGCGACGGCGAGGACTGTTGCGAGGGCTGCGACTGCTGCAGCAACTGCGGATGCGACGACTGCTGCTGCTGTCCCTGCGACGGGTGCTGACGCCCTTTCGGATTTCACAGGTCCGGACGGCGTACGCGGGGATTCCCGTCCGGACCGGCGTGGAAGGGCTGAGCGGGATGAGTGACGACGCAGACGATCCGCACGCCGCGTGGCGGACATGGCACGAGCGCAGGGCGGCGGCCGTGTCCGCGCCCTACGGCCCCCTCGCGCTGACCGGAACCTTCTGGCTCGCCGACTACCCGGAAGGTCGAATTCCGGCCGTTCCGGGGCACTGGCGCGCCACGGAGGCCGGTGCGGGGCTGACCGCCACCGCCGAGGACTCCTGCCGGCTCGACGGCGAGCCCTTCACGGGTGAGGTCCTCCTCGACGCCGACGAGGGCCCGCCCGCGCACGCCCGGCTCTCCGCCGGGGCCCTGCGGATCGTCGTGATCCGGCGCGAGGGGGAGTGGGGCGTACGCGTCTTCGACCCCGACTCCGAGGCCCGCCGGGCCTTCGCCGGTGTCGAGACCACCCCGTACGACCCCGCCCACGCCCTGCCGGGGCGGTTCCGGCCGTACGCCGAGGACCGGAGCGTCCAGGTGGAGAACGCCGACGGACGGGCGCGCGGGCTCGGCCTCGGCGGGGAGCTGATCTTCTCCTTCGAGGGTGCCGAGCACCGGCTCCAGGTCGCCGTCGACGCGGACGACGGCAGCCTCTGGGCCGTCTTCGGGGACGCCACCGGCGGGCACACCAGCTACCGCTTCCGCTTCCTCAAGCCCGGCATACCCGACGCGCGGGGCGCGATCACAGTGGATTTCAACCGGTCCCTGCTGCCTCCCTGCGCCTTCGCGGACCACTTCATCTGTCCTTTCCCGCCACCCGGGAACACGCTGCCGTTCGCGGTCGCAGCGGGTGAGCGGAGGCTGAAAGCCGCTCTTGCGACCGGTATCTGACGACAGGACACTCCCGACAGCGCTTGTCAGGGACACGGCCAAAGCTTGTGCACCCGCCGTGCCCCCGGCTGCGCCTCACGGGCTCTGGCACCCCCACGACCGCCGGGCCCCCGACCCTCTCCAGGAGGACGAGAAGTGAGGATCAAGCGCATGACCCGTACCAGGCTGCTCGCGGCGGCCACCGGCCTGGCCGCCGCCGCAGCGCTCGCCGTCCCCACGGCCGCGAGCGCGGACTCCAGCCGGGACGGCCAGGACACGGCATTCAGCGCCGACCGACTCGCCTCGGCCGGCGCATCCGTCCTGCGCGCCGACGTGGCGGGCACCGCCTGGCACACCGACCCCGCCACCGGAACCCTCGTGGTCTCCGCCGACTCCACGGTCTCCCAGGCCGGTATCGCGAGAATCAAGCGCGAGGCCGGAGCCGACGCCGCAGCCCTGCGCATCGAACGCATCCCCGGCAGGCTGACGAAGCTGGCCTCGGGCGGCGACGCGATCTACGCGAGCAGCTGGCGCTGTTCGCTCGGCTTCAACGTGCGCAGCGGCAGCAACTACTACGCCCTGACCGCCGGACACTGCACCGACGGCGCCGGCACCTGGTGGACCAACTCCGCCCGCACCACCGTCCTCGGCTCCACCACCGGATCCAGCTTCCCGACCAACGACTACGGCCTCATCAAGTACGCGAGCAACACACCGGTACCCCCGGGGACCGTCGGCAGCCAGGACATCACCAGCGCCGTCAACGCCACCGTCAACATGTCGGTGACCAGGCGCGGCTCCACCACCGGCATCCACAGCGGCCGGGTCACCGGCCTCAACGCCACCGTCAACTACGGCGGCGGCGACGTCGTCTACGGCATGATCCGCACCAACGTGTGCGCCGAACCCGGCGACAGCGGCGGCCCGCTCTACTCCGGAACCCGGGCCGTCGGCCTGACCTCCGGCGGCAGCGGCAACTGCTCCTCGGGCGGCACCACCTTCTTCCAGCCCGTGGTCGAGGCCCTCAACGCCTACGGAGTCAGCGTCTACTGACGGTGACTCATGCGCCCCCGCCGCACCCCTGGACGTCCTCCCGCCTTCTGGGAGGATGGTCCGGGCGGACCGTGTCCACGGGGGAGGCTGGTTTCTGCATGAAACGCATCGGCGTGACCGGGCACCGAGCCATTCCGGACTCGGTGCTCGGCCATGTGGAGGACGCCCTGCGAGGCGTCCTGGGCGGCCACGAAGGACCACTGGAGGCCTTCTCCAGCCTCGCCGAGGGCGCGGACCAGCTGTTCGCAGCCATCGCGCTGGAACACGGCGCCGGGCTCACCGTGGTCATCCCCAGCGAGGACTACGAGGACACCTTCGAGGACGCCGAGGCCCTCGCCCGCTACCAGGGACTGAGGATCCGGGCCACCCAGGAGATCCGGATGGACTTCGCCCGCTCCACCGACGAGGCCTACTACGCCGCCGGCACCTTCATCGCCGACTCCTGCGACCGGCTCGTCGCCGTCTGGGACGGACAGCCCGCACGCGGGCACGGCGGCACCGGCGAGATCGTCGCCTACGCCCGGGCGCTCGGCAAGCCGGTCACCGTCATCTGGCGCGAGGGCGTGACCCGGGACTGAGCCACGCCCCCCGCGAGGCCGCATCGGCCACGGCCCTCAACTGCTGTGCCGGGCCAGCCAGTCCGTGTGCTGCGGGGACACGTACCGCTCGGTCTCGTACACCGACGAGGGCCACTGGGACTCGGTGATCGTCGTCTGCATCACGACCATCATCGCCGCCAGATCCTGCTCGATCAGGGTGTGCGCCTCGATCAGCGGATGGTGGCGCCGCACCTCGTTCCAGGCGATACCGGCCGCCGCCGCCGCGCTCAGCAGCGCCGTCAGCCTCGGCCCCGGACCCGAACCGAACGACCCCAGCAGCGCGAACAGCAGGGCCAGACAGGTCAGCAGCACGATCGTCCACGACCACAGGTTCGTCGCCCGCCGGGACACCTCCGTCCGCCGCCGGTACCAGTTGCGCTGCTCGATCAGCCGGTCCCGTACGTACGTCTCGCGCCGCGCCTGGTAGTCCATCCCGCGCAGCCGCTGCATCGCGCCGGTGATCTCCCCGCCCTCCGGCACCGCCCCGGAGGTCCGCGGATCCTCCCAGCCCATCTTCCGCAGCTCGGCCAGACCCGCCTCCAGCCGGGTCCGGTACGTCGCCCCGGGATCGGCGACCTCACTGCCGAACGGCGCCCCGTGCACCGCGTACCGCCAGGCCAGCGACTTGATGAACTCCGCCGCACTGCGGTTGAGCTGCCACTGCGGGCGGGCCCGGCGCCGGGTCGCCCGCATGCCGACGACCAGCACCCCCACGTACGAGAGCACGCTCAGCAGCCCGAAGAGGTACATCGAGCCCAGCTTCGGCCCGGCGGGCAGCGCGGCGGCCGCCGCGGCCAGGACCAGCAGCAGCAACTGGGCCCGCGTGGCCTGGGTGGACTCCCGCTGCCGGGAGATCGCCGCCTGGTCGGTGTGGTGGAAGAGGGCCGGCAGGTCCTCGTTTCGAAAGGTCATGCTGTCGGTCACAGCGCCCCCCTGCTGTCGGGTGGCGGGCGGCGGGACCCCGCGGTCGCGGAGCCCCCGCCGCCCTCCGTCGGATCAGACGGCGAGAGGCTCCAGGTCGCGATGGATCCGCCGCTCGTCGCGTGCGTACCGGGTCAGGCTGTGGTCCTCGCCGAGCAGCCGGGTCAGCTCGGAGACCGCCTCCGCCCGCAGCCGGGCCGCCTCCTCCTTGCGGCCCATCGAGTCCAGGCTGACCGCCATGTTCGAGCTGCTCGCCAGGGTCTCCGGATGGTGCGCCCCCAGCGCCTCGCGCAGCCTCATCACCGCGAGCCGCTCCAGCTCCAGCGCACCTTCCGGATCGCCCAGATCGGCCCGGGTGTTGGCCAGGTTGAGATGGGCGAAGACCGTGTGCGGGTGGTTGTCGCCGAGCACGTCCCGCATGCCCCGTATCGTCTGGCGCAGCATCGTCTCCGCCGTCTCCGCGGCGCCCGTGCCCCAGTGGAAGACGGCCAGGTTGTTCACCGCCGCCAGCGTGTACGGATGCCGCTCGCCCGGCACCTTCATGTACTCGTCCACCACCTCCTGCGCCAGGTCCCGCGCCCCGCCCGGGTCGCCGGTCGCGAACAGGTCCGAGGCCAGGTTGAGCTCGCAGGACAGCAGGTCGGGATTGACGGCGGTGTACTTGGCCCGGTACCGGGCCCGGGTGGCCGTCGTCAGCCGCAGGGCGTCCTCCAGCTGACCGGCCCGGCGCAGCGACACGGCCAGGTTCTTCGCGGCCGACAGGGTGCCGGGGAAGGCCCGCCCCAGCGTCCGCTTGTACGTCTCGTACGTCCGGCTGAGCAGCTGCACCGAATCCTCGTACCGGCCCACCTCCCGCAGGTCGCGGGCCAGGTTCTGCGCGGAGGACAGGGTGTACGGGTGCTCCGGCCCGAGCACCTCCGTACGCAGGTCGTGCACCTCCTGGTCGATCTCGCGGGCTCTGGTGTACTGGCCCACGAGCCGCAGGTTCAGCGCCAGGTTGTTCGCGGCGGCCAGCGTGCGCGGGTGCGCCTCGTGGAAGATCTGGCTGAAGCCCTCGTGCGCATCGGTCGCCAGCTCCATCGCCTGCCCGTACTGGCCCAGCGCGCCCAGGGTGTTGGCCAGACCGCTCATGGTCATGTAGGTGTGCGGGTGCGAGGGGCCGAGCACGGCGCGCTGCCGCTCCAGCGTGACCTCGTCCAGCTCCTTCGCCTCCACGAACCGCCCCTGCGAGCGCAGGATGTTCGACAGGTGGAAGCGCAGGTACAGGTACTGGAGGTCGTCGTTGCCCAGCATCTCCTTCCAGGACTCCCGCAGCTCCTCCCCGAGCGAGTACGCGGCCTTGAAGTCACCGCGCTTCCAGAGGTAGCGCACCCGGTCGATCAGCAGCCGGCGCGTCTCCGGCTCCTTGCAGAACCGGGCCTCGGACGGGGTCAGGTGCGACCAGATGGTGTTGAACCGCGGCCACGTCTCCGGGTTGTCGATCGGCTCGTCGTCGTCCGGGCGGGCACCGGCCAGGATCCGGTGGACCGCGTGCCGGGCCTCCCGCTGCTCCTCCTCGGTCAGCTGGTTGCGGATCACCGCCTGCACCAGCCGGTGCACCTGGATGCTGTTGCTGACCTGGTCGACCTTGGCCAGCGCGAACCGGCCGATCTCCCGGATCACCCGGCCCAGCACCAGCTTCTCCTGGAGCGAGGAGTCGTACGGCTTGAGGGCGTCGATCATCTCCTTGCTGTACAGCAGGTTCGCCGAGATCGGCTCGGGCGCGAGGAAGGCGCACAGCTGGAGCAGCCGGACCGCCGCCGGGGAGCGGGACTGCAGCCGCTCGATGGAGATGTTCCAGGTGGCCGCCACCGGCTCCGGGTACCCGGGCGGCTGGTTCAGGGCCAGCACGCGGGCGGCCTGCTGGGCCAGCTGCTCGATGTACGCGGACACCGGCGTCGCCGTCTCCGCGATCCAGGCTCCCGCCTGCTCGACGGCCAGCGGCAGGTCGCCCACCGCCACCGCCACCTGCTCGGCGTCGTCCTTGCTGAGCCCGGGGGCCCGGCGCTGGAGGTGCTCGATGGACTCCTCGCGCAGGAACACGTCCACCGGCAGCGCGTCACCGTACTGCGACCAGGACTGGTTGCGGGAGGTCACCAGGACATGGCCCGGACCGCCCGGCGGGAAGAACCGCTTGAGCGTCTCCGGATCGTCCGCATTGTCGAAGACCAGCAGCCAGCGGGAGGAGGGAACCCCGCGCCGCAGCAGGTCGATCGCCTCCTGCGAGGCGGCCGCCATGTCCTCGCCGGTCTGCGCACCCAGCCGCACCGCCAGCTCCGCGAGCGCCGCGACCACGTCGTCGGTCTGCTCCGAGGAGATCCACCACACCAGGTCGTAGTCGGCCATGAACCGGTGCACGTACTCCAGCGCCACCTGGGTCTTGCCGACGCCGCCGAGCCCGAACAGGGTCTGCGGCTGCGGCAGCACCACGGCCATGCCCCCGCCGAGCTGGTCGCGCATCCGCTCCAGCACGATGCTGCGCCCGGTGAACCCGGGGTTGCGGGGCGGCGCGTTCCAGATCTTCGGGACGGTCCCCGGGAAGCGGGGGCCGGGCTGCGAGGCACTGCCCGCGCTGTCGGGCAGGGCCATGGGCCGCTCCACCGCACGCAGCAGGGCGGTGGTGGCGTGCACCTCGTCCAGCCGGAAGAGGTCCACCGGGTTGCGGTCGATGTACGGCGTCGACAGCCGTACGTCCCCCACCCTCAGCGGCACCAGCTGGCGCCGGCCCCCGGTGGGATCCTCGGCGGCCGCGCGCTCCCACACGTCCACGGCCCGCGCGGACTTGAGGTAGGCCGTGGAGAGCAGCACCACGGTGCGGGCGGCGGTGTCGATGCTGATGCCCGCGCCCCCGAGGGTGTCCCCGGCGGTCGCCCCCGGAGCCCGCTCGGCCGAGACGTCCTTGGGCACGACCCGGAAACCGGCCCGGGTGAGCACCGACTCGATCCAGTCGGCCCACATCCGGTTCTCGGCGACGTAGGACAGGAACAGGTCGGCGGGCAGCGCCGGGCGGCGCCGGGTGAAGGCGTCCCTGATGCGCAGCCGGACCTCCTCGCCGATGACCGGCATGGAGGTGATGTGGCCCTCGGTGACCACGGCGGTGAGCCGCTCGAAGGCGGAGAGCAGGGAGTTGGTGAGCCCGGCCTCGTCCCCGAAGGTGGCCAGGGTCTCCTCGTAGGCGTAGTAGGGCCGGTACGGGATCTCCACCGCGCCCCAGTAGGAGGTGAGCTCGTCCCCGACCAGGCCGTTCGGGAAGCGGTCGAACTTGATCCGGGCCAGCGCCCGGCCGGCGTCCGCCTTCTCCTTCTCACCCTCGTCGATGCGCATCGGGACCGGGTAGATCTTGATGCCGCGGTCGTTGAACCGCTCGTCGATCTGCCGGGCCACGGACGCGGCGCCGTCGATGGACTGGTCGGACAGCGTGAAGCAGTCGACGAGGACGTCGGGGAGGTGGACCGTGCAGATGTCCGCGATGTCGGACAGACCGGTGCGGCTGTCGATCAGGACGTAGTCGTAGTTCCGCTTCATGTCGGCGCGTAACGCGTCGAAGAAGAGCCCGCCGCCGAGCCGGTCGTAGAAGTTGTCCCAGTCGAAGGTGGAGACGGTCGCCGAGTACTCGCGGTTCTGCCGGCCCGCCGAGACGAAGTCCAGGGTGCCGCCGTCCGGGAACTCCCAGCCGTGGGTCTCCGGGGTGAGCGAGACCGCGTGCGGCTGTATCCGCGCGTAGTCCTTGTGCCAGTCGTCGGGCCGCTGCACCGGGCTGGTCGCCGCCCACGCGTACTCGCTGATCAGATCGATGACCCCGGTGGTGGCCCCGAGCGTGGAGGGGTCCAGGAAGGGGTGGAAGAAGCGGTGCAGGCCGGGCGCCTCCAGGTCCCAGTCCACGGCGAGGACCCGCTTGCCGTTGGCGGCCAGGATCCAGGCCGTGTTGGCCAGCGCCATGGTGCGGCCCGTGCCGCCCTTGTACGAATAGAAGGTGACGATGCGTCCGTCACGGCTGTCGCTGTCGCTGTCACTGCTCGCTGTCATCCGCGTCCCCCCGGTCGGTGTCGTTGTCGTCGTTGTCGTGGAGGCCGGCTCCCGCCGGCCCGGTCCGGTACCGGTCGGAGTCGGGTGGGAAGGGGACACGGGGCGATGGCGGCCCGGGCGGCCCGTTCATCCCCATCGGACCGAGCAGCCGCGGCCGCTCGATGGAGGTGTCGCCCTTCGGCGGATACGGCTGCGCGTGTCTGAGGAACTGCTGGGCGGCGGCCTCGACCACCTGCGGCAGGATCTGGCCGAGGGTCTCCACGTTGGCCACGCCGTTGGCGGCGGCCCGGCAGGCGGCGCGGCCCTGGCTCATCGTCTTCGGCATGGTGGCCTCCAGCCGGTCGGCGAGCTCGCTCTCCTTGGTCCGGCTCTGGTGGTCGTACCGGTTCCACGGCACCACCACGTTGATCCACGGCCGGGGGTCCCGGTCGAAGGCGGCCAGCCGCTGGCGCCGGTCCTCGTCCTCCACCGCCCAGCGGTCGACGATCAGGATCTCCGGCCGGGTCGGCAGCTGCTTGCCGTCGAGATGTCCGGCATCGTCGTCGAAGGAGGACATGGTGGTCTGGTAGTTGAGGTTCTTGACCAGGTCCTCGGCGACGTAGGCGATGGGCCGCTGGGCGACCGGGTGGTACGGGTTCCACTCCAGGGCGCTGTCCCCGTAGTACTCGGGGGTGCGGCCCTCGGGCAGCTCGTGCCGGGAGGCGGCGGCCACCGTGACGTGCAGGGTGCGGGCGGGACTGCCGCTGGAGCCGAAGGCGCTGGGCACGTTCCGGTAGTCCAGCGGGCGGATGGGCTCCAGGTGGGCGGTCTCGGCGACCTGTACGATCCGCCGGGCCAGTTCGTACACCGCCTGCTCGTACTGCTCGGCGTAGCCCCGCAGCTTGATCAGCCCGTACAGGCCGTCGGTGACGTAGCGCTCCCCGAAGGTGTTGTGGTTGAACTGCAACCGCTCGGCGGGACCGGGGAGCTGTTCCGGGGGGACCGGCACCCATAACGCGGGCACGATGGCCTCGGCCGGTGTGTTGCGGACCGCACCGTGCTGGACGGCGCGCTGCGCGAAGGCGAACCACTCCTTCCCGCACATCTCGCTCGCGAAGTACCGCGGCGAGAACAGGGGAACGAAGACACGGCAGTTGGCGAGTGCCCGGGCCAGCCGTTCGGACCAGCCCTCGCCGCTGCGTATCTCCCGGTCCATGAACCCGACGTCGTACCCGGCACGCAGATCCGTCAGCGCCATCACGTGTCCGCAGAGGTCACGGAAAAGGCGCTCGACCCACATGTCCGGGTCGGGGCCCCCGGCCCCGAACCTCGGTGTATGTGCGTAACTGAGAAAAAAGTACGGCTCCCCTGATGCGGGCACACGACCCCCGTCCCGAAGATGCGAGCGAAGAAACATCATTCCGGAGCTGCTTCGCCACATCCCCTCATGGTTCAGTCAATCAGCGTCTGTTTTCGGTCATCCAGTCAAGCGCGTGATCGACGGCCTCCGGGAGGGAGAAGAGCATGGCCGACGCGCCTCCCACCCGCCCCCTGCGCACCCGGGAATCCGGAAACGCTTCACCGATCTCCGCGAAATCGCTGTCATCCAGCGCGACGTCCTCGTATGAGGTCCACTCCCCCTCCTGCCGGTGCCTTTGCAGCCCCGGAAGGTTCACCTTCACCACACACTCGTACATGCGCAAGGGGGGCTTCGGAATTCGATACTCCGCGAGATGGAACGCGGTGCAGACCGAAAACCCCACATTGATCATGAGTACCTGGCCGCCCTCCCAGCACAGTTTCCCCAGGGGAGACTCCTCCCCCAAATGGCTTTCGAGGCGGTGCCCGGCACAGATCCGTTCCGCGTCCGCCCCGAGCGCGGCGAAGGAGGTCTGCGGGTGGGCGCTGCGCGCCGCGCCCGGCGCGGTGCGGACCGCCTCGGCGAGGGAGCCCATGCCCTGACTCGGGGTGCTCGCCGCGTCGAACGGGGGCATCCGCTCGCGGAAGGCCCGCACCCCGGCCTCGTCCAGGCCGCCGATCCGCTCCAGATGGGCGGTGGAGGTCTTGGAGTTCGCCGGGGTGAACGCGGGGACGACCAGCGTGCCGCGCGGGCCGAGGACGCCCGTCAGCGCGTCGCGCAACAGCTCCGCGCGCAGCCCGGTCCCGCCCAGGGCGGCGTGCACCAGCAGGCGCATACCGGGGCGGACCCCGAGCAGCCGTAACCGCACGGCCAGCTGGAGCCGTCCGACGCCGGAGGAGGGGGCGCGGGGGGAAAGGGCGGCGGGGGAAGGGGCGCCTGGGGAGGGGGCGGCGCTCACGCGTCGACCGTCTTCAGTTCGTAGCGCAGCTCCGCGACCAGCCGCTTGCCGGTGACGGTCAGCTCGGCCGCCTCCGACAGCCGGTCCAAGGCCCGGTGGATCCGGTCCGAGCCGCCCGGCTCGGCCGCCGCCGTGGCCCGCCGGTACGCCTCCACCGCCACCCGCTCGTGCACGTCGGCCAGCAGCCGGGACACCGGGACCGGCCGCTCCCGCCACGGCGAGCGGTGCTGCCACTCGCCGTCCAGCGCGTACAGGTCGGCCACCTCGGTCAGCGCCCGCAGCCGGGTCCGCCGCCGCCCGGTCAGCAGCGCGAGCGCGGTCTCCCGCACCCCCGCCGCGTACGGCACCCCGAGCGCCCCCGGCCCGTGCCGGCCGGCCTCGCCCCAGCCGCCCGCCCGGGGGCCGCCCGCGAGCGGGGTCAGCGTGGTCAGCCCGGCGGCCGCCGCCCGGGCGAACTCCGGCACCACCTCGTGCAGCAGCGCCCACGCCCGGTCCAGCCTGCCCCGCCACTCCTCGGCCTCGCCCGTGCCGAGGCGGAGCCTGGGCGGGCGGGCGAAGCACTTGCGGTACGGGTCGAGGTCCTCCAGCGCCACCGGGGCCGCGTCCGGCCCGGGCGACCAGGTCCGTACGGGCTGCCAGCGGGCGTCCCCGGCCGCGGGGCCGAAACGGTGCTCGGCGCGGCCGTCCCGTACGGCGTACCCCTCGTCGGTGACGTGCAGCGCGGCCCGCCCCTCCGTGCCGGGCTCCCCGAGCCGCAGCAGGCCCAGCGTCGGCAGGTACACCTCGCCGTCCCGGTAGGCCACCTCCGCGGGCAGCTCCAGCCCGCCGCGCAGCACGGCCGCGGCGCCCAGGGCGGTCAGCCTGCGCGCCGCCTCCGCGGTGTCCTGCGTACCGCCGCGGGCGGCGTCCAGGGCCGCCAGGACCCAGGTCCGGGTGAAGGGGTGGTCCAGTACGGCGTCCAGCGCGTCCGCGCCCGCCTCCCCGGCCCGTTCCACGGCGGCCAGCAGCTCCCAGGCGCGCGCCCAGTCCGGGTCGCCGGCGAGGTCCGCGTGCAGCCGGGCCAGCAGCATCCGGGTCAGTTCCTGCTGGGACCGGGTGAGTTCGGCGGGGTCGGACAGCTCCGGCGCGGTCTCCCGCAGTGCCGTGCGGCCCTCGACCCCGTCCACGAGCTCGCGCAGGTCGGTGCAGTACACGGAGGGGTTGTCGAAGCCGTTCCGCTCGCGGTAGCGGTGCGTGTAGAGCCCGCCGCCGCACGAACGTACGACGGGGCACCGGCGGCACGAGTCGCTGACGCCCGCGAGGCCCAGCTGCCGGGCACGGACCCCGGGATGGGCCGCGACCTGGTCAAAGGCGTGGTCGAAGACGTTGAACCCGGTGGCGGCGGCCCCGTCGAAGGCGCTCTTGAGGGAGTCCACCTGCTCCAGGGTCCCGTCGGTCTCGACGACGACCAGGTCGGTGGGCGCGAGGCCGAGGGACTCGGTGAGGCTGGGGCCGCCGCGCAGGGTGGAGAGGAGGGATTCGAAGAGCCGTACGGGTACCGGGCGCCCCAGCCGGTCCCAGTGGTCGAAGACCCGCAGCAGCCAGCGCGCGTATGCGTCGGGGGCGCCGTCGGGGCGGGCCGGGGGAGTCTCCCAGGTGCCGTGCGGGAGGAGGAAGTCCACGCGCGGGGGCTCCAGTTCGACCAGCGCGTCGAGGACGGCGACGGGGTCGTTGGCCACGTCCACGGTGCAGAGCAGGCCCTGGTACAGGTGGCGGTAGGGCTCCGAGCGCAGGAGCGCGACGGCGGCGAGGACCAGCGGGTGGCTCGTACGGCCGTCGGCGAAGCGCCGGTGGCGGTCGTTGGCGGCGCGGTCCCCGTCGAGGGAGATGCCGACCCGGACGTCGAACTCGTCGAAGAGGTCGAGGTAACGACGGCTGAGCTGGAGCCCGTTGGTGTGGATGCGCAGGTCGAGGGCGGCGATCCCGCTGAGCGCCCGGCCGAACTCCTCGCACACGAGACGGAGCCGGGACGTACCCGCCAACAGGGGTTCCCCTCCATGGAGGATCACCGTGACGGAGGGGAGTGCATGGTCACGGGCATGTTCGGCGAGCCGCGACGCGGTATGCGAAATAACCTCGGGGGAGATCACTTTCGGCCGGGCTCGCCAGCTCTGATCTGCATGTTCGTAGACATAGCAATGATCACAAGCAAGATCGCATCTGCTGTGAACTTTCAGGACGATCTCGCGAAATGCGATCAGGCCGGTCATTCCGCCAGTCTAGAGCGCATACTTCGGTGTCAGAGCGCGGAGTTGAAGATAGGTGCCTGAACCGGACGAGCAGATTCGGCCGGCAGCACGCGACCGAGCGTCGTCGCCGCGGACGCGGAGTGGACGTCGATCTTGGTGAGCGGGACCCGGTGGGCCTTGACCGAGCTGGTCGCGGGGGTCGTTGAAGTGTTCACGGCACCGTCCTTGGGGAAGCCATGTGGAATGGGCATGTGAATGACAAGAGCGTGATGCTGTTGTCAAGCGTGGACTTTACTCGGCCACACCCCATTCGCAACACGAGACATGACGCCTGGTCATGACTTCCCTGCAAAGCGTGGGGATATCTCGAGGTGGCTGAATCGGTCGTTTCCCGCAAAGAAAGATCCTTTTCATCGCCGGGGGACCGAGAGGCGGCCGTGCCGGCCCGTACCTACGTCGGCCGTACCCCGCTGACCTGGTGCGATGCGAGGGTCTGTGCCGTCGTCGGGGGTCCGGCCCGACCGGTGCGGAGCCGCCCCCGCCGCCGAAGGGTCGCGGGGAGCGGGTCCGGGTGGCGGCAATGCCCCCTAGGCGGGCTGCTGTTCGGTGAGGCCGGGCGCCGGGAGATCCCGCAGCAGCCAGTTCAGTACGTCGGGCAGCGCCCGCAGGGCGGCGAAGTGCGCGGCGGCCGGGACGATGTTGGTGGTGGCCCCCGGGATGCGGCGGGCCAGCCAACGGGAGTGGCCCACGGGGGAGAAGACGTCGAGTTCCCCGTGCCAGATGAGCACCGGGCAGCGGATGTCGGCCGGGTCGAAGCCCCAGGGGCGGCTGAAGGCGAGGACGTCGTCGATCCATCCGTACGCCGAATGGCGCAGCCCCTCGCGGTAGTTCCGCAGGAGCATGGACCGCAGGCCGGCGTCCGAGACGATCATGCGGTCGTTGTCGGTCAGCTCCCGGCGCAGCTCGTCGAGGAGCCGGCCGGGGTCCTTGCGGATGCCGGCCGCGCGCGGGATCAGACGGGCCGCCAGTTCCTCCGGGTCGTCGGTGGCGGTGGTGTACTCCCGTACGTTCGACGCGGCCATCCCGGCGAACCAGTCCAGGTCCTCCGCGTCCCGGGGGGCGAGGCCGACCATCGCCGCGGTCCGGGTGACCCGGTCGGGCAGGAGGGCGGCGCAGGCCAGTGCTCCGGCGGCGCCGCCGGAGCGGCCGGCGACCGCGAAGGTGTCGATGCCGAGGGCGTCGGCGATGGCGGCCACGTCCTGGGCCACGTCGGCGACGGTGCGGCCCGGGTGGCGGTCGGAGCCGCCGTAGCCGGGTCTGTCGTAGGCGATGAGCTGCATGCGGCGTTGGTAGAGGACCATGCCCCGGGGGGCGGGTCCGAGGCGGCTGCCCGGCATGCCGTGGAGCAGGAAGACGGGTCTGCCGTCCGGATCGCCCCGGCGCTCCACGGTCAGAGCGCGCCCGTCCGCTGTGCGCACCTGATTGCGCACGCGCTCCCTCCTTCACGATCGATGCGAGTCGTCACCGCGATTGTGCTCGCTGGGGGAGGAGCGCGGTAGGGCGCACTTCGGGCGGAATTCTTGTGAAGGGCTTCACGAAACCGGAACGGCTTTGTGGCCTCCGCATATGCCCTGGTCAACAGGGCGCGTGAGGGGCGTGAATGGGTGTGAACGGATCCCGGACCCGCTCTGAATGGCCCTATTCGGCGCGGAAGCCTCCGCTTTTTGGCGTCGAATTGCCGCAGCGGACGCCGGGCCGCGTACGGAAATGACGGAGTTCCCGCCGCCTCACGCGCGCGGAACGAGCGGAACGAGCAGGGCCGCCGCCGAACGGGCCTGCTCCAGGGCCCGGGCGCGGTCCGCGCCGCGCTGGCCCAGGACCACCCGGGTGCTCAGGCCGTCCAGCAGGGCGAGCAGCTCCGAGGCCCGCGCGGGCACGTCCATGGGGGCGAAACGGCCCTGGTCCACACCCTTGGCCAGCAGTGCCTCGAGGTCGCGCTGCCAGCTGTCGTCGATCTCCTCCTGGGCGGCCTTCAGCGGCTGGTTGGAGGCGGTACGGGCCCACAGCTCGATCCACAGCGTCCAGCGCGGGTCGCGGGGGCCCTCGGGGAGGTAGAGCTCCAGGAACTGGTCCAGCTTGCGCGCCGCCGTCACCCTGCGGCCCAGCAGCGCCCGGCGCTCCCCGGTGAGCTGCTCCTCGCTCCAGCGCAGGGCCTCCAGCAGGAGCCGGTCCTTGCTGCCGAAGTAGTACAGGATGTGGCCGCCGCTGGTGCCGAGCCGCTCGGCCAGCGCGGACATGGTGAGTGCGGCCAGCCCGTCCTCGGCGATGGCCGCCATGGCCTCTTCCAGCATCCGCTCCTGGGCGATCTGCCCGTCGCGCCGCCGCGCTGCTCCCGCCACCGCTCCCGCCCTCCGGATCTTCGTGGACCGACCTTATCCCGGACAGGGTCTTGACGGGGTCGAGGTCCAGCCCTCATCTTGAATGCCATTCAAGAAGTTAGAACGCCATTCAAGATCGTTCAAGGTCAGGGGTCCGCCATGGGGCAGCAGGAGACAATCGACGTCGACGAGGTGTTCCGGGTCGAAACGCACGGCATCGACCCCATCCCCGACGCCGAACGCCACGGCAGCGCCAAGGACCTCTTCTGGCTCTGGTTCGGCTCCAACCTCACCTTCACCTACGTGATCAACGGCGCCCTCGCCGTCGCCTTCGGGCTCTCCTTCTGGCAGGCCACCGCCGTGGTCGTGATCGGCGGACTGTCCTTCTTCGCCATCAGCGCCGCCGGACTCAGCGGCATCCGCACCGGCACCGCCACCCTGGTGATCTCCCGCGCCGCCTTCGGCGTCCGCGGCAACTTCCCGGCCGGCGTCCTCAACTGGGTGGTGAGCATCGGCTACACCATCGTCAACACCGTGGTCGGCACCCTCGCACTGGAAGTCTTCTTCGCAGAGATCGGCTGGCAGAGCGGCACCGCCGGCCGCGCCGTCGCCCTCCTGACCACCCTCGCGCTGACCTTCGCCGTCGCCATGTGGGGCCACGCCACCGTCCAGTTCGCCGAGCGCTGGATGGCCTACGTCCTCGCCGCCGGCTTCGGCGTCCTGCTCCTCTTCGTCCTGCCCGGCACCGACACCGCCGCCCCCGCCGGCGCCGCACCCGGGCTCTCCGGCTGGAGCCTCGCCTTCGTCGTCATGCTCGCCGGCCCCTTCTCGTACCTGCCGATGCCCGCCGACTACACCCGCTACCTGCCCCGGACCACCTCACTGAAGTCCCTCACCTGGATGGGCGCCCTCGGCGGCTTCCTCTCCTCCGTGGCCCTCGGCATCGCAGGCGTCGCCGCCGCCACCCAGACCGACATGACCGACGCCGTCGCCGGAGCCGAGAGCCTGCTCCCCGGCTGGTTCCAGCCGCTCTTCCTGGCCCTCGTACTCGGCGGCTCGGTCACCAACTCGATCATCACGCTCTACTCCTCCAGCCTGAACCTCCAGGTCCTCGGCATCCCCTGGAGCCGCGCCCGGGCCATCGTCATCAGCGCCGCCGTCACCGCCCTCGGCTCGCTCGCCGCGCTGTTCTTCACCGACTTCACCACCTCCCTGCTCTCCTTCCTCTCCCTGCTGATCATCGTGTTCGCCCCCTGGGGCGGGGTCTTCCTCGCCGACATGCTGCTCCGCCGCTGCCACTACGACGCCGACGCACTGCACACCGGGAGCATGGGCGCCTACTGGTACCGCTCCGGCTACCACCCCGCAGGCATCACCGCCCTGCTCACCGGAATGACCTTCGCCGCCCTGACCTGCGACTCCGAGCTGTGGACCGGGCCGCTGGTCGCCCCGCTCGGCGGCGCCGACCTCACCCTGCTCGGCGCGGCCGTCTCCGGACTCACCTACTGGGCCCTCACCCGCCGCCGGGTCGCGGCGTACGCCCCGGCCGCCTGAACGACACCGCACACCCAATGGAGCACCCCCACATGGCACGCCACCCCTTCCCCGCCGACCTGCTGCTCACCGGAGCCCGGATCCACACCGTCGACCCCGACCTGCCCGCGGCCGAGGCCCTCGCCGTCCACGACGGCCTGATCGTCTGGGTCGGCCCGGACGATCAGGCCGCCGCCTGGGCCGGCCCGGACACCGAGCGGATCGACGCGGGTGGCAAGCTCGTCCTGCCCGGCTTCATCGACGCCCACAACCACGTCCGGCTCGGCTCCGACGCGGACTGCGTCCAGCTCGCCGGCGTACGCACCCTCGCGGGCATCCACGAGCGGATCCTGGCCTGGCGGCAGGCCAACCCGGACGCCGGATGGATCGAAGCCGAAGCCTTCGACTACTCCGCGATCCCCGACGGGCGGATGCCGTGCGCCGCCGACCTGGACCCGGTCACCGGGGACACCCCCGCGATCGTGCTCTCGTACGACGTGCACACGGCCTGGCTGAACACGGCGGCCATGCGGCGGCTCGGCGTCACCCGGGACCGCACCGACCTCCCCTTCGGCACGGCCGCCGTCGACCCGGAAACCGGCGAACCCACCGGATTCGTCAAGGACTTCGCCATCAAGGGACTCTCCCGCGACGGCCACCGGGCCCTGCGCGAACTGGGCGTGCCGTGGGCCTCGCCCGACCGGCAGTACGGCCGGCTCGCCAAAAGCCTCGACGACGCCATCGGCTTCGGCATCACCACGGTGGTCGAACCGCAGAACTCCCTCGACGACCTCGAACTCTTCGAACGGGCCCGCTCCGAAGGCCGGTTGCGCTCACGGATCGTCGCCGCACTGTTCCACCCGCGCGGCACCGGCGACGCAGACCTGGACGAATTCGCCGACGCGGCACGCAGGTTCGCCGGGGACCGGCTGCGGGTCGGCCCGCTCAAGCTCTACATCGACGACGTCGTGGAACCGCGTACGGCCGCACTCCTGGAGCCGTACACCGGCTGCGGCGCACACCGCGGCGAGACCTTCTACCCGGCGGAGGAATTCGCGGAACTGCTGGCGAAGCTCGACGCGCGGGGCTTCCAGTGCTTCGTGCACGCCACCGGCGACCGCGGCATCCGGACCGTCCTCGACGCGGTGGAACACGCCCGGACACTGAACGGCCCGCGCGACGCCCGCCACCAGGTCGTCCACGTGGAGTGCCTGGACCCGGCGGACGTACCGCGCTTCGCGCAGCTCGGCGTGATCGCGTGCATGCAGCCGAGGCACTGCGCCCCGGAGATCGCGGGACCCGGCCAGGACTGGGCGCAGAACGTGGGCGAGGACCGCTGGCACAAGGCCTGGCCGATGCGGAGCCTGCACGAGGCGGGTGCGGTGCTGGCGTTCTCCAGCGACTGGAACGTGGCCGAGATGGACCCGATGGTCGGCATCTACACGGCCGTGACGCGCCGCCCGCTGTCCGGCGACGGCCCGGCCTGGCAGCCCGCCGAGACGGTGGACGTGGAGACGGCGGTGTACGGCTACACGATGGGCTCGGCGCACGCCAACTTCCTGGAGCGGGAACGCGGCTCCCTCACCGTCGGCAAGGCCGCGGACTTCGTGATCCTCTCCCGGGACATCCTCACCGTCCCGGCGGACCGGATCCCGGGCACGGTCGCGGAGACGGTCGTGGTGGCGGGCGAGGTGGTCCACAGGGCGTAACCCCTGCGGGGCGCCCGCCGCTGCTCGGGGCTCGGCCGCGCCGTTGCACGGGGCTCCGCCCCGGCGTTGCTCGGGGCTCCGCCCCGGACCCCGCGCCTCAAGCGCCGGCGGGGCTTGATGTGGCGGATCTCGGGTGGGGCGGTGCCCCGCACGAGGGTCTCCTCGGCTCGGCGCGCGCGGGCATGTCTCGGCCGTGCGGCGGGGGTCGCGCCTCGTCCTGCGGGGACCCTCCTGCGTGTCCCCGCCCCACGGCAGGCTTCGGCTGTACGCGGGGCCCGATTGGGGGGTAGGGCTTTCCCGGGGGTGTGTCGGTGGAGGGGAGTGGGGACGGGGCGGGGTGTCCCCGCAGGACGAGGCGCGACCGCCGCGTACGGCCGAGACATGCCCGCGCGCGCCGAGCCGAGGAGACACCCCGGCCCGGCCCCACGTACCGGCCCAGGCCGGCATGCCCGCAGCACCATGCCGGTCCGGCCACCCCGCTCACGAAGGCGCCGGCCCGCACCGTCCCGGCCATGCCGCTCACGGAGGCGCGGGCCCGCACCATTCAGCCTCGCCGGCGTTTGAGGCGCGGGTCCGGGCAGAGCCCGGGACGCGGCGCCGACCAGCCCGCACCGTCACCGCCACGCCGCCCGCGGAGGTGCGGGCCCGCACCACTCAGCCTCGCCGGCGATTGAGGCGCGGGGTCCGGGCAGAGCCCGGCACACCACCGCGAGCCGCACACCGCAGAGCCGCCCGCAGGGCACCCCGCGCGGGGTCCGGGCGGCGCCCGGCACACCACCGCGAGCCGGACATCGCCGAGCCGCCCGCAGGGCAACCCGCGGGTCCGGGCAGAGCCCGGGACACCGCCGAGCCGGACACGGCGCCGAGCCGGACACCGTCGAGCCGCCGGAGGCGCCCGGCGGGGATGATCGAACAAGTGTTTCGCACGGGTATTCGAATTGCTCTATGGTGGAGAGCGGGGGAGGTGTTCAATTCGAGCGAAGCAGGAGGCCGCGGGTGCCTGGTTTTACGCATCTGCACACCGTTTCGGGGTTCTCCATGCGCTACGGAGGCTCGCATCCGGAACGGCTGGCGGAGCGTGCCGCCGACCGGGGTATGGATGCCCTGGCCCTGACCGACCGCGACACCCTGGCGGGTGCGGTGCGGTTCGCGAAGGCGTGCGCGGGGGCGGGCATCCGGCCGTTGTTCGGAGTGGACATGGCCGTATCGCCCGCGGCCGGCCCGGCCGTGCCGGGGGGCTCGACCGGGTCCGCCGCGGGCGGCGGGCCCGGCGAGGCCTCGTACCGGCGGCGCACCCCCGTCAAGGGCGGGGCCTTCGTGGACGAGTCCGCCGCGCGGGCCGTCTTCCTGGCCCGGGACGGGGCCGCCGGGTGGGCCGAGCTGTGCCGGATGGTCACCGCCGCCCACGCGGGGGCCGCCGAGGTCCCGCTGGTGCCCTGGGGCGCCCTGCGCGGGGAGAGCGTCTTCGTCCTGCTCGGGCCCGACTCGGAGGTGGGGCGGGCGCTCGCCGCGGGGCGTCCCGACCGGGCCGCCCGGCTGCTCGGACCCTGGCGGGAGGTCTACGGCGACTCCCTGCGCCTGGAGGCCGTCCACCACGGCCGCACCGGTACCGGGCCCGGCTCGCTCCGGCTGGCCGCCCGTACCGTCGGCTTCGCCGCCGACCAGGGCCTCCCGGCCGTGCTGACCAACGCCGTCCGCTATGCCGACCCCGGCCAGGGCCCGGTCGCCGACATCCTCGACGCGGCCCGCCGCCTGGTCCCCATCGACCCCCGCAATCCCGCGCACCCGCTCGACAGCGGCGAGCGCTGGCTCAAGGACCCCGCCGCCATGGCCGAGGCCGCCGACCGGATCGCGCAGGCGGCCGGCCTGCGCCCCGCCGACGCCAGGCGCCTGCTCGCGGAGACCCGGCGTACCGCCGAGGCCTGCTCCGTGGATCCCGAGGACGACCTCGGCATGGGTTCCGTGCACTTCCCCGAGGCGCGGCTCGTCGGCGCGGCCCACCGCAGCGCCCAGCGGGTCCTCGCCTCGCGGGCCTCGGCGGGCATGGTGCTGCGCGGGTACGCGGGCGACCGCGCGTACTGGGAGCGGATGCACCAGGAGCTCGACATCATCGCCTACCACGGCTTCGCCTCGTACTTCCTGACGGTTGCTCAGGTCGTGGACGACGTGAAGGAGATGGGCATCCGGGTGGCCGCCCGCGGCTCCGGTGCCGGCTCCCTCGTCAACCACCTGCTCGGGATCGCGCACGCCGACCCCGTCGCCCACGGCCTGCTGATGGAGCGCTTCCTCTCCAAGCGGCGGCGGGTCCTGCCCGACATCGACATCGACGTGGAGTCCGCCCGCCGGCTGGAGGTCTACCGGCGGATCATGGACCGGTTCGGCACCGAGCGCGTCGCCACCGTTTCCATGCCCGAGACCTACCGGGTCCGGCACGCCATCCGCGACGTCGGCGCCGCCCTGTCCATGGACCCTGCCGTCACCGACCGGCTCGCCAAGGCCTTCCCGCACATCCGGGCGCGTGACGCCCGCGCCGCGCTGGAGGAGCTGCCCGAACTGCGTGACGTACGGGGGCAGTCGTACGGCCGCCTCTGGGAGCTCGTCGAATCGCTGGACGCGCTGCCGCGCGGCATCGCCATGCATCCGTGCGGGGTGCTGCTCTCCGACGACTCCCTGCTCGCCCGTACGCCGGTGGTCCCCACCAGCGGCGAGGGCTTCCCCATGTCCCAGTTCGACAAGGACGACGTGGAGGAGCTCGGGCTGCTCAAACTGGACGTGCTGGGCGTGCGGATGCAGTCCGCGATGGCGCACGCGGTCGCGGAGATCCGGCGCGGCACGGGGCAGGACCTCGACCTGGACGACCCGGCGCAGGTGCCGCCGGGCGACCGGGCCACGTACGAGCTGATCCGCTCGGCCGAGACCCTGGGCTGCTTCCAGATCGAATCGCCGGGCCAGCGGGACCTGGTGGGGCGGCTGCAGCCGGCCACCTTCCACGATCTGGTCGTCGACATCTCGCTGTTCCGGCCGGGGCCGGTGGCCGCCGACATGGTGCGGCCCTTCATCGAGGCCCGGCACGGGCGCGCGCCGGTCCGCTTCCCGCACCCGGACCTGGCCGACGCGCTGCGCGAGACGTACGGGGTGGTGGTCTTCCACGAGCAGATCATCGAGATCGTGCACGTCATGACCGGCTGCGGGCGGGACGAGGCGGACCGGGTGCGGCGCGGGCTGTCCGACCCGCAGTCGCAGGCGCGGATCAAGGTCTGGTTCGCGGCGAGGGCGGCCGAGCGCGGCTATCCGGTGGAGGTGATCGGCCGGACCTGGGAGATCGTGGAGGCCTTCGGGTCGTACGGCTTCTGCAAGGCGCACGCGGTGGCCTTCGCGGTGCCCACCTACCAGTCGGCCTGGCTGAAGGCGCACCACCCGGCGGCCTTCTACGCGGGGCTGCTGACCCACGATCCGGGGATGTACCCGAAGCGGCTGCTGCTGGCGGACGCGCGGCGGCGGGGCGTGCCGGTGCTGCCGCTGGATGTGAACCGGTCGGCGGCCGCCCACCGTATCGAACTGGTGTCCGATGCCGGCGGAGTGTGGGGACTGCGGCTCGGGCTGTCCGACGTCCACGGCATCAGCGGGGCCGAGGCGGACCGGATCGAGGCCGGACAGCCGTACGCCTCCCTGCGCGACTTCTGGGACCGGGCGCACCCGGGCCGCCCGGTCGCCGAACGGCTCGCACAGGTCGGGGCGTTGGACGCCTTCGGTGCCAACCGGCGGGACCTGCTGCTGCACGTGTCCGAACTGCACGGCGCACAGCGGGCCGCAGGTGTGCGCGGGCCCCAACTCCCGCTGGACGGCGGCCGGTCGACGGCCTCCGTCGGGCTGCCCGACCTGACCGAGGCGGAGCGGCTCAGCGCCGAGCTGGGCGTCCTCGGCATGGACGCCTCGCGGCACCTGATGGGGGACCACCACGCCTTCCTGGCCGAACTGGGAGTGATCCCGGCGCGGCGGCTGCGGGACACCGAGCACGGGCAGACCGTGCTCGTCGCGGGGGCCAAGGCGGCCACCCAGACCCCGCCGATCCGCTCCGGGAAGCGGGTCATCTTCACGACGCTGGACGACGGGACGGGCCTGGTCGACCTGGCCTTCTTCGACGACAGCCATGAGCGCTGCGCGCACACCGTCTTCCACTCCTTCCTGCTGCTGGTGCGCGGTGTCGTGCAGCGGCGGGGCCCGCAGAGCCTGAGCGTGGTCGGGGCGGCGGTGTGGAATCTGGCGGAGCTGGTGGAACTGCGGGCGGCGGGCGGCCTGGACGCGGTCGCGGCCCGCCTCGCCGAGCCGGCCGAGCCGGTCGAGCCGACGGGGTCGGGGGACGGTACGGCCGAGGGCGGCGGCGGTGACGGCGGGGAGGGCGACGGCGGTGAGGGCGGGAAGTCGGGGGCGAAGGCGCCCGGCCGCAGGATCCGCATGTCCACGGGGTACGAGATGAACCCCTGGGCCGACCTCCAGCCGCCCGGCACCGGCCCCGCGACCGGCCGCAAGCTGTGGCACTCCAGCCCCGGGAGCGCGGGATGACCACCGCCGAGCGGGTCGTGATGTGCCTGCGCCCGCACCCCGCCGACGGGGGGCCGCTCGGGGCGCGGGAGTACGCCGGGGTGCTCGCGCTGCTCGGCGGGATCACCCCGGCCGTGCAGGCGCTGCCGCCCGAGACGGTTCTCGCCGATGTCCGGGGCGCCCTGCGCTACTTCGACTGCGACGCCACCCGGCTCGCCGCCGTGATCCGGGTCCGGGCCCTCGCCCTGTACGGCGTGGACGCCACCGTCGGCGTGGCCGGGAACCCCATGCTGGCCCGGGCCGCCGCCCGCGAGGCCCGGCCCGGGGGGACCCTGGTGATCCCCGGGGATCCCGCCGCCGTACGGGAGTTCCTGGCGGGCAAGCCCGTCACCGTCCTCGACGGGGTCGGGCCGAAGGCCGCCCGCACCCTGTGCTCCTACGGCCTCGACTCCGTGGGCCGGGTCGCCGCCGCCCCGCCCGCCGCCCTGCGGCGGATCCTCGGCGCCCGGCTCGGCCGTGAGGTGCACGAGCGCGCCCTCGGGATCGACCGGACCCCCGTCCGGCCGGGGGCCGCCGCCCGCGCCATCGCTGCCGAGCGGCTCTTCGATCTGGACGAGCTGGATCCCGCACGGCACCGGCGGGCGCTGCTCTCGCTGACCGAGGAGCTCGGCGCGAAGCTTCGTACACAGGAACAGGGCCGCGGGCAGGTCTGCCGTGCCCTTTCGCTCACCGTCCGCTGCGCCGACCGCACCACCCTCACCCGGACGCGCACCCTGGCCGAACCCACCGCGCACTCGGCCGCCCTGACCGACACGGCCTACGCCCTCTACGCGGGCCTCGGCCTCCAGCGGGCCCGGGTCCGCGCGCTGTCCCTGCGCGCCGAGGACCTGACCTCGGCCGATCGGGCCGTGCGGCAGCTCAGCCTCGACCCCGAGGACGAGAAGGCCCGCCGGCTGGAGGCCGTCACGGACCGGGTCCGCGCGCGCTTCGGACCGCACGCCATCGCCCGCGGCACGCTGGCCGCCTGACGGTTCGTCGGCGTTCATCCGAGCGCCTCTAGCGCTTCGGTCGGGCGACGCGCGATTTTTTACCGACGCGTAACTTCCCTGTGTTGCTACTCACCCGTAATTTAGCGGCAGCAGCTCCCCTTGTGATCCGGATCACGGGACGAATCCCCCCCGCTCATCCCCTTGAGTCGACCGCAAGGAGATCACACGATGCTGCCCTGGAGACGCCTGCTCCGACCGCTCGTCGTCCTCGCCCTCACCGCCGCCGCGCTCGTCGCCCCCACCGGCGCCGCGCAGGCCGCAGCCGCTCCCAGCAGCGGCTGGAACAACTGGTCCTGCAAGCCGTCCGCCGCCCACCCGCGCCCCGTCGTCCTCGTCCACGGCACCTTCGGCAACTCCTGGGACAACTGGCTCGGCTTCGCGCCGTACCTCGTGAACCGCGGGTACTGCGTCTACTCGCTCGACTACGGCCAACTGCCCGGCGTCCCCCTCTTCAACGGGCTCGGGCCCATCGACAAGTCCGCCGAGCAGCTCGCCGTCTTCGTCGACAAGGTGCTCGCCGCCACCGGCTCCGCCAAGACCGACATCGTCGGGCACTCGCAGGGCGGCATGATGCCGCGCTACTACCTGAAGTTCCTCGGCGGCGCCTCGAAGGTCAACGCGCTGGTCGGCCTCGCCCCCGACAACCACGGCACCACGCTGCTCGGCTTCACCAAGCTCCTGCCGTACTTCCCCGGGGCCGAGGACCTGATCAGCACCGCGACCCCGGGCCTCGCCGACCAGATCGCCGGATCCGCCTTCCAGCAGAAGCTGAACGCGGGCGGGGACACCGTGCCCGGGGTGAAGTACACGGTCATCGCGACCCAGTACGACCAAGTGGTGACCCCGTACCGGAGCGCCTTCCTGGACGGGCCGAACGTACGCAACGTCGTACTCCAGGACCTGTGCTTCCTGGACCTCTCGGAGCACGTCGCGATCGGGCTGACCGACCGGATCGCCTGGCACGAGGCGGTCAACGCCCTCGACCCGGCCCATGCCGAACGGACCACCTGCGCCTCGGTCTTCGACTGACGCACAGGTGGCCCCGACCGGCTAGCGGCCGTGGCGGCCCGTCGCGGTGCGCGCGGTACGGCGGCGGGCGGCCGCGAACAGCGCCGCCGCGCCGACGGCCAGGGCGGCGGCCCCGGCGATCGCGATCGTCGGGGTTGCGCTGTTGCCGCCCGTCTCCGCGAGGTTCTCCTTGCCGGCCGCGGACAGTGCGGAGGGCGCGGACGACGAGGACGAGGCACCGGCCGCGATCGGGGCGGCGGCATCCGCCGTGCCGTTCGTCTTCGGGTCGTTGTCGCCGTGGCCCTTGTGCTCCACCGAGGACTTGTCGGCGCCGTCGGCGATCTGCTGGTCGGTGGGGGCCGAGGGCTTGTCGGCGGGCTTGCCGGTCGGCTCGGTACCCGTCCCGGTGCCGGGCTTGGCGGTCGGAGCGGTACCGGTGCCAGCACCAGCACCGGTACCGGTACCACCGCCGTTGTCCTTGCCGAAGACCACGTCCGAGCAGGTGTAGAAGGCCTCGGGGCTGTCGGAGCGCTGCCAGATGCTGTAGATGAGGTGGCGGCCCGACTTCTTCGGGACGGTCCCGGAGAAGACGTAGTCGCCGTTCTGCATGCCGGGGTCGGTGGCCTTCGCGAACGGGGCGGGCTCCAGGTCGGACCACGCCAGCGGCTTCGCCGGGTCGTACCCGTCCTTGGTCACGTACAGCTCGAAGGAACCCTTGTGCGGGGCCGTGCCCTTGTAGCGGAAGGTGTGCGCGCCGGCGGTCATCGGGCTGGCCGGCCAGTCGGCACGGGCCAGGTCCAGGCCCCGGTACTTGTCGTTGCCGGCCGAGCAGAGCCGGCCGTTCGGGATCAACGTACGGTGGTTCCCGGCCGCGTTGGCGATGTTCACCGCGTTCCAGTCGTAGAACGCCTGCGCCCCGCTGGAGGCGACCGCCGCCTTGCACGCCGCCGTCTTCGGGGACTCCGGCCCCTCGGCGTAGCACGCCGCCACCCGGCTGACCGGGTCCGTCATCGATCCGTGGGCGACCGCGGGCGCCGCCGCGTACGCGGCCAGCGCGAGCGGGGCGAGACCGGCGGAGGCGATACGGGTCAGGGCGACGGCGGTACGGCGGCGTGCGGGCATGGGTGATCTCCTTCGGGCACAAGGCAGGGGCGTGCCGGCGGAATCGGACCCCGCGGTGCGCCGCCCCCCGGCGGCGCCGCATCGGGCCCTTCCTGTCCTGGCCCGGCCAAGCTAGCCCCCCGGACCACGCCTTTTGCCCCCTCGGCCCGCTCGGAGCGGATCTTTAGGGTCCCCTTAAGGCAGGGACAAGAGAGGGCTCAGAAAGCGGTGTTGGGGGGCCCTTGCGCCCAAGGGGTTCTGGCTTCTCAGCGTCCGTGACAGTCCAGGCCGATCCGGCGTGTGCTGCCTCGGGTGGCTCCCCGATTGGCTCCCCGAGTGCCACCGGTGCCTTCACGTTTCGGGGCGCCTCCATACCTCGGGGCGGCCGCCCTCCCGCCTGATCGGCCCGTCCTCGCTCAGGTCTACGTCCTCCAGGCCGGAAAGTAATATGACCGTGCTCCGCCTCACCGCCCAAAGAGTGTCAGCAGCCCCGTGGCCACCCCCATCGTCGCGGCGAAGGCCACGCCAGCGCGGGAGAAGGCTCCGGGGATCGTGGCCCCGTCGGCCCTGGCAAGTACCCCGGCCACCACCGCACAAAGCAGGGCAATAAGAAGAGCAACGAGGACGGCCATGGCAATCAGGGCGTCGTGGGTTCCAAAGGTCATGGCAGGACTCCGTTCCGTGTAGTGGGCGCATGTCTTGTAGTTGGCGCGCCTCACTGCCCTGACCTTCGAGGTTCCGCTGTTCGGCGATGTGTGGCGTGGTCCAGAATGAACACTCCCGAACACCCTGGGAGCGAAGTGCCGATGAACGAGACCGACTCGCTGCTGATGCTGCACCGGGCCCTGCGGAACGCCCGGCTGGGTCGAGGGCTAAGCATGACGGCGGTGGCGACCCGTTCGAGGCTGAGTCGCACCACCGTCAGTCAGGCTTTCAACTCCTCCGTCCCGCCGAGTGAGGAGACCCTCGCCGCGCTAGCTCCCATCTTGCGGCTGGACCTGGAAACGCTGCTCACTTACCGCAGGGCGTGCCCTGGACCGCGTAGCTCCAACTCGGCACCGGTCGCAACCGTCAAGTCCGCTGGACGCGTTCCGGAGGACGACGCGGTCTTCGAGGCTCGTTACCGCGACTACCTCAAAACCCGCCACGGCCAGCTGACGGTAGTCGGCTTGGACCTGCGTGGGCCGGCGGCCTCCAGCTGGCCCCTAGATGCGGCCTATCTGAGCCTGGAACTGGCGGATTCGGCCACCCAGGCGCAGCGGGTGGAGCGCGCTGAGCATGCCCTACGCCGGAACAACCGCCTGCTTATCAGGGGCCTGGCCGGCAGCGGCAAGACCACCCTGCTCCAGTGGGTCGCATGTGCAGCAGCGGACGGCGAGCTGTTGGGACCCAACGACGGTCCCGCCCAGCCCCCGGTCGCGTTCGTCCTACCGTTGCGCACGTTTGCACGCCGCAGCGAAGGGCTACCCACCCCACAAGAGTTTCTGTCAGCCGTGGGCTGCCCACTCGCCGGGGCCCAGCCCTCAGGATGGACGGATCGGGTTCTCGACTCAGGACGCGGAATCGTGCTGGTCGACGGCTTGGACGAGGTACCCGAACGAATGCGTGACCGAACCAGCATCTGGTTGCAAGAGCTGGTCGCGGCTTATACGCGTGCGCGGTTCGTGGTCACCACGCGCCCTACGGCTGTAGCAGAGGGGTGGCTGGCCGCCTCGGGTTTCAGGGAGCTCACTGTCCGACCGATGAGCCGCGACGACGTAACTGTCTTCGTCGCGCGCTGGCACACGGCAGCCAAGGCGAGTACCGACGATTCCGAAGTGCAGGCTCACCTTGACGGCCTTGAGAACGACCTCAAGGAGCAGGTCCGTGCGAAGCGGGACCTGTCACTGTTGACCACCACACCGCTGCTGTGCGCGCTGGTATGCGCACTTCACCGGGATCGCCGCGGTCAGCTCCCGCACGACCGCGTCGAGTTGTACGAAGCAGCGCTGACGATGTTTCTCTACCGCCGGGACCACGAGCGCGAGGTCGTGGCTCCCGAGGGCTTCACCCTTAGCGAGAAGGAGAGCGTGCAGCTCCTCCAGAGGCTTGCGTACTGGCTGATCCGCAACGGCCAGACGGAGATGCCCCATGGCACTGCGGTGGCCATCATGACCGATGCGCTGATGTCGATGCATGCGGTTGCCCAACAAGGCGACGCGACGCAGTTGCTGAACCATCTGCTGACGCGCAGCGGCCTGCTGCGCAGGCCCACGCCGGACACAATCGACTTCGTCCACCGGACCTTCCAGGATTTCCTGGGTGCGAAGGCAGCCGTTGAGGCGCACGATCTCCCACTTATTGCTCGAAACGCCCACGACGCGCAGTGGGAAGACGTCGTACGGATGGCGGTCGCACATGCCCGGGAAGGCGAGCGGGTCGAGCTGCTAGAGGCCATCCTCGCCCGCTCGCATGAGGAGGAGTACCGCAAACGGCTTGCCCTACTGGCATTGGCTTGTCTCCGGCACGCCACCGAGCTTCCCCCGGCCACCCGCGAGAAGGTCGAGATAAATGCCGGATCCCTGCTGCCGCCGCAATCTTGGACAGCCGCGAACGAGCTAGGGGATATTGGGCCACTCGTGCTCGACCTCATGCCCAGTGCGGTCGATACGCCCATGCGACATGCTCGCTACTCGATCCGCACCGCCAAGACAATCGGTGGCGATGGAGCCCTCGCATACCTCAAGTCCTTCAGCGGAACGCAAGACCTCTGGGCGCGTGCTGGACTGTGCGCTGGCTGGTCCGACTTCGACCCTGACGAGTACGTGGCACAGGTACTCGCGGCCATGGCGGGTGAACTCCCGAATGTTCATCTCGTGGAGGATCGACAGATTCAAGCGATCCGTCCCCTCCGGGTAACAAAGGTCACCTTCGTGGGGGACCACACGCTCCAGGCAATCGGCCGACTGCCCCACCCTGAGCGGATTAAGTCCCTGACTCTCCAAGGCAACGGCAGAGTTGCGGAACTTAACCAGCTGCCCACTCTCTTTCCCCAGCTTGAGGAACTGCAGCTGGAAGCATGCCGGAAGATGCGCGATCTCGCGGGCTTGGAGACAACGTCAGTCAGCCAGCTTTCGCTCATCGGGTCCACCATGCTGCGAAATCTTGGGCCTCTGAAGAGGATGAACGGGCTTCGCTCCCTGCGGCTCCTGGACCTCGAGCGACTCACCCCGGGGCGCGTACCAGCTCTTCCCCAGCTTGAGTGGCTCGACGTCGACCACGGCGGCTTTCTCACCATGCTTGACCGCTGGCCTGGCTTGACTCGGTTGTCCGTCCAGGGCGCGGGGTTCCTTCGCGGTGGAAACTTCGAGTTGCCGCCCCGTCTGAGCCACTTGGATCTCTGGAACGTCGAACTGGAAGCAGCTTGTCGTCCATGGTTCGAGGGACTAACACAGGTAACCGACGCGAGCTTCGGCACAAGGTCTGGTGTCGTAGCCCCGCTCGTCGATTACTTCCCACAAGTCCGCTCACTCCGGATCATCGCAATTCATGGATCCATCGAGGTAGACGTACGCCCCCTACTCGAACTATCCGAGTTGAGTAAGCTAACCCTGGACGGTTTCACCCGCGTCATTGGCGGCGAGGCATTTGCGCCCGATGTTATACGCATTGAGCATTCTTAGGGTCGAGGTAAGAAGGGCCTCAGGAAGCGACGTTGCGGAGCCCTCATACCCCAAGGGTCCTGGCTCCCCACTGTCCATGACAGTCCAGGCAGATCCGCCCCGTGTCGCCTCCGGTGGCTCCCCGACTGGCTTCCCGGGAGCCGCCGGTGACGTTCAGGCGTCGGGGCGCTTCCACACCTCGGGGCCGCCGCCTTCTTACGTGATCGGCCCATCCTCGCTCAGGTCCACGTCTTTCAGGCCGGCGCGTCGCAGGAACTCGGCAACGTCCCTGGGGGCGTGCGCGCGTCCGCGATCCGCGTCTACGCCGAGCGCATGCACCGTAACCTTCCGACCACCCTGCGAGGACACCGGGTGCACGATGATCTCCGTCTCGTCCGACATGCCCCCAGCCTGCCGCCCCCGCCTCCGAGCGCACTGTCCGGCCGGCAGTGGGTGCAGGGATCCACACCGAGACGCGGCCGGTATGGGCGTCCGAGGCTGGATAGAGCAGGCGATCCACACACGGCTCCGGAGGTCGCTTTATACGAAGGCAATCCAGCAGGTCAAAGCCCTGCATGTAGGCATTCCCCGTGAGGCCCCGGTCTATCGGACACGGATGGGGCAGCCCAGGCGCCTTCGGGGCACGCAAGCCTGTCTTCTTTTCTTCCACGGACAGGCGTTCTCTTGTCCTGACAGACTGAACCGATGATCAGTGTGACTGCTGCCGCAAGGCAGTCCGAGAGCCTCATAGCGTCCCTCCCAGCTGCTGCACTCGTCGGGGCGATGGCCCTGCTGTTCACTGTTGTCACGTTTTGGTGGCTTAACGCCCGCCTGGGAGTACTGAAGAGCTGGGAGCCTCAGACCTACGCGATGTCCCTCGGCCAGGACTATGTCCGGGTACGCCTGCCACTGGTCATGTACAACACGGGGGCACGGTCGATCGTAGTGTTGGACATGCGCATGCGTTTCCCGGAGGAACCCACCGCTCTGTGGCCGCTGCGTTGGACCGGCACGTGCGAAGAGCTCATGCCAGAATCAGTGCAAGACGTGATACCCCCGGCTGGATTCGCCATCGCGGGCCGGGAAGCAGAGCAACGGGTCGTGACCTTCAGTGTGCCGTCGCCAGGTTTCATACCTGAAGGACGTGATTACCAGGTGGCTATCGAGGCGGTTCTGGGGCAGCGGAAGCTATGGCAGCGAATTCTGCGGCGGGACGGTAGATGGCAGCCAGTCGTGCGCTTCACTCTCCGAACGGGGCCTATGCGGTACTCAGGTTCCTACGTTGCCTATTCGAATACCCCTCTTGAGCTGAACCCGGAAGATCTTCGGGCACCTGACGATGCGATGCAGCGTCTCGCTCGGCGTCTACGCGACGAACGTAAGGAACCTTCCTAGCTTTAAGACTCCGCGCCATCTGAGAACGACTTCGCACCCACCCACCACTCACCCCAGCTCCCATCCCGTCTGCCGTCGACCCACACGTCAGTGGAGCGGGTGCGGTGCCGGGCGTCCAAGTGGAGCGCGCCACTGTACGAACGACCTGGACGCCCGGTGCTGTGTCTGCTCGGCTTGTCCTGGCCGATGGCAGATGGGATGGGAGTTCCCCGCCCCAGCCATCCACGGCCGGCACCCGCCGCGGCGCCCCCGCCATTCCGGAGTCGGAGCGCCCCCGCCGGAGGCATGTCGGTGAGTGGTGGCACCTGCGGCCCGGCGGGCTCGACTCATGTCCTTGGGCCTACCCGCCTTGCAGGGGCGGGCGTCGGCGCAGCGCGCGCGGAGCGGGCCGAAGGCAGGAGCGTCGCGCGGAGCGGAGCCGGGAAGCCCGCCCGGCGGAGCGGAGCGCAGCCGGGTGCTTGATGACGTAGAGAAACTCCTGCCAGCGTGCTCGGGTAGGGGTCCGGAATCTGGCACCAGACCCATACAACCGAGTTGCTCAGTAAGGCCGTTAGAGTCACTGCCTCCCCTGAAGGGATCAGAAGCTGATGACCGTTGCACCGCCCACGCCGTCCCTGTGCACCAGGTGCGGCACGAAGTTGAGCCGCAGCAACATCGACACCGTGTGCAGCCCCTGCCGCCGTGCTGTCGGTCCTAAGGCCTCCGGCAGCCCGTTGCGCGCCGTACCGGCTGACACTGAGCCTCACTGGCTCGCTGGTAGTGCCGAGAGGAGTGCCCCTCCGGATGGCTCGAACCTGGCTGACGTACTCAAGGCGTATCGAGCGCTCCACAAGCTCAAGCAGCAGGATCTCGCCGACTTACTCGGCTATGACCAGTCGTACGTGTCCTTACTCGAACGTGGGAAGCGCAACATTCGTGACATGGTCGAACTTCGCAGGCTTCCCCACGCTTTGGCGTTGCCCGAAGACGAGCTGGGCCTGCTCCCGCCGGCCGAGGCTACGGTCACCGTCGGAGCGTCCGCTGGCGAATCGGGGAAGGGGAGTCCGCTCGCAGCCCTGGACGACCAGAGGCGCTGGCGTATGACGCGCCGCGAACTCAACCGTCACCGGGCCGACCTCACGAAGGCCGCTGCTCGCCTGTACCCGGATGCCTCCCGCGCAGGCAACAGCCCAGTGCTCACTCGTGAGTCGTGGATGTGGCCCGAGCCGGTCGACTTCGCGGACATCGAGCTGGCCTGGCTGACGCAGACCAGTCCGCCGGAAGTTACCGGGCGGGAGAGGCAGGCGGAGGGTGTTCGGCCGCTCGCGCCGCACGGCACCAAGTTCGATCGCTATACCCAAGCAATCCGCATGATCGACCGTCCGTCCCTCTTCGTGAACAGGCCGAGCTTTCGGCTGCTCGACGTGGCGCAGACAGAGGGCCACCCCAAGCTGTCGTTCGGGTACACGACCTACTTCGACATGGCCGATGTCTGTGAGGGGGTGGCTCACGAGCTGGCGAGTGCGTGGTTGACGACGGGCAGTGACCCGGCTTGGATCGGTGACCCCAGTTGGGCGGAACTCCCGTTCCGGTCCTTGGTTGGGGACCCGTTCGACCTCGCGCACCGGCCGCTGCTGCCATCCATCGACACTCTGACAATCCGGCTCGGCCCCGATGGTGCGTCGTTCCCGCTTCATCACCGGTCTGCCAGCAACGTCGCTCTTGCCGGCGGGACGTACCACGTCATGCCAGCCGGGGTGTTCCAACCGTCCTCGGTCATGCCCTGGGACCAGTCGAATGACTTCAACCTCTGGCGCAATGTACTGCGTGAGTACGCAGAGGAGTTCCTCGGCGACCCCGAAGCGGACGGGAGCAGCGGCGAGCCGATCGACTACGACGGGACTGAACCCTTCAGAACGCTGAACCAAGCCCGTCGCGAAGGCAAGGTGCGCCCGTACTGCTTCGGGATCGGTCTGGACCCGCTTACTCTGGCGGGCGAGATCCTCAGCGTGGTGGTCATCGACGCCGACGTGTACGACTCCGTCTTCTCCGGCATGGTGTCCAGGAACTCGGAAGGCGCCGTTGTAGCAGGCAGTCCCGGCAGCAGCGGTGCCGGAATTGAGTTCACCGAGGCCAACGTCCGGCGCCTGCTGGACAATGAACCTTTGGCGTCCGCTGCGGCCGCGTGCCTTGACCTGGCGTGGCAGCACCGCGGACTCATCCTGGGCTGAGAGGCAGATCAGTGCGCGTACTTGTGACCGGCGCCTACGGATTCGTGGGCAACGCGGTTGTACGACGGCTTGTCGAAGCAGGCCACGACACCGTAGTCCTCACGCATCGGCCGGCCGATGTCCCCCTGCCCGAGCTGCCGATATCTGAGATCTTCCGCGGCGATATCCGCGATCCGAACGCTCTGACTGAGGCTCTCGATGGCGTCCAGGGCGTGTGCCACCTCGCGGCTCTCACCCGCGTTCGCGAGTCCTTCAAGCGTTCGGAGGAGTATCAGGCGGTCAACGCCGGCGGCACGATGACGCTGCTCGACGCGCTTGCCTCTGCCCGCGCTGGCTCGAAGGTCCCGACGGTCGTCCTCGGCTCCACAGCAGCGATCTACGGGGCGCCCGAGCGGCAGCCCATCGGCGAGGACACCGTGCCTGCTCCGGGCAACCCCTACGGCACGTCGAAGCTGGCCGCCGACAGGGCACTTCAGGCGCGAGCAGAGAGCGGTGCAATCAACGCCGTGAGTCTGCGGTGCTTCAACATCTCGGGCTCCGTCAACGGAGTGGGGGACGCGGATGAGAGCCGGATCATCCCGAAGGCCGTGGCGGTGGCAGCCGGCCACCATCCGCACCTTGACATGAACGGCGATGGTGAGGCGGTCCGGGATTTCGTGCACGTCGACGACCTGGCGCGCGCGTACGTGATGGCTCTGGAGGCTCCGGCCTCTGCCCCCTTCCGGGCCTACAACGTGGGCGCGACCCCGGCGAGCATGCGCGAGATCGTGGCTACGGTCGAACGGGTGTCGGGCCGAGAAGTGCCTGTTGTGCACCGCCCGCCGCAGCCCGAGCCGCCGCGGCTGGTGGCGGACATCTCCAGGATTACGACTGACCTGGGATGGAAGCCGGAGTGCTCCAGCTTGGAGCGTCAGGTCACCGATGCCTGGGCGGTCGTCTCCGGCACCAGTCGCTAAGACTTGGCCAAGCGGTCCTTGACGCTTTCCGGCAGGTCGGCGAACGCCTCCCGCCAGCGCTCAAGGGCCGCTTCGCTGTGCGCCGACGCGGTCGCTGTCTCGCTCAGCGCATCGCGTAGGGCTGCTTCGAGTTCCGTGCCGGCCTGCAATAGCGGCATAGCCCAGTCCGCCACCCCGCGCGAGTGGTCTGCGAGGCGGGGAGGGAACTGCGCGAAGACCCCCTTGCCCTGGTGGCCGACCACGTATCCCTCCGCCCGCAGCAGCGACACCGCGTTCTTCACCACCGTGCTTGAGGCCCCGGAACTGTCGATCAGCTCCTGCGCCGACGGCAGCGCAACACCGTCAGGGATCTTGCCGCTGCGAATGCGTTCCCGCAGGTCATCAGCCAGCTGAAGGTATGCCGGCTGCCCTCGGAACTCGGTCATCGGGGTCTTCCTTCAGTCGTGGGTGTTGTACCTAGTACACCAGTCTCTTCGCATCCATTCCCTGTGGGGAGGGGCGAGCCACTTGCCAACATGGTGCACTAGGTGCACCATGTTGTTCGTAGGGCAGCGAGCAGGAGGCAGCCCCTATATGACAAGCCGTCATTCGATTCCGGAGCACCACGCGGACAGGCTTGTTGCAAGACAGGGCGCCCCGACAACGGTGGCGCAGTCGCCAACGAACGACTCATGAGGGGCCTTCTTTGGGCTGCTCTGAGCTGCACAAATGCACCGAACACAACTCCACAGCGTGATCCACCGCAGCAAGACGGCCGTGAGCGCACCGGTCGATGCGAGTGGAGACCAGCCGACTGAGAACGGGCCCGCGTCACAACCGGTCCCTACGCCCCGAAGGGGTGGCACGCCATCGGCTCTAAAGATCCGCACGGCCAGACATTTGGCTGCCATGACCCCCGGGGACTCGGACCGCCCCCGGATCGAGCGGCGCCGTGCGAAGCCCAGTCCGACCTGCCTCGCCGCTTCGGCGGCCGGTTGCCTCCTCCGCCCGTCTCGTACGGGCGGGGTTGAGGGGAGCCGGAGTGTCCGGCCCCGGAAGGGGTTTCCGTGAACGTAGAGATCGTCTCGTTCGGCTACCTGCACGCGGCGCCGCCCGCGGCTCACCTGATGCTCGACCTGCGCAGTCACTTCCGGGACCCGCACGTGTCGCCGGAGCTGCGGTACCTGACCGCCGAGGACGAGTCCGTGCGCCACGCGGTGCTCGCCACCCCCGGAATCGTGCCGCTCATCACCGCGGCCATGCTCGCGGCCGACGCGTTCGCGGCCGGGCCGGGCGGCGGCCCTCTCGTCATCGCCACGGGGTGCCAGGGCGGGCGCCACCGCGCCGCCACCGTCGCCCTGACCCTCGCCCACCAGCTCACGGGCGCCGGGCACACGGTCACGCTCCACCACCGCGACCTGCACAAGCCCGTCGTCCACCGCTGAACCCCCAACGCAGTGCAGCCCCCGGCGTTCCCGCGCCGAGGGCTGCTGAGTCCCGTTCCTCCCTAGAAGGAGCAGAACCCATGAAGCCCATCGTCGCACTTCACGACGTTGTTACCCCGTGGTCCGAAGGCCTGGAGCCCTCCGACGCGGAGCTGATCGAGATCGAGGCCGAGATGGACGTGGTCCTGGCCGAGGTCGAGTTGCTGGACGCGCTGATCGTCCTCCTGGACCGGCCGGCGTCGGAGTTCGACGCCCGCCGGATCCGCCGGGCCCACCACCGGGTGATGACCGCCCGCCGGGACGCCGCCAACCGCGCCACCGGTACGCAGCTCTCGGGGGACGCGGCATGAACGAGCGCACCGAAACGGCGCACACCGACCTCCTCGACGCGATCGTGGAAGCGCTGAACGTGCCGCTACCGTCGATCGCGCAGGCGGACGAGCAGCTCTACTACCGGCTGCTGGAACGCCGGGCCCTTGCCGTGCGAATCATCGTGCAGATCAACCGGACCGTCACCCAAGACCCGAGCGTGGCTGCGGACGCGATCCGTACCCGCACCGCCGAGGAACCCGTCACCTACACCCCGTTCGAGGACGTGAAGGATGGGGGAGTCCGGTGACCGGCCGCCCGCTGACGGGAGCCCAGAAAGCCGTCCTCGCGCTCGCGTTCGCCCCGATGCTCGCCACGGGAGCGGCCGGCGGATACGGCACGTACTCGAACATCAAGGGCGCCTACAACTCCGGTACCGCCCTCGGAGCGGTCGCCGCCGGTGAGGGTGCCACCGCGGTCCTGGCCCTGGTGCTTTTGGGGCTGACCATGCTGGGGCAGTCGTCCCCGGCCGTGGTCCGCGCCGGGCTGTGGGCCCTGCCGGCCGCCGCGTCGGCCATGTCCGCCGTCGCCGCCCCGGACGGGCCCCGCACCGTGATCTACGCGATCACCCCGCTGGGCATGTCGGTGTCGGCCGAAGGAATGGCCTTCCTGGCCCGGCGGATCGTGGTTCATGTCGATGGCCGGGACGCCGAGGCCGAAGCAAAGGCCGCATCGGTAGTGCAGGCGCTGGCCTACCACCGCGCCCGGGCCGCCAACCACCCCGATGCGAAGATCCGGAAGCGTTCGGACCGGGCATCGTGGCGCCTGGCCCGCAAGGTCGGCACGGCGGACACCACGCTCGGGGCACGGCTGCTGGACGTACAGCGGGAGCGGATCACCACTGGCGCGGACGTCGCCCTCGGCGACATGTTCGCGATCACCGCCACGCTCGTCACGCCCACCCGTGACGCCGTCACGGCCGCTGTGACGCCTGCCCTCCCTCCGGTGCCCGAACCGGGCGCGGGTGAGGGTCCCGTCACGGGTGGGTGTGACGGGGAAGGCACGCAGGTCAACGACCCGCCGACCGGCCCGGAGGGTGAGGGTGTCACGCCCCCCGTCACGCCCGTGACGCTCGACGAGGTCGCCGCCATCGCCGGGGTGTCCACGCCGCTGATCGGGGAGCCCCTCACCGACGAACAGATCGTGGTCGTCCTCAGGTTTCTGCGCTACTCCGCGGACCCGCCCCTGTCCTACCGGCAGACCGCCGCCGCGTTCCGCGAGTCCGGCTTCACCGGCGGCGAAGCCCGCATCCGGGGCGCCTGGGCCACCCTCATGGCTCAGGAAGAGAGCCCACGGTGACTACCCTCCCCGTCTACCGGTGGCGCCTGGCCCCCGATGGCCTGGCCACCCGTCGTCAGCTCCGCTCGCTCGGGCTGCGGCCGGGCGGTCAGGACGTCGTCGCCCAGCTGGAGCGGCCGCGCCGTCGGCGCGGGCCGCTGGTGGCCTACCTCTACCGGATCGATGAGGCCCGTCCGGTCCGGCCGATGACCGTCCGCCGGGCCGGGGCCCTGGCGAAGGCCAATGCGGCCCGCCGCTGGTGCCCTGCCTGCCGCCGCGATGCGGGGTACGTGATCCCGACCTCGCTCGGCATGTGCAGCCCGTGCGCCTACCCCGTCTGACCTCCCCGAGGAGACAGTCCCATGACCGAGACCATGCCGGAAACGATCCGGTACACCGCCGACGTGGTGTGCATCCGTGGCGGCGACGTGCTCGTCATCGAGCGCGGCTGGCCGCCCCACCAGGGCAGGCTGGCCCTGCCGGGCGGGCACGTGGATGCGGGCGAGACCTCCCGCCAGGCCGCCGCCCGAGAACTGCTGGAAGAGACCGGCGTCAGCATCCCCGCAGACGCGCTGGTGCTGGTCGGCGTGTACGACGGCCCGGAGCGCGACCCGCGCGGCCGGTACGTCACCGTCGCCTACGCGGCCACCGTCCCCGACGACACCACCGCCACGGCGGGCGATGACGCGGCGGCGGTGCGGTGGGTGTCGCTGAACGCGCCGGGTGACCTCGCGTTCGACCACGGCGAGATCGTCCACGCCGCCTGGCGCCGACAGCTAACCGCAGCGGCCAACCACCCCAGCCCCGCCACTCGCTGACCATGAAGAGGCCCCCCATGTCCGGAATCGACTGGGACGAGGAGTTCACCCGCCTGAACCCCGCAGCCCCGGAGAAGCCCACCACCTCGTCCAAGTTCAGCGCCAGGATCGGCACGATCGGCGGGGTCCGCCGCAACACCGCCGCTCTCGCCGTGTGCGGCACCATCGCCGTCCTCGCGGTGTGCGGCACGGTCGTGGCAGTCACCAACATGCAGAGCGAGCAGGCCGCCCAGGACCGTGCCCGGGCCCAGGAGAAAGCCGCGAACGCACTGGTCGAGGTAGAGGCCGACAAGCAGCGGGCGCAGACCGAGGAAGCCGCAGCCAAGACCCTGTACGAGCGGGAGATGGCCGTCTACCTGGAGTGCATGAAGATCCGCGCGGCAGCAGTGGCCAAGGCCGCCTCGTACGACGTCGCGAAGATCCCCTCCTGCGCCGCCCCGACCCTCGGCAGCCAGACCCCCAAGGCCAAGACCGAGGAATCCGGCGGGGCCGGCGGCTCCATCACGTCCAGTCCCTGGCTGTGGGTGGCGCTCGTCGGCGGCGGTGGCCTCTTCGCCTACAAGAAGCTCTCCACAACCTCCGGTTCGGGTGCGGTCAGCCCTGCCAGCAACAAGGGATTCACCTTCGAGAAGGGTGCATGAAATGACGCTCCAGTTCTTCGCCCTGGCCCTGTTCTGCTGGGCACTGTTCTTCACCTTCAAGAAGACCAAGGGAAAGCAGATGGCGATCTGCCTGCTGCTGATCGTCTCCGGGATCTTCCTGCCGTACACGCCGTTCAGTGACGAGATCCGGGGCACCCTCGAATCGGTCTTCAACACGGCGAACGACACCGTCAGCGACATCGGAACGTCACGCTAGGCAACCATCTCGCCGGTTACAGGTTACCGGTTACAGCCCGCAGGCACCCGGTTCTGACCGCCCCAGGGGCCCGAACCGACGTCCGTAGGGCCTGTAACCGGTAACCGGTAACCGCTGACAACTACACAGTGTCATCGAAGGAGCTTCGTGGAACTCCTCATTCTCCTGGCCATCACCTACCTCGTCGGCGTCGACAACACGCACGGCAAGTACGAGCAGGCGGGAATCAAGAAACCCCCGCCGAATCCGAAAGGTAAATGGGCGCCGACCAAGGCCCCGGAGACTTTTCGGAACGCCTCCTACAATGCGGCGGCGAAAGCGCATTACGGACTGCTCGCGGGTGCTCATTGGGCGGGTGGTCTGCGTGACGGGTGGCGGTCCGCCTACCTGAAGAAGCCGGGCGTTGCGCCTTCCGGTTCACCGTCGCCCACGCCTCCGTCGGGGCCCTCCGCCACGCCTCCTCCCGGACCTTCGGCACCTGCCGCGGGGCCCACCGTGCCGCCGATGCCCACGTCGCCTCCGACGGTCCCGCCGCCGCAGCCGACCGCGCCTCCGACACCCCCACCCACTCCACCCACGCCGCCTACTGCGCCCCCTGCCGCTCCTCCGCCGCCGCTGGTTGTGATCGTTCCGCCGACCGGCACTGTCCCGCCTCCTTCGGCCGTCAAGCTCCCTGCGCAGTTCAGGAAGGACCCCGCGATGCAGCCCAACCCGCCCGTTCCGCACGCCGCGACCGTCGACGCCCAGGGTGTCCACGTCACCACCGCGTCCGGCAGGAACCGCACCTACAGCGGCGGTGAGGTCATCACCCTCACCCAGGTCATCGACCTCGCCGAAGGCGCCGCAACCCTGTGCCAGTCCAGCTCGGAGACCTGTCTGGAGCTCGTCGACGAGTCCACGCAGCTGGCCGCGGACTGCGACGTGCTGATCGCCGACATCACGGAGAAGGAAGTCGGCGAAAACCTGATCGGCAAGTGCGAGCACCTCAAGGAACAGCTCGCCCTCCAGGCCGCCGCCGCCAAGAAGCTGCACGACCAGATCCAGGGCGGCGAGGAAGCCTGCCGGACCGCGTCGGCGAACGCGGAGGTACGGCACGGCGCGATCTTCCGGGCCGTCGCCGATTCCCCGCTGACCAAGCCCGCCGAACGCGACTTCTACAACGCCCGATAGACGAGGAGCAGCCCGCATGTCTGTGATCGAGACCCTTCAGGACGCCGTGACCTACGCGGCTCTGCGCGCCAAGCTCGCCTGGCTCACCCACAAGGTTCACGTCCACGCCGAGACCGTCACCCGCCTCGCGGCCGACGTCGACGACACGGCGGAACAGATGCAGGACGCCTCGGAAACGATGAAGGCGCTGTCCGTCGATGCCGCGACCACCGCCGAGTTCGCGGATGCGGCTCTGACCATGACCGGGGCGAAGGACGCGGCGGGCGCCTATACGTCCGCGGCGGACAGCGCGTCCGCAGCCGCCGACGACGCGAAGACAACCGCCGAGTCCGATCACGGGGGCATCGCCGACGCCGTGGACACCTCCCCGGTCGAGATGGCCGAAGCCGCCTTCTACACCCAGCAGTAAGGAGAGGACCATGGGGCCGACCCGCACGCAGTTCATCCAGTACGCGCCCGCCGCCCTCGCGCTGGCATCCGTGACCGTCGGCCCCTGGTCCGCGCTCGCCGCCGCAGCAGCCGGAGCGGGAGCGTGGGCCATCAACGCCTCCGCCCCCGCCCTGCGGTCCCTGATCGCCTGCGGGATCACCACCAGCGGATGCGGCATCGCCGCCCACCAGATCCTCACCAGCGGCATGGACCCCCTGTTCGCCCTCGGCCTCGCCGTACCGGCCGGAGCAGCAGCCCTCGCCCACCACCGCAACACCGCCGGCCAGCCCCCCGCCCTCCCCGTCACGAGCACGGCCGGACAGTCTTCGCAGGCGCAGCTCATCACCGCGTGGTGGACGGAATTCATCTCCGGCCCCACCCAGACCGAGGGCCGCAAGCTCATCCAGCCCGGGGCAGTCCTCGCACACCTCGCCATCGAGGCGGGGGAGGACGCCGCCTCGTTCACGGGGATCATCACGCTGCCCCAGGGCCAGCAGGTCCGCGTGAAGGCCGCGGACATCGCCGCCGTCTACCAGATCCCCGTCTCCCAGGTGGAGATGGGCGACCCCAAGCACTACGCCCCCAACGCGCTACCCATCACCGTCCACCTCAAGAAGCCATCGGCCGCGCCGGAGATTGCCGCCGGCGTCCCGACGACTCCCGAGGAGCTGTGGGCCGCGCACGTCGCCATCCCCGACGGAGCGATGCCCGGCACCCGCCTGACCCTGACCCGCTACGACGGCCCCCTGGACTGGGAAGGCACCGCCACCCGGGAGCGGAAGGCCATCGGAACCGTCAACATCCAGGACCTGGCCGGGAACCTCGACCTTTCGAACATCCAGGTCGCCCTGGCCGCCGGCGACAAGCCCACGCAGATGGGGGTGCGCGTGATGAAGGAGCACACGCTCATGCACGGCACCATGCTCTCCGCGGTCGCGGACGAGCTGGCGATGGACTCGCGCGGCTACGTCCGCCTGGGCACCTACATCGACGCCCGACCCGCCCTGGTCCCCCTCGCCCAGCCCGGCTCCGGCGCCCGCCACCTCTACCTCGTCGGCGGATCCCGCTCCGGAAAGTCCGGAGTCCTGGAACAGATCCTGCTCTCCGCTCACAAGTCCCGGATCACGGTAATCCTGTCCTCCCCGCAGGCCGGAACCATCGCCGGAGCCTCGCTGGCCGCGTTCTGCGGAGACGGACTGGACGAGGCGATGGGCGCCCTGCGGCTGGCCTACGCGCTCATGCTCGACCGCGAAGCCCGCTACCGCTCCCCGTCCTTCCCCTTCACCGACCCGCTGATCCTGACCGTCATCGACGAAGCACACATGCTGCTGGCGACCTCCTCCCCGTATCACGCGGAGGCCAAGGCGATCGTCGAGCAGATGACCCGCCGCTCCCTCAAGCGAGGGATCGACGTGGTCCTGGCCACCCAAACACCGCTGGCCGAAGACCTCGGCAACTCCTCCATCATCCGCTCCCAGCTCCTGATCGGCGGCGGCGCGGTCTTCCTGCGCTGCGCCAAGGGCCAGGGCTCCCTGGTCGGGGCAAACGCGGTCCAGGGCGCAGAGGGCATCGACCTGTCGCTGATCCCAGACTCGTGGCCCGGCCAGGCCCAGAAAGTCGCCGACCGCGACATGTCCGGCCTGGACACCACCGCCGTCGCCAAGCCCGAGGACGCCACCTTCGGCCTCGGCTACCTCCTCACCCCCGGCTCCCAAGCCGTCCAGTTCCGCTCCCTCTACCTCGACGTCCCGCCCGCCTCCCTCGCTGGAGGCGGGGCACCTGTCGCGGTCGAGGACTGCGAGGCCTGGCGCTCCCGGGAGGCGATCGTGAGCACGCCGGTGGTCGACCAGCGCGGCAAGAACCTGATCGGCAGCCTCGCCGACCTCCTCACCAAAGCCCAGCACGGAACATCCGCCCTGCCCCAGCAGCGGGTCCAGAACGGCCCCGTCGGCACTGCTGGGCCGGTCGATTCCTCGGACGGAACGGAGCTGATCAAGCCGCGCATCCTCAACCTCCTCCGAGAGGAGTCCATCCCCATGACCGCCGAGACGATCGCCCGAAAGCTGGGCACGTCCGCGAACAAGATCAAGCCCCGTCTGACCGAGCTGAAAAAGCGGGACGAGGTCACCAACGAAAACGGACTGTGGAGGGCCGCATGAACACGAGCACGAACGCACGCTTCACCCCCGTCGACCAGGGCCTGTACGCGAAGGCCTTTCAGCTCCTCGACCCAGCCCCAGAACCCGACCTCCCCGCGGCCCCGGCGGCACCCACCCCGGTGTCCGTCATCCTCGCCGCCACCCCGCCCGCGCACCGAGCCGGGCCGGTCGAGAAGACCCTCAACGACGCCCTCGCCTTCCTCGACACCCACGGCTGGACCAAACACCGCCTCATCCACCCCGAGGGCGCACGCTGCTCCATCGGCGCCCTGCGCGCCGCCGCCGGCACCCGCAACACCGCCTACCGCGACGCAGGAAACCTCCTCCTGGACGAAGCCCGCCGCCAGCACGGCAAGCAGTGGGAATCGATCCCCGCCTGGAACGACTCCCACACCGGCGCCCAGGTACGCAGCGTGTGGGAATCCGCCATCCAGCGCGCACACCACCAAAACATCTGACCCGGCTGGAGCCACCCCGTGTCGTTCTCGTTCACCGACCCCAAACCCAACAACGAACCGACCTTCTCCTTCACCGCACCGCAGGACGTGGAACAGCGACTCCAGCGGATCACCGACCTGGCGCACGAGATCCTCCAGCGGATCACCGACCTGGCGCACGAGATCCTCCAGCTCGTCGCGGAGGTCCGCAGGCAGATCAGCAACTGAACGCCCCAGCAGACACAACGAGGGCGGCCCCGTCTCACCAAACTCCGGGCCGCCCTCACCCATGTCCGAGCCGCCACCGGAACCGTCAATAACCCTTGAGGAGTGCCTCCATGACGCGCACCACGATGCCGTGGTTCGAGACCTTGACCGACAGCGTGTCCGCGCTCGGCGCTGCCGCCCGCGAAGCCCGCATCGCCCACCGGGCCGCGCAGGCCGCCGCCGAGCAGTACAGCCTCGACCGGCTCCGACCCGTCGATGGGGCCATCACTGTCCGCGGCTGGCAGTCCGGTGTACCGGACAGGCCGCACGACCGGGCACTGTTCGAGATCGGCGCATCCCACCGCGCGCACGAGCGCCGCATGACCGAGCTCTACGACAACGCGGCCGCCGCATACGCCTACGGGGCCGCCTGGGCCATCCACCGCGTGCTCGATGGCCAGCAGCCCCCGTTCGTCGAACTGGGACGCAAGCCCGGCGGCCGCATCGCCATCCCCGAGGAGCTGTTCCCCGTCCCGCCCGCCTTCAAGGGGCTGGACCGCTGGAGCGGACACCAGCGCTTCGAGCACGCCCGCAGCGAGCTGGAACGCCTCGGTGACCTCTGGGCCTGCGTCGATCTCGACGAGGACGACTTCCCCGACGGCTTCAACGTCGCCGACACCCTCGAAGACCTCGAAGCGTTCCCCGATGCCGCGTTCCTGTACGGGCAGATCGCCGAATCCGCGCTCACCTTCACGCTCCTCGAACCCCGACACGGGCACCGGAGCTAGCTACGCCGAAGGCGGCCCCCTCTCACGCCAATGAACCGGGGCCGCCCTCGTCCACCAGCACCTTCACGAGAACTGGAGACACCCAGCATGACCCAACCCGCCCCCATCCGGCGAGACGGCCGGCTACAACTCATCGCCGACGCACTCGCCTTAGCCGCCCGCGGCTGGCCCGTCTTCCCCCTCCGGTGCGGCAGCAAGGCCCCTGCCCTGCACCGTCAAGACCGCTGTCCCCGTACCGGTGCCTGCGGTGACGGTCACGTGAAGTGGGAGCAGCGCGCCACTACCGACCCGGCCGTCATCGTCCGGTGCTGGAATCACAAGCCGTACAACATCGGCCTGGCCACCGGCCCGGCCGGGCTGATCGTGATCGACCTCGACATGCCCAAGCCCGACAGCAGTCAGGACGCGCCTGGCGGCGCGGGCAACCTGTGGGCGCTCTGCGAGCGCGCCGGGCAGCCCGTCCCGGCCACCCTCACCGTGCGGACTCCCTCCGGCGGGACGCACCTGTACTTCACCGCCCCCGACGGCATCCGGCTCGGGAACACCGCAGGCAAGCTGGCTCCGCTCGTCGACACCCGCGCGCATGGCGGATACGTCGTGGCCCCCGGCAGCACCACGCCGGCCGGTCTCTACGAAGTCACCGACTCCTTGCCCGTGGCGGAGCTACCGGACTGGCTGCTGTCGCTTCTCCAGCCCCCTGCCCCGGCGCCCGTCCGTCGGCTGGTTGGCCCGGCGGTCAGCGGGACCAGCGCGGCCCGGGCTGCGCTGGACGCCGAGTGCGACGTGGTCCGTGCCGCCCCGGAGGGGCAGGCGAACAACACGCTCAACCGATCCGCCTTCAAGGTGGGCCGGTTCGTGGCCTGGGGAGACATTGCCCGCGAGGAGGTGGAGGGGGCCTTCCAAGTGGCCGGAGAGGAGCGGGGACTCACCGTCGCCGAGTGCCGGTCCACGATCCGCTCCGCCCTCGACAGCTCCGCCCGCACGGTCCGCGCCCGGGACACGGCATGAGTACCCACCCCCATCCCCCCTTGGAAGGCCCCACCCCAGCCCCTGCCGGGACCGGCCCCGCCGAACCGGCCCCCGCCCCGGGCGGCAGTGGTGCGCTGAGGGTCGTCGCCGAAGGCGTCCCTTCATCTGTTCGCCCTGACCCGCTCGCCGACGACGGACGGCGGCCAGTGGCTTGGCTCCACATCGTGGCCCCGCCCTCGTACGGCGCCAGCCCGAGTGTCCGTTCCTGGTGCTGCTGCGGCCGCGATCTGTTCGCCGCCGGATATGTCCGCGCCCTCGCGCTCATCGACGACCACGAAGAACACCGAGCAGCTTGCTCCCGCCTCACCGAGCGAAGGGAAGCCGCATGACCACGTACGACCCCGAGCTGTGGGACGGGTTCGACACAATGACCCCCGAGGACATCACCGGTTCCGGTCCCGGGTGGGACGAGCCGGTACCCCTCAACCCGCGCGGGCCGCTGCCTGCCTTCCCTGTGGACGCCCTGCCCGACTGGCTCGCGGCCATGACGGCCGGTGTCGCGGAGGAGACGCAGACACCCGTCGACCTCGCCGGGTGTCTGGCTCTCGCCGTCATCGGCACCGCCGCCGGCGGACGTCTCACCGTGAACGTGCGCGGGCAGTGGAGCGAACCGGTCAACCTCTACACCGCCGTCGCCCTCCCGCCCGGCAACCGCAAGAGCGCCGTGTTCGGCCTCATGACCAAACCCCTCCTCGCCGCCGAGAAAGCCCTCATCGAACTCACCGCACCCCAGCGGACCGAGGCCGCAGCGTCGGCTCGCATCGCGAAGGCCGCCGCGGAAAGGGCCGAGAAACTGGCCGCCAACGCCGAGGCCGACAAACAGGCCGGCCTGACCGCTCAGGCCGTCTCGCTGTCAGAGGCCGCGGAGAGGGCTGTTGTCCCGGTCGAGCCGCAGCTCGTCGCCGACGACATCACCGCCGAAAGCCTGACCACCCTCCTCGCCCAGCAGGACGGGCGGATCTCGATCCTTTCCCCCGAGGGGGAGATCTTCGAGATCATCGCCGGACGCTACTCCGGCGTCCCGAACATGGGGATCTTCCTCAAGGGCCACGCCGGCGACATGGCCCGCGTCAACCGCCAGGCCCGAGACCCCCAGTACATCGAGAACCCCGCCATCACCATGGGCCTGGCCATCCAGCCCGACGTCCTGGACTCCATCGGGCAGATCAAGGGCGCCGACGGCCGCGGCCTGCTCGCCCGGTTCCTCTACTCCAAGCCCGAATCCCTCGTCGGCTACCGCAACCTCACACCCGAACTCCTCAGCCCCGACACCGCCGACACCTACGCCCGCAAGCTCGGCGGCCTGGCCTTGACCCTCGCGGCCTGGACCGAAACCGCCGAGCTCACCCTCACCCCCGAGGCGGATGCGGTCCTCCTCGCCTATCAACGCGTCACGGAATCCCGCCTCCGCAAGGACGGCCCCCTCGCCCCGATCGTGAACTGGGCCAGCAAGCGCGACGGCGCCGTCGCCCGCATCGCCGGCCTCCTCCACCTCGCCGCTCACCCCGAGGACGGCTGGCACCTGCCGATCGCCGCCGCCACCATGGCCGCCGCCACCCGGCTCGGGGACTACTTCACCGCCCACGCCCTCGACGTCTTCAACGCCATGAAAGCCGACCCAGCCCAGCAAGCCGCACACACCGTCCTGACCCACCTGACCGAGACCCGAACCGCCACCTTCACCAAACGAGATCTGTTCCGCGCGATGCCACGGAGCGAGTTCCCCGCCATGGGCGACCTCGACCCCGCTCTGGACCTTTTGGAGGAACACGGGTGGGTCCGCCAGCAGCCCCCGCGGCCCCGCACCACACGCGGCGGCCGACCGCCCTCCCCCCGCTACGAGACCCACCCCCGCATCACCCCCGCCTGAAAACCCCCGAAACCTCTGACAGAACTGACAGAACCTCCCGACCAGCCGCCTGACCTGCACAAACGGGCACCTTCGGAGCTCTGACAAAACCTCCGAAAACTCTGACAGAACTCCAAAAACCTCGCCGCGGGGCGAGTCGTCCGGTCTGACAGAACCTAGGTTTTCGAGGTTCTGTCAGAGTTTTTTGAGGTTTTGTCACGCGGGTCAAACCGGCCAAAACAGCAGGTCAGGGGCTACATGGCGAGGTTCTGTCAGTTCTGTCAGCGATTCCGGCCCTCCGGCAGGGCTGGCGTCGCGTGACTGACCACTCACGGACCGGAAGGAACGTCATCACGTGGCACTGATGGTCGTACCCGAGAAGCGGCTGCACAGCGTGGAAGAAGCCGCAGAACTCCTCAACGTCGGCCGCTCCACAGCGTTCGAAGAGATCCGACTCGGCCGCCTGCGGACGGTCCGAGTCGGCAGGCGACGGCTCGTACCTACCGAGTACGTCGACGAGTACGTCGAACTCCTCAAGATCGAAGCCCACAAAGCCGCATAGCCAGAACCACTTCTACAGCGGGGTCGCCCCTCACCGGTGCGGCCCCGCTCTCATGCGTGAAAGGTGCCAGATGGAGAACGAGCGGGCACCCGCCCGTAAGGCAGCGAACGGCGAGGACTCGATCTACTGGGATGCGTCCAAGAGCCGCTACATCGGAGCGATCTCCCTCGGTTACACGGCGGCCGGGAAGCGCAATCGGGCCAAGGTATCCGGGACCACGAAGACCGAGGTCCGGCGGAAGCTGCGCGAACTCAGGAAGGAACTGGACAAAGGAGCGAAGGCGCCGGCTCAGTACACGGTGAAGCAGGCCGTGGACGACTGGCTGGCTCAGGGGCTGAAGGGGAAGGCGATCGCGAGCGTCGGTACGTATCGCAGTCTTGCGACCACGCACATCTACACGGAGCTGGGCGCCGCGAAGTTGTGCCAGCTCGAAGCCGACGACGTTGATGGGTGGCTGGACAGCAGGGCGGCCCTACTGGCCACCACGTCGCTGCGCCTGCTGCTCTCGATTCTGAGCAGGTCGATCGCTCATGCCCAGCGAAGGGGGAAGGCAGTGCGGAACGTGGCCGAGCTGGTCGAAGCCCCCGAAGGGAAACCGGGAAGACCCAGCAAGTCGTTGTCCCTCGAACAGGGAGAGGCCATCCTGCGGGCTGGGGTGGGCACCTGGATCCATGCCTACGTTGTGCTGTCGTTGCTCGTTGGGACGCGGCCGGAAGAGACGCGCCCGCTTCCCTGGAAGCATGTGCACACGGCACCCGCGGATGGGCGCAAGCCTCACGTCGACGTGTGGCGTTCCGTGCGCAGTCACGGAGACACGAAGACTCCGAAGAGCCGACGTTCCTTGGCCATGCCCAGGCAGGCGGCTGAGGTGATGGAGGCTCACCGCAGGCGACAGCAGGCCGAGTCGAAGGCCGCCGACCGGGTGTGGTCCGACGAGGATCTCGTCTTCCCCAGGGAGGGCGGCGAGGTGCGGACCGCCCTGGACGTGAGGCGGAACTTCCGGCGCCTGCTGGCTGAGGCGGGCATCGAACGGCCGCATGAGTGGACGACGAGAGAGCTCCGCACGACCTTCGTTTCGTTGCTCTCCGACCACGGCATCCCCATCGAGGTCATCGCGCGCGTCGTCGGACACAGCGGCAGCAACACGACCGAGCGCGTCTACCGGAAACAGCTGCGGCCCGTCATCGCCGAGGGCGCTGAGGCGATGGACGAGATCTTCTCGGGGGAGGAGAAGGAGGTGCCCTTCCGCCCGGAATCCGCGTGATCGCTTTGCGGTGGCTCCCGGTTTGGCTCCCCGGGACCAAGCCGGGAGCGCCTCCGCGCCCGTGACCTGCTGCGACAGCTCTGGCGAGCCGGGCAGGCTCGTTACGGTCCCCTTAAGGCAGGGACAAGCACCGCCTCAGGAACCGGACTCCCGGCGGGGCCCCGCGGGTCAGCCGGGGGTGTCGGTGGTGAGGAGGGTCTTCACCTGTGCGGGGGTCCAGTGGCCGGTGGCGCCGGGGCGGGTTGCGAGGTACTCGGCGATGTCCTGCTCCTGCCACGGGCCCGACTCCAGGAGGCCGCCGGCCAGGTAGCGCAGGTACGCGGCGGACGGGGTGCGCACCTCGACGTCCTGGAGGCTCCATGGCGCGGTGAACGTCAGCAGGGGGATGCCTTCGATCGTGCCCGGGCAGATCAGGGTCTCGTACCGTCCCGGGCCCAGCTCGTCACGGCCGTCCCGCAGCACCGCCGTCAGGTCCAGGTCCCGCCCGGGCCGTTCGTACATCTCCTGCGCGGCGATGTCGGACATCTGGCCGGCCGTCACCAGGTGCGCCCGGGCGCGCGTCGGGCCGGGCGCCGTCGGGTCGTAGAACGCGCGGCCCCCCGTCCACACCGGTGACTCCGTGGCGAAGTACAGGCAGCCGCTCAGCTCGACCGCGATCGAGCGCTCGGGTGCCCGGTGGTCCCGGCATCCCGGGTAGGTGCGGGTCGCTCCCGGCGGGGTGCCGCCGGCGAGGTACGCGGCGAGGCGGTCCATGTGCATGTTGGAGCCGTAGGAGGCGTACCAGACCCGCTCGGGCACGGGGACCGTCCCGGCGAGCGGTGCGGCAGTGTGGACGGGCATGCACAGAGTCTAGGAAGCGAGCCGGGCGGCGGCGCGGGCGACCGGGTGCAGGGCCGCGTATTCCAGTGGGGCGGACGGGTCGATCGAGACGTCGAGCGGGGCCGGTTCGGCGCCGGCCCGCATTAGCAGGTCGCCGACCGCCGCGATCATCGCCCCGTTGTCGGTGCACAGCTTCAGCGGCGGTACCCGCAGGGTGATCCCGGCGGACCGGCAGCGGGCCTCGGCGAGCGCCCGTACGCGGGAGTTGGCGGCCACCCCGCCCACCACGACCAGGGTGCCGACCCCGTGTTCGCGGCAGGCGGCGACGGCCTTGCGGGTCAGGACGTCGGCCACGGCCTCCTGGAGCGAGGCCGCGCCGTCCGCGAGGGGCAGGTCCTCGCCGCGGATGCGGTGCTGCTCCGCCCAGCGGGCGGCGGCGGTCTTCAGCCCGGAGAAGGAGAAGTCGTAGGGCGCGTCGCGCGGCCCGGTCAGCGGCCGCGGGAACCGTACGGCGCGCGGGTCGCCCTCGCGTGCGGTGCGGTCGATCGCCGGTCCGCCCGGATACGGCAGCCCGAAGACCCGGGCCACTTTGTCGAAGCACTCCCCGGCGGCGTCGTCGATCGTGTCCCCGAGGTGCACGATCGGGTCGCGCGCCAGGTCCCGTACGAGCAGCAGCGAGGTGTGCCCGCCGGAGACGATCAGCACCACGCACGGGTCGGGCAGCGGCCCGTGCTCCAGGGTGTCGGCGGCGACGTGCCCGGCCAGGTGGTGCACCCCGTACAGCGGCACGCCGAGCGAGAACGCCAGGGTCTTCGCCCCCGCCAGCCCCACCTGGAGCGCGCCGGAGAGTCCGGGGCCGGTGGTGACGGCCACCGCGCCGATGTCCGCCATCCGCAGCCCGGCCCGGTCCAGGGCCTCCCGTACGACGGGGGTGAAGGAGTGCACGTGCGCCCGCGCGGCGATCTCCGGGACCACGCCGCCGAAGCGGGCGTGCGCGTCCATGCTCGAGGCCACGGCGTGGCCGAGGAGCCGGCCGTCCCGCACCAGCCCCGCGCCCGTCTCGTCGCACGACGACTCGATCCCGAGCACCACCGGAGAGCCCACGACGACCCCTTTCGCACCTGTTGAGCCATTCAAGTAACTGCAATCTATGTGCAATAAGGTACGCCGTCGGGCGCGGGTGCCGTGGCGCGGGAGCGGGTGGCCGGCGATCCGGAATCTCCGGCTGTCATATGCCTATCGGCCCACCACGGCCCGTGCGTATGGTGTGGCCCCGGACCAATCCCGGGCCCGGCGCCCTCCCGGCTCCCCACGGGAGGGCCGCCGCGCGCCCCGCACTATGTGAGGAGAGCGGCCAGGCCGGCGGCCGATCGGGCCTGGTCGTCCAGCGCGTCGAGGGCCCGCACCGCCTGGGCGGCCGCCTCCGGATCGCTCGTGGTGAGCCCGCTCTCCGCGAACTCGTCCTCGTCCAGCCGCAGCACGGAGGTCCCGTCCGCCGACACCCACAGGTCGAGGTCCAGGTCCTCGACGAGGATCTCCCCGCTCTGCACCAGGGCCGGGCGCGTGACATCGCAGTACCAGCCCTTGAGGACGCCGTCGCCGGTCCACACCTCCTTGACCGCGTACCAGCGCGTCCGCCAGAAGTGCTCGACGAACACGTCGCCCGGCTCGAAGCGCACGAAACCGAAGTCCCGTACGCCCTCCGCAGCCCAGGGCGCGCGTACGGAGATCCGGTCGCCGTCGTCGGCGACCTGGGCCGCCGGGTAGCGGATCTTGGTCCGGCCGGCCTTGGTCAGGACGACGGTCAGTTGCGAGGTCACGGCTTCTCCAGTTCGTTCGGTTTCTTCGGCGTCGTCAGCTTCTTCGTGAAGCGCGTCTCGGTCGCGCAGATCTCGTAGCCGAACCACTCGTTGATGGCCAGCATCGGGTCGTTGCCCGCGTCGTTCCCGGTGAAGGCCTCCGTGTACCCGGCCGCCCGGGCCCGGTGCAGCGAGACCGTCTTCGCGAGCTTGGCCAGACCCCGGCCGCGGAAGGCGCGCAGGGTGCCGGTCATCGCCGAGCCGTAGCGCGTCGCACCGTCCGTCTGCGCCGCGGCGAAGGAGGCCACCACACCGTCGACCAGGGCGACGGTGGTCAGCTCCTTGTCGAGGGACGGGCTGTGCCAGGTCTGCGCGAGCCACTGCTCGTAGTCGTCGAACCCGGCCGCCACATCGCCCGGTTCGTCAGAGGTCGTCTCGGCGTCCGCCTCGAACAGCGGTCGCGGGTCGGCGGCGAAGGCGGAGCCGGGACGCAGCTCGACCCCGGCCGGAAGGTCCCCGTCCCGCGGCGGCTCGGGCAGCTCGGCCGTCGTCAGGTCCAGGCGCAGGAAGTGCGCCGAACGGCTGGCCCGGTAGCCGTGCCGCTCGGCGAAGGCGCGATGGGCGGGCTCGTCGAGGACCCAGGCGTACACGTCCACCGCGCCGAGCGCGGCGAGGTGCTCCTCGGCGGCGCGGAGCAGGAGGCGGCCGGCGCCGAGCCCGCGGTGGGCGGGGTGGACGTACGCGTTGACGTACGACTGGCCGGGCTCGGGACTGTCGTATGCGATGCCGACCTGGGCGGTGCCGATGACGAGGCCGTCCGGGCCCTCGGCGACGAGGATCCGGTGGTGCTTCGCGGGGTGGCCGGAGGACAGCTCGAAGGCCACGCCCTCGGCGGTGGTGATCGTGAAGGGCAGGGCCGCGCGGAGCACCCGCACGACGGACTCCGCGTCGGAAGGGTCGACGGGGCGGAGGTCGCGGATCGATACGGTCATGCGGCAGACGCTACGGGCGCCTTCGTGCCGGGCGCCTCCCAATTACCCGGTCATGGGGGACAATCAGCCGCGTGACCTCGACGAACCTGAAGATCACCATCGACGGCTCGGCCGGATCGGCCGCCCCGTACGAACAGCTGCGCGCGCAGATCGCCGACCGGGCCCGGACGGGCAAGCTGCCGGCGGGCTTCAAACTGCCGACGGTACGGGGCCTCGCGGAGGAGCTGGGGCTGGCGGCCAACACCGTCGCGAAGGCGTACCGGGCGCTGGAGGCGGACGCGGTGATCGAGACGCGGGGGCGGAACGGGACCTTCATCGCGGCCGCGGGGGATGGGGTGTCCCGCGAGGCGGCGTCTGCTGCGCAGGCGTATGCGGACCGGGTCCACCGCCTAGGCCTGACGCAGGCCGAGGCGCTCGCCGCAGCCACGGAAGCCCTCCGGGCCCGGTACGCGGCCAAGTAGCCCGCGCGGGGCCGTCGCCGGGGGCCCTGCCCCCGGACCCCCGCGCCTCAAACGCCGGCGGGGCTGGGTCGGCAGGGCCGTTGTCGGGAGTTCTGCGCCCGGACCCCCGCGCCTCAAACGCCGGCGGGGCCGGGTGCGGCACGGCGGGGTTACAGGTACAGGCCGGCTTCCGAGGTGTGCGGTTGCGGGGGCAGGACCGCCGCCGGGCCCGTGCCGCGCCGCAGGGCGAAGAGTTCCGCCAGGCTGGCGCCCTCGCGGGAGACGCCCTCGTCCGTGCCCAGCCAGTCCACCGCCTCCCGATGGGTCAGCCGGCCGACCTCGATCCGGGCCAGGCAGCGCCCCGGGCGGACCACCGCCGGGTGGAGGCGTTCCAGGTCCTCGTTGGTGGTGACCCCCACCAGGACGTTGCGGCCCTGACCCAGCAGGCCGTCCGTCAGGTTCAGCAGCCGGGACAGTGCCTGCCCCGCCGTGTGCCGGGCCTCGCCGCGGATCAGCTCGTCGCAGTCCTCCAGCAGCAGCAGCCGCCAGCGCCCCTTCGCCGTGCCCTCGTCCTCGCCGATCGCGATGTCCATCAGGTAGCCCACGTCGTTGAACAGCCGCTCCGGGTCCAGGACGCAGTCCACCTGGCACCAGTCCCGCCAGGACCGGGCCAGCGTGCGCAGCGCGGAGGTCTTGCCCGTGCCCGGCGGCCCGTGCAGCAGGAGCAGCCGGCCCGCGATGTCGTCCGGGGTCACCTTCATCAGCCGGTCCATCGCCCCGGCCACCGGCGCCGTGTAGTTGGGCCGCACCTCCGGCCAGGTCCCGGCCGCGATCTGGCGGGTCGTCCGGTACGGGCCGCGGCGCGGGGAGACGTACCAGAAGCCCATCGTGACGTTCTCGGGCTGCGGTTCGGGCTCGTCCTGCACGCCCTCCGTGGCCTTGCCGAGCACTCCGGCGGCGAGTTCGTCGCTGACCGCCGTCACGGTGACGTCCGCGCCCCGGCTCCAGCGCGAGACGAGCATGGTCCAGCCCTCGCCCTCGGCGAGGGTGGCGCTGCGGTCGCTGTCGCGCGCCGAGCGCAACACCGTGGCCTCCGGCGGCAGGAGGGTGGCCTCGGCCTTGACCCGCTCGATCGACACGCTGTGCGAGTACGGCTGCTCACCGGACGCGAACCGGCCGAGGAACAGCGCGTCGACGACATCCGACGGTGAGTCGCTGTCGTCGACGTTGAGCCGGATCGGCAGCGCGTCCTGCGGGTTGGCTGACATGGCGCCCATGATCCGGCACGCGATGCCGTCGTGCACCCGTGTTTCGCCGGATCGGGTGCCCGAGTTCCCTCTTCAAACGCATTCGGGGTGAAGATTCCAGCCACAACTCTGCCCCGAACATTCTTGGCATGGACACTTCCAGCGGACCCCGGCTGCTTGTACCACGGACTCAGGAGTAACCCCCACAAGGAGCCGCACACATGAGCATGAGACTGTCGCGCTTCGCAGCCCTGTCCTCCTCCCTGTTACTCGCCGCGGGCGCCGCCCTGTTCGGAGCCGGCCAGGCCGCCGCCGCCCAGGCCGACTTCGGCTACGTCGCCCTCGGCGACTCGTACTCCTCCGGCGTCGGCGCCGGCAACTACGACAGCGGGAGCGGCAACTGCAAGCGCACCACCCGCGCCTACCCGGCCCTGTGGGCCGCCGCCCATTCCCCCCAGACCTTCTCCTTCACCGCCTGCTCGGGCGCTCGTACGGGTGATGTCCTCGCCAACCAGCTCGCCCCGCTCAACTCGGGCACCGACCTGGTCAGCATCACCATCGGCGGCAACGACGCCGGATTCTCCGACGTCATGACGACCTGTGTGCTCCAGTCCGAATCCACCTGCGTCAACCGCGTGAACCAGGCCAAGGCCTACGTGGACTCCACCCTCCCCGGCCAGCTCGACCAGGTCTACAACGCCATCGACAGCCGCTCGCCCGGCGCGCACGTCGTCGTCCTCGGCTATCCCCGCTTCTACAAGCTGAACGGCACCTGCACCACCGGCCTCACCGAGGGCGAGCGGGCCGCCATCAACGGCGCCGCAGACCACCTGAACGCCGCCATCGCCAAACGCGCCGCCAACCACGGCTTCACCTTCGCCTCGGTCGCCGGTGCCTTCACGGGTCACGAGATCTGCTCCGGCAACGCGTGGCTGCACAGCGTCAACTGGCTGAACATCGGCGAGTCGTACCACCCGACCGCCGCCGGACAGTCCGGCGGCTACCTGCCGGCCTTCACGAACGCCGCCTGATCCGCCCGATCCACCCGGCCCGCTCGATCCGTCCCGTCCGTTCCATCCGGCTCACCGGTCGCGGGACTCGCCGGAGCGCTCGCCGTCGGCGACGCCGGTGACGTACTCGGTCCGGGGGAGGGGGCCCCGCTCGTCGGGGTCTCCTTCCGGCAGGTCACGGAGGTGGCCACCCACTGGGTGGCCACCTCCGCCGGCCCCCGCACCTCCAGCCGGACGGCGTCCTCGAAGACCCCGTCCGGCTCGTGCGTCAGCTCCGCGTGCTCCAGCCGCCGGCTCCTCGGCCCGCTCTCCTCGTACGTGACGGACTGCCAGCCGGGCCCGGAGGTCCGACCGCTGCGCGTGGCCCACCGGTACTCCAGTACGACCGGGGTGCGCTCCACCTCGACGGTGGCCGTGAAGGCGGGCGCGTACTCGGCGGGCGGCGGGCAACTGCCCGTGTAGGAGGAGCGCACGCTGTCCACGTACACCGAGACGTGCTGTCCCGCGGCGCCCGAGGCGGACGCCGACACCGGGGCCGACGGAGCGGTCGAAGGCGCCGTCGTGACGGTCTGCGCGGATGTCGCCGCGCCGGTCGGGGCGCCGTTCCCGCCGCTCGTCCCGCCGCCGTTCCCGCGGTCCCGCAGCAGCAGCCACCCCACCGCGACCAGGGCCAGCAGCATCAGCACGATCCCGGCCGTCAGCACCAGCCCGGCGTGTCCCTCGCGCGCCACCGGCGGCGGTGTCCCGTACGGCGCCGGGCGCGCGGGCTGGGCCACCCGCGCCGGCTGCGCCCCGTACGGATCGTGCGGCTCGCCCGCCCCCTGCAGCCCGTGGCGTGCGACCGTCGTCGGCCCGTCCGGTCCCGACACCGGACCGCCGGAGGCCCGTACGGTCCCGCCCGCACCCACCACCCGCAGCATCCGGGCCGCCTCCGCCGCGGGCAGCCGCTCGGCCGGGTCCTTGCGCAGCAGTCCCTCCAGCACGGGCTCCAGCGCGCCCGCCCGGCGCGGCGGCGGCAACGGTGCGTCCACGACGGCCCGCAGGGTGTCCAGCGGCGTGGCCCCGTGGAACGGCGTGGCCCCCTCGACGGCGGCGTAGAGCATGACCCCGAGCGCCCACAGGTCGGACGCGGGTCCCGGGTCGCGGCCCAACGCCCGCTCCGGTGACAGAAATTCGGGGGACCCGACCACCTCGCCCGTCATGGTGATGGCCGACGAACCCTCCAGGCTCGCGATCCCGAAGTCGCCGAGCACCACCCGGCCGTCGTTGGCGATCAGCACGTTGGCCGGCTTCACGTCCCGGTGCAGCACCCCGCAGTCGTGCGCCGAGCGCAGCGCGGCGAGCACCTGTTCCCCGATGTGCGCGGCTCGCTGAGGGGGCATCGGGCCTTCGGCCTCCAGTACGTCCGCCAGGGAGAGCCCGCGCACCAGCTCCATGACGATCCAGGGTCGCCCGTCCTCGGAGGCCACGTCGTAGACGGTGACGACCCCGCGGTGCGAGACCCGGGCGGCGGCCCAGGCCTCCCGCTCCAGCCGCCGGTACAGCCGCTCCAGTTCGGCGGGTTCCAGCCCGGCCGGCGCCCGTACCTCCTTGACGGCGACCTCGCGGGCGAGCACTTCGTCCCGGGCCCGCCACACGATGCCCATCCCGCCGCGGCCGATCGGTTCGAGCAGCCGGTAGCGGCCCGAGATGACACGATCGGAGTTCGATTGCTCACTCACGCGCGCCCCCGAGTGTGTTCCCGTGCGCCCGCGTGTCATCGGGCGATCACTCCAAGTTAGCGCAGTGTGAGCCGTGTGGCCCCTGTCGTGACGGGACTCGCGCAGAGGCCTTCCGCAGCGTGACGTCTGTGCGGAGAGTAACCGGCGACTCCGTTGAGTAATCGTCAACTACCCGTCGCCACAGGGGTAATTCACACCACCGGGATACCCGGGGGCGACGCGGGGGCGATAGGGTTAACCTGCCCGGGCCGGGTGCCCTCGTACGGGTGGGGAGAGATCATGGAACAGATAGCAATGCGCAGCAGGCCGCCTCGCGTGCCTGCCATCACTTGCGGCAGCAGTGCGACCAGCTCGCGCCTCGACCGCCACCTCGCCGTGCTGGGCGGTCCTGCCGTCCCGCACCGGGAGGCCGCCGAGGCGACACTGCTGATGCGCGAGCTCACCTCCCGCGACCACACGCACCGTCTGCGGAGCCGGAGCGCGCGCGTCTCGCTCTTCGCGCCGCTGCGCCGTCTGCGTCGCACGCTCTTCGGCAGCCGCCGCTCGTAACCGTCCCCGTTCCGCAGCCGTCGGCCCTTCGGCCTCCGGCTTCCCGGCCCTACCCGATCACACCGTCCCGGCGCAGTTCCGAGATCTGCGCGTCCGCCATCCCCAGGGCGCGCAGCAGGGACTCGGTGTGCTCGCCCAGCGCGGGCACCGCACCCATGTGCGGTGCCGCGCCGCCCGGCAGTCCGATCGGCGGCAGCAGGGCCCGTAGCGGGCCGACCGGAGATGCCACCTCCCGCCAGCGGTCCCGGGCCGCGAGTTGCGGATGCCCGGCCAGCTGCGCCACCGAGTTCAGCCGCGCGCACGCGATGCCCGCCGCCTCCATTCGCCCGATCGCCTCGTCCGCGCCGAGTCGGCCCAGCGCCTCCGCCACCACCGCGTCGGTCCTCTCCCGGTTCCCGGTGCGCGCCGTGTTCGTCGCGTACGCCGGATCCTCGGCCAACTCGGGCTGTTCCAGCACCTGTTGTGTGAGCCGCCGCCACTCGCGGTCGTTCTGCACCGACAGCAGCACCCGGTCCCCGTCGGCCGTCGCGTAGGCGTCGTAGGGTGCGATCACCGCGTGCGCGAGGCCGGTGCGCACGGGCTGCTCCCCGCCGTGCATCGTGTGGTGCAGCGGGTGGCCCATCCACTCGGCGAGCGCGTCCAGCATGGACACCTCCACCCTGCCCCCGCGTCCGGTGACCCCGCGGCGCAGCAGGGCGGCCAGGACCCCCGAGAAGGCGTACATGGCCGCCGCGATGTCGGCCGCCGGGATCCCCGCCTTGACCGGCTGGTCCGGGGTGCCGGTCACCGACACCAGGCCCGCCTCGCACTGCACGAGCATGTCGTAGGCGCGCTTGTGGGCGTACGGGCCCTCGGCGCCGTAGCCGGAGACGTCCACGGCGACCAGCCGCGGGTAACGCGCGCACAGCGCCGCCGAGTCGAGCCCGAGCCGGGCGGCGGCCCCCTGCGCGAGGTTCTGTACGAAGACGTCGGCATCGGCGAGCAGCCCGTGCAGGACCTCCCGCCCGCGCGGGTCCTTCAGGTCGAGCGCGATCGACTCCTTGCCGCGGTTGGCCCAGACGAAATGCGAGGCGAGGCCGTGCGCGGCCGTGTCGTAGGCACGTGCGAAGTCGCCGCCGTCGGGGCGCTCGACCTTGATCACCCTGGCGCCGAGGTCGGCGAGCTGGCGGGTGGCGAAGGGGGCCGAGACGGCCTGTTCGACGGCGACGACGGTGACGCCGTCCAGAGGGAGCGGTTCGGTAGCCATGCCCCCTGCCTACCTGGTCGGACGGGCGGCTGTCACCACACGGGCGGCGATGCGCGCCATTGATCACGAATGGCCGCCGGGCGCGCGGCTATCGGGCGCCGCGCGCGAACCTGCGCGTGGCCAGCGGGACGAACACCGCGAGCAGCAGCCCCGACCACAGCAGGGCCCCGGCCACGGGATGTGCGGCGGGCCAGGCGGCGCCCGCCGCGGCCCCGCCCCCGGCGTTCCCGCACAGCGTGCGGACGGCGGTGGCGACGGCGCTGATCGGGTTCCACTCGGCGACCGCCCGCAGCCACCCGGGCAGCCCGCCGGTGGGCAGGTACGCGCTGGACAGCATCGGCAGGATGAAGGTCGCGCCGCCGAGTTGGCCGGCGGCCTCCTCGTTCCTGCTCAGCAGGCCGAGGTAGGTGCCGACCCACGCGGTGGCGAAGCGGAACAGCAGCAGTACGCCGAGGGCCCCGAGCGCGCCGGGCAGTCCGTTCTCGATGCGCCAGCCCATCGCCAGCCCCACCAGCATCAGCGGCACCATCGCCACGCCGGTGGTCAGCAGATCGGCGGCCGTCTGCCCGAGCGGTACGGCACTGCGGCTCATCGGGAGGGTCCGGAAGCGGTCCATCACTCCCCGGTGGGCGTCCTGCGCGGCCGTGAACAGGCCGGTCATCAGACCGTTCGCGGCGGTGGCGGCCAGCAGCCCCGGCACCAGGAACTCCCGGTACTCGGCGCCCGGCATGGCGACGGCGCTGCCGAAGACGTAGCCGAAGAACAGCAGCATGGTGATCGGCATGGTCTGGGTGAGGATCAGCAGCGCCGGGGCGTGCCGGGCCTTCTGGAGCTGGCGGGTGAGGACGGCTCCGCCGTCGGACAGCAAGGTGCTCATGCGGCGTGCTCCTGCCCGGCCTGCGCCCGGGGCCGGGCCTCGGCATGGGGGTCGGGGTCGGGGTCGGTGTCGGGGGTGGCCGGGCGGGCGCCGGTGAGGCGGAGGAACACCTCGTCGAGGGTGGGCGGGCGCAGGCTCGCGTCCGTGACCGGGACCCCCGCGGTGTCGAGTTCCCGGATGATCCGCGGCAGGGTGAGGGCGTCGTCGAGGACGGTGACGCCCACGGTCAGCCGCTCCTCGTCGAGCACCGGCCGGCCGCCGGTGAGCCGGTCGAGCACGGCGGCGGCGCGCGCGAGCGCCCCGCGCTCCGCGACGGCGACCTCGGCGTGGGCGCCGATCCGGGCCTTCAGACCGGCCGGAGTGCCGGTGGCGGCGGCGCGGCCGCCGTCGACGACCACGATGTCGTCGGCCAGCCGGTCGGCCTCCTCCAGGTACTGGGTGGTGAGCAGCACCGAGGTGCCCTCCGTGGAGAGCCGGCGCACCGCCGTCCAGATCTGCTCGCGGGCCGCCGGGTCCAGTCCGGTGGTGGGCTCGTCGAGGAACAGCACCCGGGGCCGGGTGATCAGCCCGGCGGCCAGGTCCAGGCGCCGCCGCATACCGCCGGACCAGGTTCCCGCCACCCGGTCGGCGGCCTCGCCGAGCCCGAAGCGCTCCAGCAGCTCGTCGGCGCGGGCCCGGCGGGCGGCGCCGCGCAGTCCGGCGAGCCGGGCGAAGAGCCGGAGGTTCTCACGGCCGGTCAGGTCCCCGTCGACGGAGGCGTGCTGGCCGGTGACGCCGATCGCGCGGCGGACGGCCGCGGGATCCCGGGTGACGTCGTGGCCGGCGACGAGGGCGCGGCCGCCGGTGGGCGCGGTGAGGGTGGTGAGGATGCGGACGGCGGTGGTCTTGCCGGCGCCGTTGGGGCCGAGGAGGCCGCAGACCGTGCCCTCGGGGACGGCCAGGTCGAGGCCGCGCAGGGCATGGACCCGGCCGTAGTTCTTCCGCAGACCTTCACTAAGTACAGCGTACGTAGTCGTCATGTGCGTCACCGTACCGCACTACGTACGCCGTACGTAACTAAGATGGTGGCGAGACGACGAGGTGATCTGAGCCATGACAGCCGGCGGGCGACCCGCTGAACCCGAAGTGATCTGGTCCCGCCCCCAGCGGGCCGGCCGCGGACCCAGGCCCGCGCACAGCCGCGAGTCGATCGCGTCCGAGGCGGTGCGGATCGCCGACGAGGAGGGGATCGAGGCCGTCTCCATGCGGCGCGTGGCGGCCGGTATCGGCGCCGGGACGATGTCCCTCTACAACTACGTGCCGCGCAAGGAGGACCTGTACGAGCTGATGGTCGACGCGGTCAGCGGGGAGTACGAGTTCCCCGCGCCGACCGGCGACTGGCGGGCCGACCTGCTCGTGCTGGCCCGCGGGACGCGGGCGCTGATGCACCGCCACCCGTGGCTGCCGCGCCTGCTGACCCCCGTCTACGGGTTCGGCCCCAACGCCCTGCGCTACCTCGAGTACACCCTGGACTGCCTGGCCCCGCTCGACGTGCCGGACGCCGAGAAGCTCGAGCTCGTCGCCGCCGTCAACGGCACCGTCGCGACCTACGTGGCGGGCGAGCTGGCGCTCGCCGAGCGGGCCCGGTCGCTGCCCTGGAGCGAGGCGGAGGAACAGCGCGTACGCACCGCCTGGCTCGGCTCCCGGCTGGCCAGCGGGGAGTACCCCAGGCTCGCGGCGGCCCTCACCGGCGGCGGTCCGGTCCCGGGCGCCGGACTCGACATGGCCGCGGTCTTCGACCGCACGATGACCCGTCTGCTGGGGGCCTGGGAGTCCTAGGCCGTGTCCCTTGGATCGTGCCGGGCTCGCGACGGCCTGATCCAAGAGACAGGCCCCGGGCCGTCTCTTTCGGATCTTGGGGATGCCTTGCCGGTCCCGACGGGTGTCGGGCTCAGAGGAGGGCGAACTGCCCGCCGGGGCCCTCCTCCTGGTGATCCAGCACCGAAGCCGGGCGCCGTGCCCAGGCCGGCGGCGGCAGCACCCCGGCCGCGCGCAGGGCCTCGGCCGGCAGGCCCGGGCCGGGCTCGAACGCGGCCCGCTCCGGAGCCAGTTCGGCCAGCAGCGCCAAGGTGGTGACCAGGGCCAGCAGTTCCGAGGTCCAGCTCTGCGGCCACTCGGCGGGCCCCAGCGCCGCCAGGCCCTCGGCGTCCGGCGCGCGGTGCGCGGTGCGGGCCGCGAACCAGGCCGGCAGCACCCGCACGCCCTGCGCCTCGTACTCCCAGGCCCCGGCCGGCACGGGGGACACGGTCCCGCTCCCCAGGCTCAGCGTCTCGCTCTCGGCGTCGTACGCCATCTCGTGCGGCCGGCCCGGCACCGCGGAGCGGACGTACGGGCGGCGGCCGCCGGGCAGCCGGGGCGCCTCGCCGCCGCGCGCCCCGCGCAACTGCACCGTGAGCAGCCGGTGCCCCAGCTCCAGCCCGGCCCGCCAGCGCCCGGGGTCGGCGGCGAGCGGGACCTCGTATCCGCGCGGGCCCGGCCGGCCCGCCGCGAGGATCCAGCACAGGACGTCCTCGGGGGTCACCCAGCCGCCGTGGCGCTCGCCCAGCAGGTGCAGCAGGCCGGGGGCGAGATTGGGCTCGGCGCCGCCGGGGCGCCGGTGCAGGGGGCGGATCCGGCCGAGGCGGCCGACCGGGAGGTGTGCGGTGACCAGCGGATCCGGAGTCTCGACGAGGAACAGCTGGTGCTCGTCCCGGACCCGCCAGAGCTCGGGGCGGGCCATGTCGATGAGCCGCTGGTCGGGCAGCAGCCACTGCTCGTCGAAGGGTTCGCGCAGGACCCGTACGGGCTCGGGGCAGGGGCCGGGGGAGTCCGCGAAGCGGGCCGTGGCCGCCGAGCGCTGCCCCGGCAGGGCCGCCGCCCCGGCGTCGGGCCGGCGACTGCGGCTCGGGCGGAACAGTCGCTCCCGCTCGGCCCCTTCGGAGCCCGTCAGGGCGGCCCAGCGGGCGCGCAGGGCCGCCGGATCGGGCGCGGCCACCCAGTCCCGGCCCAGGCGCAGACTGCCCACGGCCCAGGGCATCAGGTCCGCAAGCAGCGGTACGTCTTCGCTCACGCCGCCGATGGTAGCGACGGGATCGGGCGGCCGGGCTGCGTCCAGGCCGAAGAGCTACGCTCCTTATGTACGTATACGTACGGGTATCGACCGAGGAGCTGAGGAGACGGTCATGAGCCAGTACGACGAATACACGACCCCGTCGCAGGCGGAGGGCGAGCGTCTCGACGAGGACATGGACGAGGCCCACCGCAAGCAGCTGCAGCACCCCCACACGATGCGGACCACGCCCTCGCAGGCGGAGGGTGAGCGCACCAGGGAGGACGACGAGAAGTAGCCGCGCGGGTGCGCTGCGGGTCTTTGGACGGGTGGGCGACGCGCAGGCGCGTCGCCCGCACGCGGATGTCCTGCGCGGCCGTCAGTGCGCGTCGACCGTCACGGTGAAGGAGAAGCGGTCACCGCGGTAGCGGATCCGGGCCACGTCCACCACCCGGCCGTCCTCGTCGTAGGTGACCCCCGTGTAGTGCAGGATCGGGCTGAGCAGCGGGACCTGGAGCAGCTCGGCCGTCTCGGGGTCGGCCAGCCGGGCCTCCACCGTGTCCGTGATCCGGCTGATGCGCACCCCCACGACGTCCCGCAGGACCTTGGTCATCGGCCAGCGTTCGAGATCGGCGAGGTCCACGGTGTCGGCGAACTCCGGGAGGACCGCGTTCTCCACCCAGTTGGTCGGCTCGCCGCTCTCCCGGTCGTGGCGCAGGCGCCGGTACGTCACCACCTCGGGCGTGCCCGGGAAGTGCTCCAGCAGCTCCCCGGACACGGCCGTGCGGCCGTGTCCCAGGATCGTCGTGCGGTCGCCCGACTGCTGGGCCACGATCGCGTCGACCGAGCCCAGCAGGCGGACCGGGGTGCTGCGCAGCGCGCCCGGCTCGATGAAGGTCCCGCGCCGCCGGTGCCGGCTGATCAGGCCCTCGCCCTCCAGCTCCTTGAGCGCCTGCCGCATGGTGAGCACGCTCACCCCGTAGTGCTCGGCGAGCTGCTCCTCGGTGGGCAGGCGCAGCGAGGCGTCCGGGGTGCGCCCCAGTATCGAGGCGCGCAGGGACTGCGACACCTGATACCAGAGCGGCAGCTTCCGGTTCAGTACCAGCGAGTCGGGGGCGAAGGCGGTCACGGGTGGATCTCCGAACGGCTGGACAGGGGTGACGTGCGGCGCATGCAGGGTATGCAGTGCAGGTCAGGCGCGGAAGTGGCGCTGCAGACCCTGCCACACGTCGTCGTAGCCCCGCTGGAGGTGATCGGCGCCGGCGGCCTGCGCGGTGGCGGTGATCGGCCAGCGGGTCTCGAACATGAAGGCCAGGCCGTCGTCGATCTTCTGCGGCTTCAGCTCGGCGGCGCTCGCCCGTTCGAAGGTCTCGTGGTCGGGGCCGTGCGCGGACATCATGTTGTGGAGCGAGCCGCCGCCGGGGACGAACCCCTCGGCCTTGGCGTCGTAGGCCCCCTCGATGAGGCCCATGTACTCGCTCATCACGTTGCGGTGGAAGTAGGGCGGACGGAAGGTGTCCTCGCCGACCAGCCAGCGCGGTGCGAAGACCACGAAGTCCACGCCGGCCAGCCCCGGGGTGTCGGACGGGGAGGTCAGGACCGTGAAGATCGACGGGTCCGGGTGGTCGTAGCTGATCGAGCCCAGGACGTTGAAGCGGCGCATGTCGTACACGTACGGGACGTGGCTGCCGTGCCAGGCGACCACGTCGAGCGGGGAGTGGTCGTAGGTGGCCGACCAGAGGTTGCCGCAGAACTTGTTGATCACCTCGGTCGGGCGCTCGCTGTCCTCGTACGCCGCCACGGGGGCCTGGAAGTCCCGTGCGGCGGCGAGGCCGTTGGCGCCGATCGGGCCCAGGTTCGGCAGCTCGAAGGGCTGGCCGTAGTTCTCGCAGACGTAGCCGCGGGCATCGGCGTCGAGCAGCTCGACCCGGAAACGGACCCCGCGGGGGATGAGGGCCATGTCGCCGGGGCGGGCGGCGAGCAGGCCCAGTTCGGTGCGCAGGAGCAGCCCGCCGCGCTCGGGGACGATGAGCAGCTCGCCGTCGGAGTCGCTGAACACCCGGTCGGTCATGTCGGCGTTGGCGGCGTAGAGGTGGATGGCCATGCCGGAGCGCTGGGCGGCGTCGCCGTTGCCGCCGAGGGTCCACAGGCCGGCCAGGAAGTCGGTGCCGGGGGCCGGGGCGGGCAGCGGGTTCCAGCGCAGGCGGTTCGGGTCCGCCGCGGCCTCGGTGAAGGGCGCGGAACGCAGGGCCCCGTTGTCGACCCGGGTGAAGGGCGGGTGCGCGGCCGAGGGGCGGATCCGGTAGAGCCATGAGCGGCGGTTGTGCGTGCGCGGCTCGGTGAAGGCGCTGCCGCTGAGCTGCTCGGCGTAGAGGCCGAGGGGGGCGCGCTGGGGCGAGTTCCGGCCGATCGGCAGTGCGCCGGGGACGGCCTCCGAGCTGTGCTCGTTGCCGAAGCCGGTGAGGTACTCCAGTGCCTCGGCCGTCTTCCTGGCCTGCTCGCTCATGTGCTGCTCCCGCTCCGTCGAAGGAATCCTATGGTCGACAGTAGGATTCCGCAGCCCGCGCGTCAACGGCGGATCCGGGGCGGGGGTGGGGGGAGCGGCGGAAGATCGGCGGGAATGGCAGGAAAGGCGGGAAAGGTCGCGGGGCGGCGCGGGGCGGCGAGCGGCGTCGAGGGGGTTCCGGGAAGGGGGCTGAGAGGGGGGAGCTGGGAGAGGGGGGTGACGGGTGCCGGGGTGGTCGGGGGGCTTTCGGCCGGGCGGGAGGACGGATTCGGTCGAGGGGGATCCCAAAAGATGAACATTGCTCTACTCTCACGCGCATGTCGTGGACCCGCAGGTTTCCTGCCGTGCCGGCGGCGCTCCTCGCCGCCCTCCTCGCTCTTGTGTCCCTCCTCGTCGCCGCGCCCGCCGCCCGCGCGCACGAGGAGCGCCCGATCACCCTCCCGGACGGCTCCGGATCCGTACCCGAGTACCGCAGGGCGGAGCCCGACCTGATCGTCTGCAAGACCGACCGGCCCGCCTTCGAGCGCCGGATATCCGCCTTCCCCGAAGAGCTCCGGCAGCGCAACCTCGCCCTGTACGAGCGGTGCGAGAAGAGCGGCTACCGGCACCTCCAGGAGGCCGTCGACGCCGTCGACCGGCCCGGGATGAACATCGCGATCCTCCCCGGCCTCTACGAGGAGGAGCCCTCGCTCCCCGCGCCGACGGGGGAGTGCGCCGCACTGAAGGCCCCCGAGTCCTCGCTGGGCTACCAGATCCTGTCCTACGAGCAGCAGGTGCAGTGCCGGCACAACCAGAACCTCGTCGCGATCCTCGGCAAGACGAACCTGCAGATCGAGGGCACCGGCGCGTCACGGCTCGACGTGGTCGTCGACGCCAAGTACCAGAAGCTGAACGCCATCCGTGCGGACAAGTCGAACGGCATCTACTTCCGAAACTTCACCGCCCAGCGCACCACCTTCAACTCGCTGTACGTGCTGGCCGGCGACGGCTTCGTCATCGACGACGTGCTGACCCGCTGGAACGACGAGTACGGCTTCCTGACCTTCGCCAGCGACCACGGGCTCTACAAGAATTGCGAGTCGTACGGGAACGGCGACTCCGGCATCTACCCGGGCAGCGCCTCGAACATCAACGACGGCCGCGGCTACGAAGTCCCCCGGTACTCCATCGAGATCACCGGCTGCCGCAGCCACCACAACATGGTCGGCTACTCCGGCACCGCGGGCGACTCGGTCTGGGTGCACGACAACGAGTTCGACCAAAACATGGGCGGCGCCTCGATGGACAGCGCCTTCCCCGGACACCCCGGACTCCCGCAGAACCACGCCAAATTCGAGCGGAACGTGATCCACGACAACAACCAGGACTACTACCGCTTCGTCGCCGACGGCACCTGCGCCAAGCCGCCGATCGAGCGCGGCTACGAGCGCGGCGTCGTCTGCCCGCAGATCTCCATGCCCCCCGGCACCGGCATCATCACCGCGGGCGGCAACTGGAACCTCTACGAGGGCAACTGGGTGTACGGGCACGAGCGCGCGGGCTTCTTCCTCAGCGCCGTCCCCGCCTTCATCCGCGGCGAGGAGGCATGGTCGAAGCAGACCGACACCTCCCACCACAACCGGTACGCCGGGAACGTCATGGGCAAGGACAAGTCCGGCGCCTCCCGCCCCAACGGCATGGACGTGTGGTGGGACGGCCAGGGGCGCGCCAACTGCTGGCAGGACGGACCCGACGGCTCCACCCCGGGCGCAGTCCCGCAGTGCGGTGACCGCCGGGGCGAGGTCTCGGGGGCGTCCTCCCGGCTGGTCGGGGAACCGGTCAAGCTGGTCCAGCTCCTCGTCTGCGCCGACTACAACGTCCAGGCGCGCAAACTCCCGGCCGGCTGCGACTGGTACGGCGCGCGCGGTCCGGAGCGGGTGGAGACCCAGCTCGCACTGGCCGTCGCCGCGGTCCTGCTGCTGGTCGGCGGGGCCCTGTGGTGGCGCCGCCTGCGCGGCTCGCGGCTGGGCACCGCCGCCTCGCTGGCCGGGCTGGCGGGCCTGGTCCTGGACGTGGCCGGCTCCACCACGGCCCTGACCGCCACCTTCGTCCCCGCACTGGCCCTGCTCCTGCTCGGCCTGTGGTGGACGGGCGCCGGCCTGGCCCTGCGCACCGGCCGCCCGTGGCTGGCCCGCCTGACCCTGCTGCTGGCCGGGCTCACCCTGCTGGACGCCTTCGACAAGGCGGTCCTGATGATCCCGTGGATCCCCTTGAGCCCCGCCTGGGTACGGGCCCTGGTCGCCGTGGTCTGGATCCTGTGGGCGGTGGTTGCCTCGGCCCGCCCGGGCACCCCGTCCGGCCCGGGCGGCGACCCCGCGGGCGACCGCGCCCCGGTCCCCGCGGGCCCCGCCCCGGCGCTCCACGCGGCGGCACCGGAGCCCCCGACCACCCCCAACCCCGCGCCGTGACCCCCAACCGGGCCGTCCCGCCCCCAGGAGGCCATCCATGACCAACCGGCCCGACCACTGGCCCCACGGGGGGTCCGAGCCCCGGCCCGACGACGGGCCCGAGCACCAGCCCGAGCACCGGTCCGACGACGGGTCCGCGCACCGGTCCAACGGCGGGTCCGAGGACCGGCGTGACCGCTGGTCCGACGGCGACAGCCGGTGCGACGCCTGCCGTACGCCGCCGCCCCGCGCAGCCCGCAGGCTCCGCCGAACCGCCCGCGCCGCAGCCGTGCTCGCCCTCGCCCTGCTCCTCGCGGGCGGCGCGGCGACGGGGTGCGGCGGGCGGGCCACCACCCACCACAAGCCCGGGACCAGCCACGAGCAGGCCTCCGGCAGCGTGGGCACCCTGCTCACGGCCACCGACGCCACCGGCCACCGGCTCCGCGAGGTCCCGGCCCAGGGTGCGCCGGAGGTCGAGGTGACGGTCCGCCCGGACAGCGAGGACGGGTGGAACCTCCAACTGGCCGTGAAGAACTATCGCTTCACCCCCGACAGCACCGGTGGCGCCGCCCTCCCGGGCGCGGGCCACGCGCACCTGGAGCTCGACGGGCGCAAACTGGCCAGGCTGTACGGCCCCTGGTTCCACCTGCCCGCGGCGCAGGTCCCCGAGGGCGCGCACACCCTGACCGTCCGCCTCTACGCGGACGACCACACCGCCTGGGCCGTGTCGGGCAAGCCGGTCGAGGGCACGGCCCAGCTCACCGCCACCGCCACCGCCCCGGGGCAGGCGGGTGGCCACAGCCACGGCGAGAGCCCGGCTCCGGCCCCTGCTCCGACCTCGACTCCGACTCCGGAGCAGGCCGACCGGACGGTCGCCATCACCGTCCGGGACGGCAAGGTCAGTCCCGCCCCCGCCCGCACCGAGCTGCGGCGCGGAGAACGCGTGGCCCTGCGCGTCACCAGCGACCGCGCGGACACCTTGCACGTCCACGGCTACGACAAGGAGCTGGTCCTGCCAGCAGGCCAGGAGGCCACCCTGATCCTGACAGTCGACCGCACGGGCCTCTTCGAGGTCGAAACCCACGAGTCCAGCCTCGTCCTGACCCAACTCCTCGTCCGATGACCCGCCCCCACCCGACCCACCAGCCGTCGCCCGGGCTCGCCCAGCAGCCGTCGCCCGGGCCCGGCCAGCAGCCGCCGCCCGGGCTCGCCCAGCAGCCGCCGCCCGGGCTCGGCCAGGAGCTGCCGCCCAGGCCCGGCCAGCAGCAGCCGCCGCTCGGGCTCGCCCAGCAGTTGGCGCCCGGGCTCGCCCACCAGCCGCCGCCCAGGCTTGGCCGGCACGGCCCGTGGCCCGCGCGCGGGCCACGGCCCGCGTTCGGCCCCGCGCCGGGGACGGAAGCCGGTGCTGCGTTCGGCCCCATGTCCGGGGCAGGGCTTGAGTCCGAGCCCGGATCGCGGCCCCGGCCCGGGTCGCGGTCCCAGCCCGGATCCCGGCCCGGGCGTAGGGCTCGGCCCGCGGGCCGAGTTGCCTCCCGGCCCCGGTCGACCGGGCTCGGGCCGGGGTTCGGGATGCTCGGGCGCCTTGCCCGCGGGGCGGCGCGCTTCGGGGCGGGTCCGTGCTGAGCCCCCTCGGGCCGGGGGCCATCCCGGGCGGTGGCGGCGGTGACGGCGACGGCCAGGGCGTGGTCCTTCACCCGGCCGATCCGCTCACCTCGCTCGCGCACGGGATCGGCTCCCAGCACGATCTGCCCATCTCTCCCTTCTACGCCTTCGCCGGTGCCTTCGCCGCGCTGTTCGTCTCCTTCCTCGCGCTCGGCCTGCTCTGGTCCACCTCCCGCTTCCGCGGAGAGCGCTCGGGCCTCGCCCTGCCCGTCGCCCTGCAGCGGGTGGCCGACTCGCCGGCCACCCGAACCGCCCTGCGCGGCCTGGGACTCGCCGCCGCCCTGGCCGTCCTGCTGTACCTCCTCCTCGGTCCCGACGACCCCGCGCACAACCCCGCTCCCGGCGCCGTCTACGTCCTCCTCTGGGTTGGACTCGTCCCGGCCTCCCTCCTCCTCGGCCCCGTCTGGCGCCTGCTCAACCCGCTCCGCACCCTGCACCGCCTGCTCTCCCGGGCCCCGCGCCGCCCCGAGCCCGAGCCCGGCCCCGAGCCCGGCTCCGGCCCCGCGCCCGACCCCGGCAGCGCCCCCGACGCCGTTCCGGCCCGCGGCCATCACCCCCTCCCCGCCCGGCTCGGCCAATGGCCTGCCGCCGTCGGGCTGTTCGGCTTCACCTGGCTCGAACTCGTCGCTCCTGAACCCGCATCCACCACCACCCTCCTGATCGCGATCACCGCCTACGCCACCGCCCAACTCCTGCTCGCCGCCCGCTTCGGCGAGCGCTGGTTCGACGACGGCGACGCCTTCGAGGCGTACTCCACCCTCCTGGCCCGGCTCTCCCCCCTCGGCCGTCGAAGCGACGGCCGCCTCGTCCTCCGTAACCCCTTCCACGGACTCGACGCGACACCCGAGCGGCCCGGACTCGTCGCCACCGTCTGCGTCCTGCTCGGTTCCACCGCCTACGACGGCTTCTCCGACAACCCCTCGTGGATCAACGTCCTTCAGACCTCCCCCCTCGGCCGCACCCCCACGGCCACACTCGGACTGCTCGCCTCCGTCGCCCTCGTCGCCACGCTGTACTGCCTCTGCGCCGCGGCCACCCGACTCGTGAGCGGCCCGCACCCCGGCCCGCTCACCGCCTTCGCGCACTCACTCGTCCCGATCGCACTCGGCTATCTCATCGCCCACTACTTCTCCCTCCTTGTAGTCGAAGGACCACGCACAGTAAGCATGGCACTCGGCACTGACAACGCCCCCGAACCCTTGCCACCACTGGGTCCGGGCGGCCTCGCCGCCCTCCAGGTCATCGCCGTCGTCACCGGCCACGTCCTCGGTGTCGTCGCGGCCCACGACCGTTCCGTACGCCTCTTCCCGCCCGCGAAAGCGGTGGCCGGACAGCTGCCGCTGCTGGCGCTGATGATCACCTACACCATCGGGGGGATCGGGCTTCTGCTGAACTGAGGCTGAGGCCCCCACCGAACCCGGAAGCGAGGAGCGGCATGATGGACCCCGTGCCTCCCGCCCACTCCCTGCGCCGTACGCCGATCCAGCAGCGCAGCGCCGACCGGCTCGCCCGGATCCTCGACGCCTGCGCCGAGCTGCTCGACGCGACCGGGTACGAGAACCTCAGCACCCGTGCCGTGGCCCTGCGCGCCGGCGTGCCGATCGGCTCCGTCTACCGCTTCTTCGGCAACAAGAGGGCCATGGCCATCGCCCTCGCCCACCGCAACCTGGACCGCTACGTCGACGGCATCGCGGACCGGCTCGCCGACCTCCCCGCCACCCACTGGCGGCCCGTCGTGGACGCGGTGCTGGACGAGTACCTGGCGATGAAGCGCAGCATGCCCGGCTTCGCGCTCGTCGACTTCGGCGTGCCCGCGCCGCCCGTCGACGGCCCGGAGGCGGACCCGAACCACCAGGTCGCCGCCCGGCTGACAGAGCTGCTCTCCGCGCACCTCGGCCTCACCCCCGACGTCGCCCTGGAACGGGCCGTCCTCGTCGCCGTCGAGGCCACCGACGCGCTGATCCAGCTCGCCTTCCGGACCGACCCGGCCGGGGATCCCGGGATCGTCGACGAGACCCGCGCCATGATGCACGCCTATCTCGCCCGCGTCCTCGACTGACCCCTCCCCTCCGTGCGTACCGGTCGGTATGCTCGGTGCGCCCGCGTGCCCGTGTCGCAGACCGCCGCCCCTGGAGGGCCCATGTCCCGCACCGCCCTGCGCATCTGCCCCCTCTGCGAAGCCACCTGCGGCCTGACCCTCACCCTCGAGGACGGCGCGGTCACCGGCGCCCGCGGTGACCGCGAGGACGTCTTCAGCCGCGGCTTCATCTGCCCCAAGGGGGCCGCGTTCGGAGCGCTCGACTCCGACCCCGACCGGCTGCGCGGCCCGCTCGTCCGCCGTGACGGCCGGCTGCGGGAGGCCACCTGGGAGGAGGCCTTCGACGCCATTGCCGCCGCCGTTCCCGCCCTGGTCGGGCAGTACGGGCCCCAGTCGGTCGGCGTCGTGCTCGGCAACCCGAACGTCCACACGATGGCCGGCGCCCTCTACCCGCCGCTGCTCCTCAAGGCCCTCGGCACCCGCAACCTCTTCACCGCCAGCACGCTCGACCAGATGCCCAAGCACGTATCCAGCGGACTCCTCTTCGGCGACCCCTTCGCCATCCCGGTCCCCGACCTCGACCGGACCGACTTCCTGCTCCTCCTGGGCGCCAACCCCGTCGAGTCCAACGGCTCCCTGTGCACCGCCCCCGACTTCCCCGGCCGGCTGAAAGCCCTGCGGGCCCGCGGCGGCACCCTGGTCGTCGTCGACCCGCGCCGTACGCGCACCGCTGCACTCGCCGACCGCCATCTCGCGCCGCGCCCCGGCAGTGACGCGCTGCTCCTCGCCGCGCTCGCCCACACCCTGATCGAGGAGAAGCTCGCCGCCCCCGGCGCACTGGAGGAACACAGCGAGGGCATCGGGGAACTCGGCGCCGCCCTCTGGAGTTTCACTCCTGAGGCCGTCGCACCCGCCTGCGACCTCACCGCCGCCGAGATCCGCACGCTCGCCCGGGAGCTCGCGGCCGCGCCCACCGCCGCCGTCTACGGACGGATCGGCAGCTGCACCGTCGAGTTCGGCACGCTGGCGAGCTGGCTGGTCGACGTACTCAACATCCTCACCGGCAACCTGGACCGGCCGGGCGGAGCCCTGTTCCCGCTCTCCGCCACATCCCCCGCGGGCCGGCCCGCCGGCCCGGGCCGGGGATTCGCCCTCGGCCGCTGGTCGAGCCGGGTCGGCGGCCACCCCGAGGCCAAGGGTGAACTGCCCATGGCCGCGCTGGCGGAGGAGATCGAGACTCCGGGCGAAGGGCGGATCCGGGTGCTGCTCGCCATCGCCGCCAACCCGGTCCTGTCCGCACCCGACGGCGACCGGCTGGACGCGGCGCTCGCCGGGCTCGACTTCATGGTCTCGGTCGACCCGTACCTGAACGAGACCTCGCGCCACGCACACGTCGTCCTGCCACCGCCGCCGCCCTCCCGCAGTGCGCACTTCGACTTCGCGTTCAACGGCTTCGCCGTGCGCAACCAGGCCCGGTACTCGCCCGCCTCCCTCCCGCTGGAGGACGGGCGCATGGACGAGTGCGAGATCCACGCGCGCCTGATCCTCGCCGTCTCCGGGCTGCACGGCGCGCCGCCGGAGGCCGTCGACGAGCGGGTCATCGCCGACACCCTGGCCCGGGCCGTCGCCGACCCCCACTCACCGCTGCACGGCGGCGACCCGCAGGAACTGGCCCGCATCCTGACCGGCACCACCGGCCCCGAGCGGCGCCTCGACCTGATGCTGCGCACCGGCCCGTACGACCTGACCCTCGACGACCTGCGGCAGGCGCCGCACGGCATCGACCTCGGCCCGCTGCGGCCCCGGCTCCCGGGCGTGCTCAAGACCCGCAGCGGCAGGATCGAGCTGCTGCCGGACCCGATCGCGGCCGAGCTGCCCGGGCTGCGCGCGGCGCTCGCCGAACGCCCCGCCGCCCTGGTGCTCGTGGGCCGCCGCCATCTGCGGTCCAACAACAGCTGGTTGCACAACGTCCCGGCCCTCACCGGAGGTTCCAACCGGTGCACCCTTCACGTCCATCCGCACGACGCCGACCGCCTCGGTCTCGTCGACGGAGGGCGGGCGAGGATCACCGCCGAGGGCGGGAGCCTGGAGGTGCCCGTCGAGGTCACCGACACCGTCCGCAGCGGCGTGGTGAGCCTCCCGCACGGGTGGGGCCACGATCGCGCCGGTTCGCGGCTGTCCGTGGCCGCCGCGGTGCCCGGCGTCAACGTCAACCAGCTGCTCGACGGCACCCGCATGGACCGGCTGTCCGGCACGGCGGTGCTCAACGGCTTCCCCGTCGAGTTGGCACCCCTGCCCTGAGCTGGGGTTTTGCTCGTATTGCTCACGCGTAGACGTCTTGTTGGCGTGCTGAGGGGGCACCTACCTTCCCCACATGCTGACCTTCCTCGGCTTCGCCATGATCGCGACCTTCCTGGTACTGATCATGCTGAAGAAAATGTCGCCCATCGCGGCGCTCGTCCTCATCCCCGCACTCTTCTGCGTGTTCGCAGGGAAGGGCGCGCACCTCGGCGACTACGTCATCGACGGCGTCGGGAAGCTCGCCCCGACCGCCGCCATGCTGATGTTCGCCATCGTCTACTTCGGAGTGATGATCGACGTCGGCCTCTTCGACCCGGTCGTCCGCGGCATCCTGCGCTTCTGCAAGGCGGACCCGATGCGCGTGGTGGTCGGCACCGCCGTCCTCGCCGCGATCGTCTCGCTCGACGGCGACGGCTCGACCACCTTCATGATCACGGTCTCGGCCATGTATCCGCTCTACAAGCGGCTCGGCCTCAGCCTGGTGGTCATGACGGGCGTCGCCGCCACGGCCAACGGGGTCATGAACACCCTCCCCTGGGGTGGTCCGACCGCCCGCGCCGCCACCGCCCTCAAGCTCGACGCCGCCGACATCTTCGTCCCGATGATCCCGGCCCTCGCGGTGGGGCTCCTCTTCGTCTTCGTCCTGGCGTACGTCCTCGGCGTGAAGGAGCGCCGCCGGGTCGGCATGCTGGTGCTGCCCGGGCAGGTGGAGCGGGAGGCGGTCGAGGAGGAGCTGGTCCCGGCCGCCCCCGGGGCGTCCGGTGCCCCTGCCGCCACCGAATCCCCGGCCGGCGTCGGCGCTGGCCCTGGCTCCGGCTCGGTCGCCGGGTCCGGGTCCGGCTCCGTCGCCGCGGGCGCAGGCCCCGCTCCTGCCTCTGCCACCGCTTCCGCCGCGGCCCTGCACGCGGGCGGCGACGCCGCTGCCCCCGAGGACGGCTTCCAGGGCCTGGATCCGCACCGTCCCACCCTGCGCCCGCGCCTGTACTGGTTCAACGCCGGCCTGACCGTCGCCCTGCTCACCGCGATGATCATGGAGCTGCTGCCCATCCCGGTGCTGTTCCTCCTCGGCGCCGCTCTCGCGCTCACCGTCAACTTCCCGCACATGCCCGACCAGAAGGCCCGGATCGCCGCCCACGCCGACAACGTCCTGAACGTCGCCGGCATGGTCTTCGCCGCCGCCGTCTTCACCGGCGTCCTCACCGGCACCGGCATGGTCAAGCACATGGCCGACTGGCTCGTCGGCGCCATCCCCGAGGGCATGGGCCCGCACATGGCGCTGGTCACCGGCCTGCTCAGCCTGCCGCTCACCTACTTCATGTCCAACGACGGCTTCTACTTCGGCGTCCTGCCCGTCCTGGCCGAGGCCGGCGCCGCCCACGGGGTCTCCCCGCTCGAAATCGCCCGCGCCTCCCTCGTCGGCCAGGCACTGCACATGTCGAGCCCGCTGGTTCCGGCCGTCTACGTCCTCGTCGGCATGGCCAAGGTGGAGTTCGGCGACCACACCCGGTTCACCGTGAAATGGGCGGCCCTGACCTCCCTCGTGGTCCTGGCGGCGGGGATGCTTTTCGGCATCATCTGACATCCCGCACCCCTGGCAGGGAAAAACTACCGGCGCTAGTTTGTAGGGTGTTCGGGAGGTCGGATCTACGCGCTCGTGCGTGCTCGGGAGGAATGCCATGAAGGCCCACGACGGGATGTACATCGACGGCGCGTGGCGGCCGGCCGCCGGTGGCGAGCTGATCGAGGTCGTGAACCCGGCCGACGGCCAGGTCATCGGCACGGTCCCGGCCGGCACCGAGGAGGACGTGGACACGGCCGTACGGGCGGCCCGCGCGGCCCTCCCCGGCTGGGCGGCCACGCCCCCGGCCGAGCGGGGCGCCCTGATCGGCGCGCTGCGCGACGCGCTGGTGGCCCGCAAGAGCGAGCTGACCGACACCATCACCGCCGAGCTCGGGTCGCCGCTCGGCTTCTCGAAGGCGGTCCACGTCGGATCGCCGATCGCCGTGGCCGCCTCCTACGCCGAACTCGCCACCTCGTACGCCTTCGAGGAGCAGATCGGGAACTCCACCGTGCTGCTGGAACCGGTGGGGGTGGTCGGGGCCATCACCCCCTGGAACTATCCGCTGCACCAGGTCGTTGCAAAGGTGGCGCCCGCTCTCGCCGCCGGCTGCACCCTCGTCCTCAAGCCGGCCGAGGACACCCCGCTGACCGCACAGCTCTTCGCCGAAGCCGTGCACGAGGCGGGCATCCCGGCCGGTGTCTTCAACCTGGTGACCGGTACCGGTCCGGTCGCGGGCCAGGCCCTGGCCGCGCACGAGGGGGTCGACCTCGTCTCCTTCACCGGCTCGACCGCGGTCGGCAAGCTGATCGGCGCCACGGCCGGCGCCGCCGTCAAGCGGGTCGCGCTCGAACTGGGCGGCAAGTCGGCCAACGTCATCCTGCCCGGCGCCGACCTGGCCAAGGCCGTCGCGGCAGGCGTCGGACACGTCATGAACAACACCGGCCAGAGCTGCAACGCGCTCACCCGGATGCTCGTCCACCGGGACCAGTACGAGGAGGCCGTCTCGCTCGCGGCCGCCGCCGTCGCCAACTACCCCACCGGCGACCCCCGCCAGGCCGGCATCCGCGTCGGCCCGGTCGTCAACGCCAAGCAGCACGAGCGCGTCCGCGGCTTCATCGCCAAGGGCGTGGAGGAAGGTGCGCGCCTGGTCGCTGGCGGGCCCGACGCGCCGCAGGAGCAGGGGTACTTCGTGGCGCCGACGGTGTTCGCCGACGTCACGCCCGACATGACCATCGCCCAGGAGGAGATCTTCGGCCCGGTGCTGTCGATCTTGCGCTACGAGGACGAGGAGGAGGCCCTCAGCATCGCCAACGGCACCGTCTACGGGCTGGGCGGCGCCGTCTGGGCCGCCGACGAGGCGACGGCCGTGGCCTTCGCGCGCCGTATGGACACCGGGCAGGTGGACATCAACGGCGGCCGCTTCAACGTGCTCGCACCCTTCGGAGGCTACAAGCAGTCGGGCGTGGGCCGCGAGCTGGGCCCGCACGGCCTGGCCGAGTACCTCCAGACCAAGTCCCTGCAGTTCTGATCCCCCCCCACCGGATCCGCCCACCCCCCCACCGGATCCGCCCACCCCCCCGCCGGATCGCCCCCGCCGGGTCGCCCACCCCCGCCGGATCGGCCGCCCTCCCGGCACCGTTCCGCTCCCGCCCAGCACCGGAAAGTCGAGATGACGACCATGGTCCGCGCCGCCGTCCTGCCCGCCGTCGGAGCCCCGTTGGAGATTCGGGACATCGTGCTGCCGGATCCCGGCCCGGGGCAGGTCCGGGTGCGGCTCGCCGCCGCCGGGGTGTGCCACTCGGACCTCTCCCTCACCAACGGCACCATGCGGGTCCCCGTACCCGCCGTCCTCGGCCACGAGGGCGCGGGCACGGTCCTCGCCGTGGGGGAGGGCGTCACCCACGTCGCCCCCGGTGACGGCGTGGTGCTCAACTGGGCCCCGTCCTGCGGGGCGTGCCACCACTGCACGATCGGCGAGGTCTGGCTCTGCGCCACCGCGCTCGCCGGGGTCGGCGCGGTCCACGCGCACGACGCGCAGGGCACCCTACTGCACCCCGGGCTGAACGTGGCCGCCTTCGCCGAGGAGACCGTCGTCGCGGCCAACTGCGTGCTGCCCGCCCCCGACGGGATCCCGCTCGCCGAAGCCGCCCTGCTCGGCTGCGCCGTCCTCACCGGCTACGGGGCCGTCCGGCACAGCGCCCAGGTCCGCCCGGGCGAGTCCGTGGCCGTGTTCGGGGTCGGGGGGGTCGGCCTCGCCGCCCTCCAGGCCGCGCGGATCGCGCAGGCCGGCCCGGTCATCGCCGTCGACGTGTCCCCGGCCAAGGAGGAGCTGGCGCGCGCGGCCGGAGCCACCGAGTTCGTGCTCGCCTCCGACACCACCGCCAAGCAGATCCGCGCGCTGACCGGCGGGCAGGGCGCGGACGTCGCCGTCGAGTGCGTCGGCCGGGCGGAGACCATCCGCGGCGCCTGGGAGTCGACCCGCCGCGGCGGCCGCACCACGGTCGTCGGCATCGGCGGCAAGGACCAGCAGGTCACCTTCCACGCCCTGGAGATCTTCCACTTCGCCCGCACCCTCACCGGCTGCGTCTACGGCAACAGCGACCCCGCCCGCGACCTCCCGGTGATCGCCGAGCACGTCCGCGCGGGCCGCCTCGACCTGGGCGCCCTGGTCACCGACCGCATCACCCTCGACGACATTCCGGCGGCCTTCGACGCCATGCTGGCCGGCAAGGGCGGCCGCTCCCTCGTCGTCTTCTAACCCCGTCCGTCGCGCGCGCCCGCCGCCCTGCGCAGCCGCAGGTGGCGGTACGCGTCGTACAGGGACCAGTAGCCGGGTCCGTCCTCGGGGTACCCGGAGCCGAGCCGGTCGAGCGCCTCCTCGCCGCGCGGGTCGTCGAGCAGGACCAGCGCCCGTACCGCCTGGATCCGGATCTCGACCGACGGGTCGGACAGGAGCGGCATCAGGGCGTCGCGCACCGCACGGGAACGCTCCCCTCGGTGCGCCAGCGCGACGCAGCTCTGGGCACGCACCTCGGCATCGCCGTCCCCGAGGTACCCGAGCAGTTCCGCGAAGACCCCCTCCTCGCCCGCGCAGCCGATGAACGCCTGGGCGACAGAGCGACGGACCACGGCGGAGGGATGCCGTACGTGGGGGAGCAGGGCCCCGGCGAGAGCGGTGCGAGGCAGCGCGGGGCAGTCCGACAGGCCGCGGAGCAGAACGGCGAGCACCTCCGGGGCCGGTTCCTCGGCCGCCCAGCGAAGGAAGAGGTCCTGCGTCGCTTGCGTCACGCACGCGGGCCCGTCGGCACACCCGCCGTCCTCCTCGCCCTCGCCCTCGCCCTCGCCACGTTCGTCGTACGTGCCGCACTTGTCGCACTCGTCGAAGAGGCTGATGCAGCGCATCACCTCGGCGCCGAAGTGCCGTACGGAAGGGCGCGAACCGGGGCGCAGCGCCGCGGCCTCCTCCCACGTCGCGCGGTCGGCTCTGGTGTGCAGGACCGTGACGGCCGCGTTGCGCGTGACGCCCTGGAGGTCGGCCTCGGCCTCGGCGCGGGCGAGGAGGTCGGCGAAGGGCGCGCGTATCCCGTGCACAGCCTCCAGCGCGCACAGGATCGCCGTGTGGCCGGTGCGCACGGAGACCCCGGTGCCCGGCAGCCGCAGCAGGCCGGTGAAGGAGTACTCGTCGTCCGGCACCCGGCTGAGCTCCGCGGGCCCTGTGGCTGCCGTCCTGCGGCGCAACTCGTTCTCGGCGCCCGTCTCGTGCCAGTGGCGGGCCAGTTGCAGGGCGGTCCGCCCGTCGGGTCCGGTGGGCCACAGCGGTACCGAGGAGGACAGCAGGAGCGTGGTGACCGCGTAGGCCCCGGCGTCGACCGCCCGCAGCAGCGGGGTCCGGCCGTCGGGGCCCACGCGGTCGAGGCGTACGCCGTGTTCGCGCAGGGCCTGGACCACCGGGTACGAGCCGCGGGCCACCGCGATGTCCAACGCCGACAGGCCGTCCGCACCGAGCGCGTCGGCATCGAAGCCATCCGCACGAAGTGCCGCCGCACCGAGGGCCTCCGCACCGGGCGCGTCAACACAGAGCGTGTCCGCACCCGGCGGATCCGAGCCATCCGCACGGCCTGCGTGCGGAGCGGCCCGGACGGCCTGATCGGCCGCTGCCTCCAGCAGTGCGCGGACTCGCGCCGCGTCGTCGGCCCGCACCGCGCCGATCAAGTCGGTGTCTCCGTGCGTCAAACCGCCCCCTTCAGGGCCTCGTACTGGAGGGCCAGCCCGTCCAGCAGCGCCGCCAGGCCCGTCTCGAAGGCGCCCTCGTCCACCTCGCGCCCGCGCTCCGCCAGCAGGTGGGCCTGGCCGAGGTGCGGGTAGTCCGCCGGGTCGTACGCGGCCCGGTCGTCCACGAAACCCCGCGCGAAGGAGGCCACCGCCGAGCCCAGGATGAAGTACCGCATCAGTGCGCCGATCCTGGTCGCCTGCGCCGGCGACCACCCGGCCTCCGTCATCGCCCCGAACACCGCGTCCGCCAGCCGCAGTCCGGCCGGCCGGCGGCCCGGACCGCGCGCCAGCACCGGCACGATGTTGGGGTGGTCCGCGAGGGCGTCCCGGTACGAATGCGCCCACGCGTGCAGGGCCCCCCGCCAGTCCTGTCCGCCGTCGAACATCGACAGGTCGACCCGCGCACTCACCGAGTCCGCCACCGCGTCCAGGATCTCGTCCTTGGTGCGGAAGTGGTTGTAGAGCGAGGGCCCGCTGACCCCGAGCGCGGCCGCCAGCCGTCGCGTCGACACCGCCTCCAGCCCCTCGGCGTCCACCAGGGCGCCGGCCGCCTCGACGATGCGGTCCCGGCTGAGAAGGGGCTTGCGCGGTCTGGCCATGCGCCACATAGTAGGGCCTGCCCGCCATAAACTACCGGTGCTAGTTAAAGGCGCCGATCCCGTCCGGAGGTGCCCGGTGAATCTGGAGCTGAGCGAGGAGCAGACCGCCGTCCGCCGGCTCGCCCGCGAGTTCACCGAGCGCGAGGTCGCCCCGTACGCCGCCGAGTGGGACCGCGCCGAGAGCGTGGACCGGGCCATCGTGAAGAAGCTGGGCGCGCTGGGCTTCCTCGGCCTGACCGTCCCCGAGGAGTACGGGGGCTCCGGCGGCGACCACCTCGCCTACGTCCTGGTCACCGAGGAGCTCGGGCGCGGCGACTCGGCCGTGCGCGGGATCGTCTCCGTCTCCCTCGGCCTGGTCGCCAAGACCATCGCCGCCTGGGGCACCGAGGACCAGAAGCGCGCCTGGCTGCCTCGCCTCTGCTCCGGCGACGCGCTCGGCTGCTTCGGACTGACCGAGCCCGGCACCGGCTCCGACGCCGGCAACCTCACCACGCGCGCCGTGCGCGAGGGGGACACGTACGTACTCGACGGCAGCAAGATGTTCATCACCAACGGCACGTGGGCCGACGTGGTGCTGCTCTTCGCCCGTACCGGCGACGAGCCGGGCCACCGCGGGGTCTCCGCCTTCCTCGTTCCCACCGACACCCCCGGCCTGACCCGCCGCGAGATCCACGGCAAACTCGGCCTGCGGGGCCAGGCCACCGCCGAACTCGTCCTCGACGGCGTCCGCGTGCCCGCCTCCACGATGCTCGGCCCCGAGGGCAAGGGCTTCTCCGTCGCCATGTCCGCCCTCGCCAAGGGCCGGATGTCGGTCGCCGCCGGCTGCGTCGGCATCGCCCAGGCGGCCCTGGACGCGGCGCTCTCGTACGCCGCCCAGCGCGAGCAGTTCGGCAAGCCGATAGCCCACCACCAGCTGGTCCAGGAGCTCATCGCGGACATCTCGGTCGACGTGGACGCGGCCCGGCTGCTCACCTGGCGGGTCGCCGACCTCATCGACCGCGGGCAGCCCTTCGCCACCGAGTCCTCCACCGCCAAGCTCTTCGCCTCCGAGGCCGCCGTGCGCGCCGCGAGCAACGCCCTCCAGGTGCACGGCGGGTACGGCTACATCGACGAGTACCCGGCGGGCAAGCTGCTGCGCGACGCCCGCGTGATGACCCTGTACGAGGGCACCAGCCAGATCCAGAAGCTGCTCATCGGCCGCGCCCGCACCGGGGTTTCGGCGTTCTGAGGCCGGTCGGCCGCCCCCATGGGCGCGCGGGGTGAGCGTGCGTGGTGAGTACGTGGGATGAGTACCCGGTATGAGTACGCGTGCGGATGTGCGCCGCGCCGGTCCGCCCGATGCTCGACCCATGAACGAGACACCGGTCAAGCAGCAGAGCACGGGGGCGTACTACGGCCAGGCCGTCGCCTCCTTCGGCATCGCCATCGGCGCCGTGTCCGTGGGGATCTACAACCTGGAGGTGGACGGCTGGGTCCGGGCCTTCCTCGGAATCGCGGTCCTCTACCTCACCACCTCGGCCTTCACCCTCGCCAAGGTGATCCGCGACCGCCAGGAGGTCACGCAGATCGTCAGCCGGGTGGATCAGGCCAGGATGGAGAAGATAATGGCCGAGTACGACCCCTTCGCACCGAAGTAGCCCGCCCGACGGGCCCGGATCCGGTCGAGCCGCGCCCCGGCCCCGCGCCCCGGCCCCGCACACCGGCCCCGCGCACCGGCCCCGCGCACCGGCCCCGCGCGCCGCGCCCGACACGGCTAAGCGCTTGCTCACCCTCCGGTAGGGTGTTGCCTTCCATACGGTGAAGGGTGAGTGAGCGATGGGCAGCGCGGAGGATACGGTCGACGGCTACAAGCCGTGGTCCGAGGTCACCCCCGACGCCGCGCGGCGACTGCTGGTCGCCGCCGTCGAAGCCTTCGCCGAGCGCGGGTACCACGCCACCACCACACGTGACATCGCGGGCCGTGCCGGTATGAGCCCGGCCGCGCTCTACATCCACTACAAGACCAAGGAAGAGCTGCTCCACCGGATCAGCCGGATCGGCCACGACAAGGCGCTGGAGATCCTGACCACCGCCGCCGACGGCCCCGGCAGCCCCGCCGACCGGCTCGACGCCGCCGTGCGGTCCTTCGTGCGCTGGCACGCCGCGCACCACACCACCGCGCGCGTGGTCCAGTACGAGCTCGACGCCCTTGCCCCGGAGCACCGCTCGGAGATCGTGGCGCTGCGCCGGCGGAGCGACGCCGCCGTGCGCAGCATCCTGGCCGACGGAGTGGCCGCGGGGGAGTTCGACGTCCCCGACCTGCCGGGCACCACGCTCGCCGTGCTGTCCCTGTGCATCGACGTGGCGCGCTGGTTCAGCGTGGCCGGGCAGCGCACGCCCGACGAGGTCGGCGGGCTCTACGCCGACCTCGTGCTCCGCATGGTGGCCGCGCGGCCGGCCCCTGCGCGGTAGTGCCGCCGGACGGGCTTCAGAAGTAGTAGCGCGACACCGACTCCGCCACGCACACCGGCTTGTCGCCGCCCTCCCGCTCGACCGTCACCGTGGCCGTGACCTGTACGCCGCCGCCCGCCTCCGCGACCTCCGTGATCACGGCGGTCGCGCGCAGCCGCGAGCCGACGGGCACCGGCGCCGGGAAGCGCACCTTGTTCGTCCCGTAGTTGAGGCCCATCCGCATGCCCTCCACCCGCATGACCTGCGGGACCAGGCTGGGCAGCAGGGACAGTGTCAGATAGCCGTGCGCGATCGTCGAACCGAAGGGTCCGCCCGCCGCGCGCTCCGGGTCCACGTGGATCCACTGGTGATCGCCGGTGGCATCCGCGAAGAGGTCGATGCGCTTCTGGTCCACCTCCAGCCATGCGCTGGGGCCGAGCGGTTCGCCGACCCCGGCGTGCAGCTCCTCGGCGGACGTGAAGACCCTCGGCTCGGCCATGCCCTGTTCCTGTCTCTCGCGGACCACTGACGGACGAATAAGCGCTTGCTCAGCATGCTGGGGCCCGCATGCGTATGTCAACGGACCTCCGACTACGCTCGACCGGGTGCCGCAGATTCCCGAGAAAATCCATGAGCTCACCGTCGGCCAGCTGTCCGCCCGTAGCGGCGCGGCCGTCTCCGCGCTCCACTTCTACGAGGCCAAGGGCCTGATCAGCAGCCGCCGCACCTCCGGCAACCAGCGCCGCTACACCCGCGACGCTCTGCGCCGCGTGGCCTTCGTGCGCGCCGCCCAGCGCGTGGGCATCCCGCTGGCCAGCATCCGGGAGGCACTCGCCCGGCTCCCCGAGGAGCGCACCCCCAACCGCGAGGACTGGGCCCGCCTCTCCGAGGCCTGGCGCGCCGAACTCGACGAGCGCATCACCCGGCTCGGCCGCCTGCGCGACCACCTGACGGACTGCATCGGCTGCGGCTGCCTGTCGATGGAGACCTGCGCGCTGTCCAATCCGGACGACGTCTTCGGCGAACGCCTCACCGGCTCGCGGCTCTAGGCCGTCTCCGCCAGCAGGTCCCGGGCCGCCGCCACCAGTTCGGCGTTCGACCGCGCCGGACGCCCGTCGGGCAGGTGCGTCACGTCCCCCGCTCCGGTACGCACGACCGTCCCGCACCGTGCGGCCAGCCGCAGCACCGGCCAGGCGGCCGCGTCCCGCCCGTAGAGCAGCACCGGGACCGGCGGCAACCCGTGCAGCCCCGCCACCAGAGCCGGATCGCCCGCCGCGAGTTCGGCCGTGAGCCGGACCCGCCCGGGCTCGCGCACCGGCCAGGCGAGGAACCGCGCGAGCGGCTCCGGCCCGGCCACACCGCCCAGCGGCACCACCGCGTCCACGGCGACACCCCGCGCGAGCAGGGCCTCCGCCAGCTCGGCGGCCCCCGGCTGCCCGAAGTCCACCGCCGCCCGGTCCGGCAGCACCGTCCACGCGGCCACCCGCTCCAGCCGCCCGGCCGGATCGGGCTCGGCCGCGACGCCCGCCGGTACCGAAAGCGCTACGCCGACCCCCGCGCGCCGCAGCACCTCCAGTACCGGCCCGACCACCCGCGGCGAGAGGCTTTCGCGCCCGCACGGGGTGCGCGGATGCACCAGCACCTCTCCGGCCCCGGCGGCGACGGCGGCCAGCGCCGACTCGGCCAGTGCTTCCGGCGACATCGGGACGACCGGGCCGTCGGCCGCGCTCCGCGAGCCGTTCAGCGACACCGATATCGCCCCCGACCCAGGCGCCGGCGCAGGTGCAGGCACGGATGCAGAGACCGATTTCGGCACCGGGGCCCTCACGCGGCTCCCGCCGTCGGGATGTCCGCCAGGGCCGGTCTGGGCACCACGATCCCGCAGCCCGCACACACCGGCCCGTCCCAGGCCAGCGCCCCCGCCCAGGGGCCGACCGGGGCCACCTCCGGCCAGTGCAGTTCGGTGTCCCCGCAGACCGGGCACGCCGTCCCCGGCTCCGACTCCAGCGCCCGCACCAGCCGGCGCAGCACCTCGCCCAGCGTCCCCTCCGGCCGCACGCCCGGGTCCGCGCACCGCACCACCGCGTCCCCGCTCCCGCCCCAGGCCCACTCCGGGCGGCGCAGGCCGTGGTGCTTCTCGCGCCGACGGCGTTCCGCGAACTGCCTTTCGTACTCCAGCCAGACCGCCCGCGCGTCCTCCAGCTCCTCCAGCGCCGCGACGAGCCGCAGGGGATCGGCCCCCCGGTCCTCGGGGGCGATCCCGTGCCGGTCGCACAGGTGCCACCATGTCGCCCGGTGCCCGTAGGGCGCGAAACGCTCCAGGCAGCGGCGCAGAGAATGGCGCCGCAAGGCCCGGTCATTGCGCGCGTCGCGCACCTGGTAGGCCAGACTCCGGAATCCCGCCATCACACCATCACCTCCGCCGATGTGCCCAACATGCCCGGTCGGAGGCGGGCGCATGCGGGGGCGGTCGAGGCGTACGGGTGGCACATGGCCAGAACTCAGCGCCCCATGCGCCCCGCAGTCACCACCACCCGGGCCAGTTCCTCGTGGCAGATATCGCTGTGCGCCCCCGACGGGGCGCCGCCGCGCCGCACCACGGAGCCCGCGTCCACACTGACGCAACCGGTCGCCGGCACCCCCTCGCGCAGAGCGGTTTCGAGGCTCAGCCGGGGCGCACCCGGGACCGCCTGGACCCCGTCGTGCCCGATGGCGCCCCACCGTTCGTCGAAACCCAGCAGTCCGGCCGAATCGCCTGCCATCCGGGAGGCCAGCGGGTAGAAGATCTTGAGGGCCGAGTCGTGCGGGGAATGGCAGGCGACCACCGGTCCGTCGACCCGGCGCTGGAGGCCGCGCAGGGTGCCGCCGCTGCTCTTGTCGTGCGGCAGCCGGTCGGCGAAGGCGTAGTGGGAGAAGGCCCCCTGGAGCAGGGTCACGGACTTCACGTACCGGGCCCGGTCCGGCACCGCGCGCAGCGAGAAGGACACCACCCGCGCGCCGAAGCTGTGCCCGATCAGGTGGAACCGCAGCGCGGGGCGGGCGGCCGCCAGCTCCGTCAGCACCGGGCCGAGTCCGCGCTCGCCGACCACGCCCGCCCGCTTCTTCATCTTGTAGTAGGCGGCCTGCCGCAGCAGCTCCTTGGCGCCGCCCCACAGGCCGCGCAGCCCGCCGCCGACGGTGAGGCCCGGACCGGCGGGCTCCGCCGGAGCCGGTGCGCCCGCCCGGACCAGGGCGGTGGCCAGGGCCCGGCACACCTCCAGCACGTCGTCGGTGAAGATCGCCGGTACGGAGGGAGCGACCGCGGCGGGAACCGCGTCCACCCCCGCCAGCTCGCGTACGAGTGCGCCGAACTCGATGAAGGCGGCGGCCGAGTCGGGCCGTTCCTCCAGCAGGTTCGCCACCCGGTCCAGCTCGGCGCCCCGCTCCGGCCAGAACTCCCCGAGCGCGCGCCGGGTGGCGGGGTCCAGGGCCGTACCGAAGCCGGGTTCCGCGAGGGCGCCGTGTGCGTCGAAGTCGGGTATCGGCTCGTCGGCGAACCGCATCGCGGGCCATACGACACCCACGTACCCCAGCCGCACCCCCGAACCCACCAGCCCCGGGAAGGGGGCGAAGAACCGGTCGTACAGCCGAGTCGCCGTGGACCGGTCGCTGTTCCAGCCGTGTGCGAAGACCAGCAGGTCCGTGGCTTCCATCCGGGCCACCGCCCCCTGAGTCGCCCGGTCCACGTCCCCGTCGGAGTCGAAGGTCAGCTCTGCGTACGGCGCGACCCCGATCCCGCTCCCGACCGCGTTCCCGACCCCGGTTCCGCTCCCGACCGCGTTCCTGCTTCCGCCACCGATGTCCGCCATGACGTCCCCCCTCCACGCCGCGCCTCCGGTGCAGTCAGCATCCTGCTGCGGCGCCCGCCCGACCAGACCCCCGACGCGGTCGGCTCACGGTCGGGCCGCGGTCGGGTCGCGGGGCAGGCTCACGGGTAGAGCAGGTACTGCCGGCGCACCGCCTCGAAGCGGGCCAGTCCCAACGCCCAGTCGCCCACCACCTCGTCCACGTCCGCCCCCGCGTCCACCAGCGTCCGTACCCGGTCCGAGCCGGTCAGCCGGTCGATCCAGTGGTCGGCGCGCCAGCCGAAGCCGTTCCACACCTGCCGCGCGGTGATCAGCAGCCCGATCCCGGCCCGTACCGGGTCGAAGGCGGCCCGGTCGTGCACGACCAGCCGGACACCGCCGCACACCTTCCCCACGTGCTTGGAGAAGGTCGGGGTGAAGTACGCCTCCCGGAACCACACCCCCGGCAGCCCCAGCGCGTTCGCCGCCTCCGCCCACCGCCGGTCGATGCCCTCCGCGCCCACCACCTCGAAGGGCGTGGTCGTTCCGCGCCCCTCGGAGAGGTTCGTCCCCTCGAACAGGCAGGTACCGGCGTACGCGAGGGCCGTGTCCGGGGTCGGCATGTTCGGGCTGGGCGGCATCCACGGCAGCCCCGTCTCCCCGAAGAACGACTCCCGCCGCCACCCGGACAGCGGCACCGTCCGCAGCCGGACCGGCTTCTCCGTCAGGAACTCGCCGTTGAAGAGCCGGGCCAGTTCGGCCGCCGTCATCCCGTGCGCGAGGGCGATCGGCTCCCGGCCGACGAAGCTCGCGTACGGCCGCTCCAGTACGGGTCCCGCGGCCCGCCGGCCGCCCACCGGATTGGGCCGGTCCAGCACCACCATCGCCTTGCCGGCGAGCGCGGCCGCGCGCATGCAGTCGTAGAGGGTCCAGATGTAGGTGTAGAAGCGGGCCCCGACGTCCTGGATGTCGAAGACGACGGTGTCGATCCCGGCCGCCGTGAAGACGTCCGCGAGCTGCTGACCGCTCCGGCCGTACGTGTCGTACACCGGCAGTCCGGTCGCCGGGTCCCGGGAGGCCCCCTCGGACCCGCCCGCCTGCGCGGTCCCGCGGAAGCCGTGCTCGGGCCCGAACACCGCGACCAGGTCGACCCGTTCGTCCGCGTGCAGTACGTCGACCAGGTGCCGGGCGTCGGCGGTGATCCCGGTGGGGTTGGTGACCACCCCGATCCTCTCCCCGGCGAGCGCGGCGTACCCGTCGGCGGCGAGCCGCTCGAAACCGGTGCGCACCCGGCCGATGGCTCCTCCGGCCCCTCCGGCCCCGCTGGTTCCCGTGGGCGCGGTGCGCACCGCCGCCCCCAGTGCGCCCGCCGATCCGATGGCTCCCGCCAGCCCCAGCACCCCGCGTCGCGACAGCGTCATCCGGCCACGCTACGAGCCCTGCCCCTTTCCTCCTGACATACCGACTGGTTAGTCTGCCCACGATCCGGCATCCGGCCGCACGAGAGGTGGACCCCGTGAGCGCGTACCAGGACCAGCGAGTCGTCGTCACCGGCGCGGGCGGCGGCATCGGCGCCGCCCTCGCGCACCGCTTCGCGGCCGAGGGCGCCACGGTGGTGGTCAACGACCTCGACCCGGCCAAGGCCGCCGCCGTCGCGGGGAGCATCGGCGCACGGGCGATCCCGGTGCCGGGCGACGCCTCGGCCGTCGTGGCCGAGGCCCGCGAGGCCCTCGGCGGGGCGGTCGACATCTACTGCGCCAACGCCGGACTCGCCTCCGGCGGCGACGCCTTCGCCGACGAGGCCGTCTGGGAGGCGGCCTGGGACACCAACGTCATGGCCCACGTCCGCGCCGCCAGGGCGCTGCTGCCGGACTGGCTGGAGCGGGGGACCGGCCGCTTCGTGTCCACCGTCTCGGCCGCAGGGCTCCTGACCATGATCGGAGCGGCCCCGTACAGTGTCACCAAGCACGGTGCGCTCGCCTTCGCCGAATGGCTCTCGCTGACCTACCGCCACCGGGGGGTCCAGGTCCACGCCATCTGTCCGCAGGGGGTGCGCACCGACATGCTGACCGCCGCGGGTTCGGCGGGCGAACTCGTTCTCGCGCCGACCGCGATCGAGCCGGAAGTGGTCGCGGACGCGCTGTTCGACGGCATGGAGAAGGGCCGATTCTTGATCCTCCCGCACCCCGAGGTCGCCGACTTCTACGCCGCGCGCGCCACCGAGCCGGATCGCTGGCTGAGCGGCATGAACCACCTCCAGCAGAAGTGGGAGACCCGGTGACCCCCTCCCGCACGTCCGGGCTACCGCAGGACTCCCCGTACGCCGCGAAGCCCTGGCTCGGGCGGCTCACCGAGGCCCAGCGGGCGCCCGTCGATCCGCCGCCCACCGTGCTGCACGCCTTCCGCGAGGCCGTTGCGCGGGCGCCCGGGCGCGCCGCGCTGGCCTACTTCGACGGCCGGATCGGCTACGCGGAGGCCGACGCGCTCTCCGACTCCGTCGCCGGTCACCTCGCGGAGCGGGGCGTCCGCCGCGGCGACCGGGTCGCCGTCGTGCTGCAGAACACCCCGCACTTCGTGCTCGCCGTCCTCGCCGCCTGGAAGGCCGGGGCCGTGGTCGTCCCGCTCAACCCCATGTACAAGTCGGGCGAGGTCGGGCACATCCTCCGCGACTCGGGGGCCGCCGCGCTCGTCTGCGACGGCGGCGCGTGGACGGCGTACGTGCGCGAGGCCGCGCGGGACAGCGCCGTGCGGACCGTGCTGACCACGTCGGACCGGGACTTCCAAACGCGCAACGACCCGCGCGTCCTCGGCCCGGAGCCCGACCGGGCCGCGGCCCCCGCCCGCCCGTTCGTACCGGCCCAGGCGGCCGCGCCGGAGACGGTGCCCGGCCGGGAGCAGCAGCTCGGACCGGACGCTACCGCCCCCGCGGCCCCCGGCCCTGCGGCCTCTGCCGGCGGCCTCGGCGCCGCCGACCTCCTCACCGTGGCCCGCCGCAGGCGGCCCGCGCCGGGCGACCCGCACCTCACCGCCGCCGACACCGCCCTGATCAGCTACACCTCCGGCACCAGCGGCACCCCCAAGGGCGCGATGAACCCGCACGGCGCGCTCACGTACAACGCCGTCCGCCAGGTCACCTCCCACCCCCTGCCCGAGGGCGCCACCTACTTCGCCCTCGCGCCCCTCTTCCACATCACCGGCATGGTCTGCGAGCTCGCCGCCTGTTTTGCCAACGCCGGCACCCTGGCCCTGGCCCACCGCTTCGATGCGGGCACCGTCCTCGACGCCTTCCTCGAACACCGCCCCGCCTACACCGTCGGCCCGGCCACCGCCTTCATGGCCCTCGCCGCCCACCCCGACGTCACCCCCGACCACTTCGCCTCGTTCCAGGTGATCTCCTCCGGCGGAGCCCCGCTCCCGCCCGCCCTCGTCGAGCGCCTGCGCACCGCCTTCGGCTTCTACCTGCGCAACGGCTACGGCCTCACCGAGTGCACTGCCCCCTGCGCCAGCGTCCCCGTGCACTTGGACGCCCCCGTCGACCCCGCCTCCGGGACCCTCTCCGTGGGCCTGCCGGGCGCCGACACCGTGGTGCGCATCCTCGACGAGCACGGAGCCGAGGTCCCCTTCGGGGAGACCGGCGAGATCGCCGTCCGCGGCCCGCAGGTGGTGCCCGGCTACTGGGGCCTGCCCGCCGACACCGCGAAGGCCTTCCCGGAGGGCGAACTGCGCACCGGCGACGTCGGATTCATGGACCCGGACGGCTGGCTCTACGTCGTCGACCGCAAGAAGGACATGATCAACGCCTCCGGCTTCAAGGTCTGGCCGCGGGAGGTCGAGGACGTGCTGTACACCCACCCCGCCGTCCGCGAGGCCGCGGTGGTCGGCGTACCGGACGCCTACCGCGGGGAGAGCGTGAAGGCGTACGTCAGCCTGCGTCCCGGCACCTCGGTGGAGCCTGCGGAGCTGTCCGCGTACTGCGCCGAGCGCATCGCCGCGTACAAATACCCGCGGCAGGTCGAGATCCTGCCTGTCCTTCCGAAGACGACCAGTGGCAAGATCCTGCGACGGGAACTGCGCGATCGCGGCTGAAAACAGTCGGACGGTCGTACAGCTGGTCCCAGTGACCAGGCAGGAATCAGGAAGGGAAGGTCAGCGCCATGGCGGCCAGGACCACGGAACCCGCAGGCACGCACGAAGCCCCGGTACCGCAGCGGCTGCTGGCCGTCGCCACCCGGCTGTTCGCCGAGCGGGGTTACGACCGCACCTCGGTCCAGGAGATCGTCGAGGCGGCCGGCGTCACGAAGGGCGCGCTCTACCACTACTTCGGGTCCAAGGACGACCTGCTGCACGAGGTGTACGCGCGGATGCTGCGGCTCCAGCAGCAGCGCCTCGACGCGGTGGCCGATTCCGACGCGCCCGTCGAGGAGCGGCTGCGCGCCGCGGCCGCCGACGTGGTCGTCACCACCATCGAGAACCTCGACGACGCGATGATCTTCTTCCGGTCGATGCACCAGCTCAGCCCGGAGAAGTTCAAGCAGGTGCGGGCGGAGCGCCGGCGCTACCACGAGCGCTTCCGGGCGTTGGTCGAGGAGGGCCAGCGTACGGGCGTGTTCTCCGACGCCACCCCCGCCGACCTGGTGGTGGACTACCACTTCGGGTCCGTCCACCACCTGTCGACCTGGTACCGGGCGGACGGCCCGCTCACGCCGCAGCAGGTCGCCGATCACCTCGCCGACCTGCTGCTGCGCGCCCTGCGCCCCTAGAGTCCCCCCGGGCCCCGGGGAACGCACGAGCCCCGGGACCCGCACGGCGGGCGGGCCCCGGGGCCTTCGAGTACGGGCCTTTGACTACGGGCCTTCGACTACGGGGCCTTGGCTACGGCGCGACCTTCAGGAGCTTGTTCGCCGTGCCCGCCGACGGGTTGGTGACCGCACCGGAGGTGGCCGCTCCCGTCAGCGCCGCAGCCGTCTGAGCCGGCGTCGACGTCGGGTGCCCGGCGAGGTAGACCGCCGCCGCGCCCACGACGTGCGGGGTGGCCATGGAGGTGCCGGAGATGGTCTTCGTCCCCGTGTCGCTGTCGTTCCAGGCGGACGTGATGTCCGAGCCCGGCGCGTACAGGTCCACCACGGAGCCGAAGTTCGAGAACGAGGACTGCTCGTCGTCGATGGTGCTGGACGCCACCGTGATGGCCTCCGGAACCCGCGACGGCGAGCCCTGACCGGCGTCGGACGACTCGTTGCCCGCCGCCACCCCGAAGGTGACGCCGGAGGCGATGGCCCGGCGCACGGCCTCGTCGAGGGCCTCGTCGGCGCCGCCGCCCAGGCTCATGTTGGCGACCGAGGGGCCCTTGTGGTTCTGGGTGACCCAGTCGATGCCGGCGACGACCTGCTCGGTGGTGCCGGAGCCGTTGTCGTCGAGCACCCGCACCGCGACGATCTTCGCCTTCTTGGCGACACCGTGCGCGGTGCCCGCGATGGTGCCGGCCACGTGGGTGCCGTGGCCGTTCCCGTCGTCGGCGCTGTCGTCGTTGTCGATGGCGTCGAAGCCGGACGTCGCGCGGCCGCCGAAGTCCTTGTGGGTGGTGCGGACTCCGGTGTCGATGACGTAGGCCGTCACGCCCTCACCGGCGGCATCGGGGTAGTCGTACTTCTTGTCGCCCGCCTGGGCGGTCTGGTCGATCCGGTCCAGACCCCACGACGGCGGGTTGGGCTGGGAGGCCTTGATGGTGAACTTCTTGTTCTGCACGACCTTGCCGACGGCCGGGTCAGCGGCCAGCCGCTTGGCCTCGGTCTCGCTCAGGCCGTCGGCCGAGAAGCCGTTGACCCCGGAGCCGTAGGAGCGCTTCAGCTCGCCGCCGTACTTGCGGGCGAGCTGTTCCTTGTTCGCGGATGCGTCGAGTATGACGACGTAGCTCCCGCTGATCGCGCCGGGCGCGCCGAGGCCGTACACGGTGCCTTCGGCCGGTGCGGCGGCCCCCGCGAAGGGGGAGGCGATCATGGTCACGGCAGCAGCCGCCGCTGCTGCCGTGCCTATGGCCGCGTACCGGAAACCGCGCGAGCGCTTGTGAGTTGCCATCTGGAGGGTTCTCCTCATGTTGACGTTGGGGGCGTCAGACCTTCTGGAGAACCCTGTTCCGATTGACAGGCGCAAATCAAGAACACCTTGGGGTTGTGGGCTTATTCAACAAGGTTTCTTAAAGGGTCCCCCGCATCGCCTTCACCCCGTACACAAGTCCGAACGAACTCCTGCACGATTCCTGCACGTTCACGCTCGACCGGCCCCGTACTGCTTCAACTCCCGCCGCGCCAAAGACCGCTGGTGCACCTCGTCCGGTCCGTCGGCCAGCCGCAGGGTCCGCGCAGCCGCCCACAACTCGGCCAGCGGGAAGTCCTGGCTGACCCCGCCCGCGCCGTGCAGCTGGACCGCGTCGTCGAGGATCTGCACCACCGCCCGCGGTGTCGCGATCTTGATGGCCTGGATCTCGGTGTGCGCGCCCCGGTTCCCCACCGTGTCCATCAGCCAGGCCGTCTTCAGCACCAGCAGCCGCAGCTGCTCCACCGTGACCCGGGCGTCGGCGATCCAGTTCTGCACGACGCCCTGGGCGGCCAGCGGCTTGCCGAAGGCGGTACGTTCCACCGCGCGCCGGCACATCAGCTCGATCGCCCGCTCCGCCATCCCGATCAGCCGCATGCAGTGGTGGATGCGGCCCGGGCCGAGCCGGGCCTGGGCGATCGCGAAGCCGGTGCCCTCCTCGCCGATCAGGTTCGCCGCCGGGACCCGGGCCCCGTCGAAGACCACCTCGGCGTGGCCGCCGTGGTCGTGGTCCTCGTACCCGTACACCGTCATGGCCCGGCGCACCTCGACCCCCGGGGTGTCGCGCGGCACCAGGATCATCGACTGCTGGCGCCGCGGATCGGCGCCTTCCGGGTCGGTCTTGCCCATCACGATGAAGATCCGGCAGTCCGGGTTCATCGCCCCCGAGATGAACCATTTCCGGCCGGTGACCACATACTCGCCACCGTCCGCCGAGCGCTCGATCCGCGTCTCGATGTTCGTGGCGTCCGAGGAGGCCACCTCGGGCTCGGTCATCGCGAAGGCGGACCGGATCTCCCCGGCCAGCAGGGGCTCCAGCCACTGCTTGCGCTGCTCCTCGTTCCCGAACTGGGCGAGCAGCTCCATGTTCCCGGTGTCCGGAGCCGCGCAGTTGGTGGCCATGGGCGCCAGGTGCGGGCTGCGCCCGGTGATCTCGGCGAGCGGCGCGTACTGGAGGTTGGTCAGCCCCGCGCCGTGCTCGGCACTGGGGAGGAAGAGGTTCCACAGGCCCTGACGGCGCGCCTCGGCCTTCAGTTCACCGAAGACGGCCGGGGTGTCCCAGGGCGAGGCCAGCCGTGCGCGCTGCTCGGCGGCGACGGGCTCCGCCGGGTAGACGTACTCCTCCATGAACGCGAGCAGCCGCTCGCGGAGTTCCTCGGTCCGGGCGTCGAATGCGAAATCCATGGGTGCGTGCCTCAGCCTTCCTGGCGGTCCTGGAGTGTGGTCAGTCCGTGCTCGATGAAGACCGGGACCAGCTCGCCGATCCGGTCGAAGCCCGCCCCGACGGTCTGCCCCAGCGTGTAGCGGTAGTGGATGCCCTCGAGGATCACGGCGAGCTTGAACCAGGCGAAGGCCGTGTACCAGGCGATGGCCCCGGTGTCCCGCCCCGAGCGGGCGGCGTAGCGCTCGACGAGCTCGGCCGGCGTCGGATGGGCCGGCGCCCCGCTCGTCGTACTGACCGGCGATCCGGTCAGGCCCAGGTCCGAGCTGTACATCACGAGCAGCCCGAGGTCGGTCAGCGGATCCCCGAGCGTGGACATCTCCCAGTCCAGCACCGCCCGGATCGTGTCGTCCGGGCCGCCGATCAGCACGTTGTCGAGCCGGAAGTCCCCGTGCACCACGGTGGGTGCGGGGGAGACCGGCAGCCTGCGGCCGAGCGCGCCGTGCAGCTCGTCGATCCCGGCGAGCTCCCGGCCCCGCGAGGCCGCGAGCTGCTTGCCCCAGCGCCGCAGCTGCCGGTCGAGGAAGCCCTCCGGCCGGCCGAAGTCGCCCAGGCCCACCGCCTGCGGTTCCACCGCGTGCAGCTCGACCAGGGTGTCCACCAGGCCCAGCACCGCCCGCCGGGTCCGCTCCGGTCCGATCGCGGCGAGCTGCTCGGCCGTCCGGTACGGCACCCCGTCCACGTACTCCATCACGTAGAACGGTGCCCCGAGCACGGAATCGTCCTCGCACAGGAGCAGCGGCTCCGGCACCGGAACGGCCGTGCCGTGCAACGCCTCGATCACCCGGTGCTCGCGCCGCATGTCGTGCGCGGTGGCCAGTACGTGGCCCAGTGGCGGCCGGCGGACCACCCAGCGGGAGGTCCCGTCGGTGATCTCGTACGTGAGATTCGACCGGCCGCCCTCGATGAGCCGGCCGCGCAGCGCCCCGGACACGAGTCCCGGCCGGGCCCGGTCGAGATGACCGCGCAATCGCTCCAGGTCCAGGCCGCGCGGGTCGGCCGGGGCTGAGGTCATGGTGCGCACCTCCGTGCGAGTCGACGAGGGGAAGAGCGAGGGTGCGTCGGAGCACCGTCGCGAGCCATCATGCCGACCAGTCGGTATGTCGTCCAGAGTGCGGGCGCAGGGAAACCCTTCCGCCCGGCCGTCTCAGGCGTGGCAGAGGATGGGCGTGCCGCCGTTCATCACCGTCATGTCCGTCAGAACGGCGAGGATGTCCAGGGGCGCCCCCTCGGGCTTCCCGGCCAGTTCCGCGTACGCCCGGTGCACGTTGGCGACCAGCCGCTCGCTCTCCCGCCAGGTCCCGAACTCGCCGAGGTCGGCCTGCTGGGCCACCTCCAGCGGGGACAGCCCCTTGGCCCGGCCCTCCCGGGCGATTTCGGCCACGTGGCGCAGGTAGCGCTCGGTGGAGTCGTAGGCCGAGGGGTCGGTCAGCGGTCCGTGGCCCGGTACGACGGTCTCCGCGTCCAGCGAGCGCAGCAGCTCCAGCGCCCGCAGCGAACCGGCCAGGGAACCCATCGCCAGGAACGGGGTGCCGCCGGCGAAGACCAGGTCGCCGGTGAACACCACCCGCTGTCCGGGCAGCCACACGATCGAGTCCCCGGTGGTGTGCGCGACGCCCGGGTGGATGACCTGCACCTCCGTCGAGCCGACGTGCAGGGTCGCCCGGTCGCTGTAGGTGAGGTCGGGCGGGACGATCTCGACGGCGCCGAAGTCCGTGGCGGGCCAGATCAGTTCCAGCTGGTGCCCGGCGGCGAGCTGCTCGGACCGGGCGTTGTCGTGGCCGAGGATCATCGCCTCGGGGGTGAAGACGCCGTTGCCGTACGTGTGGTCGCCGTGGTGGTGGGTGTTGACCACGGTGCGGGGGAGCGGCACCCCGGCCGCCACGACCGCGTCGCGCAGGGCCAGGGCCCGCCGCTCGGTGGCGGCGGTGTCGACGAGCAGGGTGCGGCCCCCGTCGGTCACGAACCCCGCGTTGTTCAGGCACCAGCCGCCGTCCGGCTGGACGTAGGCGTACACCCCCGGCGCGGGCTGGACGAGGTACGGCTCTTCGACGGACATCTGCGCTCTCCCCGGGTCGCTTTGACGAACGGTCGGCATCCTGCCAGCAGTCGCGGCGCCGGGGGAGGGCGGGTGGTCGTCAGCACGTGTCAGCGTGTGTCAGCACACGTCAGCACACGTCAGCACGTGTCGGCGTACCTCGGCGCACGCCGGCGCAGGTCGGCGCGCGCCTGGATCGGTCAGTGGTCGTCGTAGTGGCCGTCGTGCGCCGCGTGCCGGTGGCCGTCGTGGAGGTAGTCCACGTGGTCGCCGTGCCGGACCGACTCGTGCCCGCAGTCCTTGCCGTGCGCGTGCGCGTGGCCTTCGTGCGTGGTGTGCCCGCCGGGCTCGCACTCGTCCCAGTGGCCCGAGTGCTCCCGGTGCAGGTGGCCGTCGTGGGCGTAGTCGACGTGGTCGCCGTGCGAGACCGCCTGGTGGCCGCAGTCCGCGCCGTGCGTGTGCTCATGCGTGGGGTGTTCGTGGTGCAGCGTCGTCATGGCGCCGAGGTTAGTGCGGATTGCCGGGTATCGCCCGTTGTGTCGCGGTGGCGCGGCGAAGCGCGATCATCACACCGGCCCGCACCGGCGGGTCAGAGGATCACCGTCATTGCGAACACCGCCAGCGCCGCCGTGCACGCCACCGCCGCCAGCGCCGCCCGCGGCGCGAGCTGCTGCGGCCGGTGCGCCGCCAGCTCCCGGATCCGCCGGTGGGCGACCCACAGGAACGCCAGCCAGATGAGCGCGATGACCGCTGCCCCGGCCACCTCCACCGGTGAACCGGACCCGCGCAGCGCCTGCCGCAGCGCCAGCACCGCCACCACCGAGCAGGCCAGCGTCGTACGCCGCCACGCGAGCCGGGTCCGCTCGGGCTGCAGGCCGGCATCGCGGTCGCGGGCGCGATCGCGGCCCGGGGCGCTCACTGCCTCGTCGCCGTCGTCCAGCCCAGCAGGACGACCACCACCATCGCCACCGCCACCAGCCCCACGCCCAGGCTCAGCAGCACCGGGAACCGCGACAGCGGCAGGTCCTCACCCCGTCGCATCGCCCGCTCGCACCGCACCCAGTGGTTCACCGCCCGCAGCGCGCAGGCCGCACCCACCACGAGCAGGGCGAGGGCCATCCCGACCCGCACCCCCCAGCGCAGGTCCGGCAGGAACTGGTCCACGGCGAACCCGCCGCCCACCAGGGCCAGGGAGGTCCGGATCCATGCGAGGAAGGTCCGCTCGTTGGCCAGCGAGAAGCGGTAGTCGGGGGTCTCGCCCTCGTCCCTCAGCCGCGAGGGTGCGAACCAGAGGCGCACGTCCTTGACGAAGTCGATCACCCGACAAATCTACTGGCGGAACTCCGGGCGCGCGCGCAGCCGCCGGTACGCCTCCAGTCCGTCCGGCACCCAGGCCCATTCCCCGCCCGCCACCCGCCGCTCCAGCTCCTGCGGCGTGAGATAGGTGTGCCAGTCGACCTCCGAGGCCTGGGGGTCCACCGGCAGCTCGCACCGCACCTCGTGCACGTACGACCACCAGGCCCCGCCCGGACCCTCGTACAGGAACTTGAACAGCGGCGTCGGCTGCTCCAGCCCCCGTACGCCCAGCTCCTCCTCGGCCTCGCGCAGCGCGGCCCGCGCGTAGCTCTCGCCGGCGCCCACCACCCCGCCCACGAACATGTCGTAGTGCGAGGGGAAGACCAGCTTCGAGGCGGTCCGCCGGTGCACGAAGATCCGCCCCTGGGCGTCCACGGCCCGCACGAACACGCAGCGGTGGATCAGCCCCCGCGCGTACACCTCGCCCCGCGGGGCCTGCCCGACGACCCGGTCGTCCCGGTCCACCACGTCCAGTACTTCATCAGCGGCACTCACACGGGTCATCCAACCACCGCTGTTGACTGGTTACCGCTCCGTAGCCAAGGATCTGCCCCACCATCGACGGAGGACGGGTAACCGCATGACGTACGACGCAGACGTGATCGTGATCGGAGCCGGGCTCGCGGGGCTCGTGGCCACCGCCGAGCTCGTCGACGCGGGCCGCAAGGTCATCCTGCTCGACCAGGAGCCGGAGCAGTCGATCGGCGGCCAGGCGCACTGGTCCTTCGGCGGGCTGTTCTTCGTGGACTCGCCCGAGCAGCGCCGGATGCGGATCAAGGACAGTCACGCCCTGGCCCTCCAGGACTGGCTGGGCACCGCCGGATTCGACCGCGAGGAGGACGCCTGGCCGCGCCGCTGGGCCGAGGCGTACGTCGACTTCGCGGCCGGCGAGAAGCGCTCCTGGCTGCACGCCCAGGGCGTCCGCTTCTTCCCGGTGGTCGGTTGGGCGGAGCGCGGCGGCTACGACGCCAACGGTCACGGGAACTCCGTCCCCCGCTTCCACATCACCTGGGGCACCGGTCCCGGCCTGGTGGAGCCCTTCGAGCGCCGGGTCCGGGCCGGTGTGGCCCGCGGCCTGGTCCGGTTCGCGTTCCGCCACCGCGTCACAGGGCTCTCCGCCACGGCCGGCGCGGTGGACACCGTGACGGGCGAGATCCTGGAACCCTCCGACGCCGTACGCGGCACCGCCAGCAGCCGCGAGACCACCGGGACGTTCTCGCTGCGGGCCCAGGCCGTGATCGTCACCAGCGGCGGCATCGGCGGCAACCACGACCTCGTCCGCGCACAGTGGCCCGCCCGGCTCGGCACCCCGCCGCAGCGGATGCTGTCGGGGGTCCCGGCCCACGTGGACGGCCTGATGCTGGGCATCGCGGAGCGGGCGGGCGCCAGCCACATCAACAAGGACCGGATGTGGCACTACACCGAGGGCATCCAGAACTGGGACCCGATCTGGGCCCGGCACGGCATCCGCATCCTGCCCGGCCCCTCCCCGCTGTGGCTGGACGCGACGGGCAAGCGGCTGCCCGTGCCGCTCTTCCCGGGCTTCGACACCCTCGGCACCCTCGACCACATCATGAAGACCGGCCACGACCACACATGGTTCGTGCTCAACGAGCGCATCATCGGCAAGGAGTTCGCCCTCTCCGGCTCCGAGCAGAACCCGGACCTCACCGGCAAGTCGGTGCGCGACGTCTTCACCCGGGCGCGCCAGGCCGTACCGGCCCCGGTCCGGGCCTTCATGGACAACGGGGCCGACTTCGTCGTCGAGCGCGACCTGTCCGCCCTGGTCCGCGGGATGAACGCGGTCACCAAGGAGGACCTCCTCGACGAGGCCGCGGTCCGGGGCGAGATCGTGGCCCGCGACCGGGAGATCGCCAACCCCTTCACCAAGGACCTCCAGGTCACGGCCATCCACGGCGCGCGCAGGTACCTCGGCGACAAGCTGATCCGTACGGCCGCCCCGCACCGGATCCTGGACCCCAAGGCCGGGCCGCTGATCGCGGTACGGCTCTCGATCCTGACCCGCAAGTCCCTGGGCGGCCTGGAGACCGACCTCTCCTCGCGCGTCCTGACCGGCTCCGGCGAACCGCTGCCGGGCGTCTACGCGGCGGGCGAGGCGGCCGGATTCGGCGGCGGCGGGGTGCACGGCTACCGGGCCCTGGAGGGCACCTTCCTCGGCGGGTGCATCTTCTCGGGCCGGGCGGCGGGCCGCGCCGCCGCCCGCGCCATCGGCTGACCGCGCCAGCGGCTGACCGGTCAACCGCTGACCGGTCTGCGGCCGACCGGTCGGCGGGGGCCGTTCCGCCGCAGGAGCCCGTCAGACCAGCAGGAGCCCGTCAGACCAGCCGTTCGGTGACCCGGAACCGCTCCGCGATGACGAGGGTGTCGTCGTCGACCGTGAACCCCGGGTCACCGATCGCTCCGCGTACCGGTTCGCTGTGCCAGAACTCCTCGTGTGCCGTACGCCATTCGGCCACCGACGCGTACCCCTCGCCCTCTTCGAGCGCGTGCTGAAGCCCGATGTCCCCCAGCCGCAGCACCTCCACGGCGGTCACCTCCACCACCGCCACCCCGCGCTCCGCGGAATCGACCAGCAGCGACCGGGCGCCGGGCTCCGGCAGGGGCTCGTCCTCGGCCTCGTACTCCGCGAGCAGGCCGGTGGTGCTGGTCTTCGCCCCGCTCAGCACGGCCGCGACCAGCTGGTCGCGCAACGGCCCGGGAAACCCCAGCAGATAGGGGGGAAGATCGTGATAAGCAGTCATGCGGCCACCCTACGAGACGGCGCGGACACCTCCCGGAAGTGGACCGTTCACCCAACTCGCACCCCCCTCGCAGCAGTTGAAACCCGCCACGCAGTGGACTGGACCTTGACGCGGAGCTGGGCGTACCGCTTTGCTGTGCGTGATCACCGGCGCGCTCACCGTCGCGATCCCCCGAACCGCCCGGCCGAACCCCTCGCGTGCGCCTTGCGCGAGTACCGGCCACCGCCGACCCACGTCCGCCCGCGCCCTGGAGGGAAACCCGCGGATGTCCCCGCCTCCGCCGCCCCTCGGCCGCGCCCGCAAGCGGGACGCCCAGCTCTTCGACCCGGCCCTGTGCGACGCCGAACTCGTCGACGTGCGGTCCCAGTTCACCCAGGGCCGGTGGGCCCGGGCCCGTGCCCTCCTCGTCGGCACCGGTGACGACTGGGACCGCCGCGGCCACCGCGTCGTCGTCCTCGCCCAGACCCCGGCGGCCACCGCCTGGGCCCGCGAGTGGCTGCTCGCCGAACCGGAGAGCGCCGACGCCGCGACCCTGCTCGCCTGCGCCGCCGTTTTCGGAGCCCTGCGCCACAAGGGCACCCCGGCCGCGGCCGAGGAGGCCTGCCGACGGGCCGCCGCCCTGCTCCCGGCGGACCCCACCCCCTGGCTCGGACTGCTCCTCCTGTCCCGCGCCTTCGGCAGCGAGGAGGAGTTCAGCCGGCACTTCGACCAGGTCCGGGCCCGCCACCGCGAGCACCACCACGCCCATCACCTGATGGTCGCGAAGCTGGCCGAACGCGTCCTCGTCTCCGGTCAGGACCCGCTCCACGAGGTCTACGACTTCGCGGCCTGGGCCGCCGAGGAGTCCCCGGCCGACTCCCCGCTCGCCGTCCTCCCCGTCGTCGCGCACGCCGAGCGGTACCGGGTACTGGCCGCCACGCACGGCCACTCGCCCGAAGCGGCCGCCGCCCACTGGGCCGGCCGCCGCGCCCGCCAGGTGCTGCGCTCCGCCTTCGACTGGTGGTTGGAGTGGGAGCGCGACGACCACCCCCGCAACCGGGTCGACCTCAACTTCCTCGCCCACGCCAAACTCTGCGAGGGCCGCCCCGCCGAGGCCGCGGCACTCTTCCACCGCATCGGCAGCCATGCCACCCGCGCCCCCTGGTCCTACCCGGACCGGGACCCGCAGAAGGCCTTCCTCGCCGCCCGCGGCGTCGCCCTCGGCACCGCCTGACGGCGCACCGCCCGCCCGCGCACTGCCTCACTGCGCACGCCTCACCGCGCACCGCCCGACCGCACCGCCGCAAGCCCCCGCACGTACACCCCCGAGAGAACCGTGCCCCCCGAAAGGACGCCGCCATGCCGACGGGCAGATCCTCCACGCTCCAAGAACCGGCCGAGATCCGTACGTACAAGGGCCAGGACCGGGCCCTGCGCGCCGGCCGCCTCGGCACCGCCGGCCTGCTCCTGTCGGTGCTCGCCGCCAGCGCGCCCCTGATGGTGGTAGCAGGTGTCATGCCCACGACCTTCGGGGTCATGGGCATCGTCGGCCAGCCACTGCTCTTCGTCATCCTCGGCGCCGTCCTCGCGCTCTTCAGCGTCGGCTACGCCGAGATGAGCCGGCACGTCCACAACGCCGGCGCCTTCTACGCGTACATCGCCCGGGGCCTCGGCCCCACCGCCGGCGCGGCCGCCTCCCTCGTCGCCCTCGTCGCGTACAGCGCCATGCAGGTCGGCGTCTTCGGCATCCTCGGCTTCGAGATATCCGGCCTCTTCGCCACCTACCTGGACATCGAGCTCGCCTGGTGGATCCCGGCCCTGCTCGCCGTCGCCGCCACCGGGGCACTCGGCTGGCTCAAGATCGACCTCAACGCCAAGGTCCTCGGGGTCCTCCTCCTCGTCGAGTGCCTCCTCGTCGTCGTCTTCGACGTCGCCGCCATCAGCAAGCCGGCCGCCGAAGGCCTCTCGCTGCACGCCTTCAACCCCGAGACCCTCGGCGGAGCCGGCTTCGGCACCGCCCTCTGCTTCTGCATCGCCGCCTTCGTCGGCTTCGAGCAGTCCCCGGTCTACGCCGAGGAGACCAGCAAGCCGCACATCGTCGTCTCGCGCGTGATGTTCCTCGCCGTCGGCTTCGTCGCCCTCTTCTTCGCCGTGAGCGCCTGGGCCCTCACCGTCGCCACCGGCCCCTCCAAGGTGGTCGAGACCGCGGGCGAGGCGGGCCCCACCCTGCTCTTCCAGCTCACCGAGGCCCGCCTCGGCACCGCCTTCACCGACGTCCTGCACGTCCTCTTCGTGACCGGCATGTTCGCGGCCATGCTCAGCTTCCACAACGTCGTCGCCCGCTACGCCTTCGCCATGGGCCGCGAGGGCCTGCTCCCGGCCACCTTCGGCCGTACCAACGCCGGCACCGGCGCCCCCGCCACCGGCTCCCTCCTCCAGACCGGCATCGCCGCCCTCGTCGTGATCGCCTTCGCCCTGACCGAGGACAAGGCCCCCGCCGACCCCTCCCTCAAGGTGCAGCTGCCCGACCCCACCACCCCCGTCCTGCACCTGTTCACCTGGATGGGCAGCGTCGGCGCCCTCGGCGTGACCCTCCTCATGGCCGCCGCCTCCTTCGCCGTCATCGCCTTCTTCGTCCGCCGCGGCACCGCCGGCGCCCAGGTCTGGCGGCTCGTCGCGGCCGGCACCGCCGGTCTCGCCCTCCTCGCCATCGCCGTCTACACGGTCAAGGACTTCGGCGTCCTGGTCGGCGCCGAGAAGGGCTCCGCGCTCAGCTGGCTGCTGCCCGGCATCATCGCCGCCGCCGTCGTCATCGGGCTGGTCTACGGAGCCGTCCTGCGCCGCAGCCGCCCCGAGGTGCACGCCCGTATCGGCCTCGGGAACGAGGCCTTCCGGCTCGACCAGGCCGCGGAGGACACCCCGGGCGACTGACCTCGCTTTCCAGCCCCTACGAAGCCCCCGACACCCGTTTCCAAGGTCGTCGGGGGCTTCGGCGTGCAGGGGGTGCTTTTGGAGGGGAGCGCAGCCTCATGGTCTCCTGTTGCGACCAAAACACCCGGATCGCAGCACAGGGGACACCACCCGGCTCCCCTGCGCGGCGATCGGGGCACGGCCTTGTCCCACCCACGAAGGCGAAGTCCTACATGAGTGACCTGAGTGACCGCACCTTGACCGAGGCCCCCGCCCCGGCGCCGACCCGCCATGTCGACGCCGGCGACGAGGGCTACAGCAAGGACCTCAAGTCCCGCCACATCAACATGATCGCGATCGGCGGGGCGATAGGCACCGGCCTGTTCCTCGGCGCAGGCGGCCGCCTGGCCGGCGCGGGCCCCTCGCTCGCGATCGCGTACGCGGTGTGCGGAGTCTTCGCCTTCTTCGTCGTGCGGGCCCTCGGCGAGCTCGTCCTGTACCGCCCCTCCTCCGGCGCCTTCGTCTCGTACGCGCGCGAGTTCATGGGGGAGAAGGGCGCCTACACGGCCGGCTGGCTGTACTTCCTGAACTGGTCCACGACCACCGTCGCCGACATCACGGCCGCCGCGACCTACGCCCACTTCTGGTCGCTGTTCACGGACGTCCCCCAGTGGGTCCTCGCCTTCATCGCCCTCGCCATCGTGCTCACCGCCAACCTGATCTCGGTGAAGTACTTCGGCGAGATGGAGTTCTGGTTCTCCCTCGTGAAGGTCGCCGCGCTCGTCGTCTTCCTGATCGTCGGCATCTGGCTCGTCGCCACCAGCCACGACATCGGCGGCAGCACCCCGGGCCTCGGCAACATCACCGACAACGGCGGCCTCTTCCCCTCCGGCGTCCTGCCGATGCTCCTGGTGATCCAGGGCGTGGTCTTCGCGTACGCCTCCGTCGAGCTCTGCGGCGTCGCCGCCGGTGAGACCGAGAACCCCGAGAAGATCATGCCGAAGGCCATCAACTCGATCATGTGGCGCGTGGGCCTCTTCTACGTCGGCTCGGTCGTCCTCCTCGCCCTCCTCCTGCCCTACACGGCGTACAGCTCGGACCAGAGTCCCTTCGTCACGGTCTTCGACAAGCTCGGCGTCCCCGGCGCCGCCGGCATCATGAACCTCGTCGTCCTGACGGCCGCCCTCTCCAGCCTGAACTCCGGCCTCTACTCCACCGGCCGCATCCTGCGCTCGATGTCCCTGTCCGGCTCGGCCCCGAAGTTCACCGGCGTCATGAACAAGGGCAAGGTCCCCTACGGCGGCGTCCTGTTCACCGCCGCCTTCGGCGTCGCGGGCGTCGGCCTGAACTACTGGATGCCCGGCGAAGCCTTCGAGATCGTCCTCAACCTCGCCTCCATCGGCATCCTCGGCACCTGGGCGATGGTCATGATCTGCTCGCTGTTCTTCTGGCGCCGCGCGCAGGACGGCCTGGTCGAACGCCCCGCCTACCGCCTGCCCTGGGCCCCGTACACCCAGATCGTGACCCTCTGCTTCCTCGTCACAGTGCTGATCCTGATGTGGTGCGACGGCGGAGTCGGCCGCACCACGGTCATGTTCCTCCCGGCCATCGCCGCCGCCCTGGTCGGCGGCTGGTTCCTGGTCCGCGCCCGCGTAGCAGCCATAGCCGCCACCCACCACTGACCCACCCCCCGTCCCACAGGGGCTCCCGCGCCGGCACCCGGCGCGGGAGCCCCTGTGCTCGTCCCACCCGCGCACACCCGGGTCCCGTCGCGCTCCGTGTGCCCCTTGACACCCCCTCGCGGGCTGGTGAAGCTGATCCGGCTATGAGTCGATCTCAACTTCCCTCAGGTCAGGACCCGTTCACCGAATCCTCCGCCGCGCGCGCGGTGCTGGAGGCCGTGCGCCTCGCAGGCGCACCACAGCCCCACGACCTTGAGCTGCTGAGACTCGGCGAGAACGCCCTCTTCGCGAGTCCGGCGCAGGGTCTCGTGTACCGCGTCGCACGGTCAGACGGCCTCACCGCCAAGGTGGAGAAGGAGCTCGCCACGGCGCGCTGGCTCGTGGCGCAGGGCTTCCCGGGCCTGCCGCCCCGTGACGAGTTCCGGCAGCCCGTGTCCGCCGCAGGCCGTCTGGTCACTTTCTGGCAGTACGTGCCGCGCTCTCCGCGTGAGCCGCTCCTCACCGACCTGGCCGTGCTGCTGCGCGACCTGCACGCACTGCCCGCCCCCGATTTCCCGGTTCCGGTGCTCAACCCCTTCCCCCTCATGCGGGACCGGTTACGAGAGGCCGGCGCCGGCAGCTCCGACCGCACCGACGCGGCGGTCCCCGAGAAGGACCTGGCGTTCCTCGCGGCAGCCTGCGATGCCGGCGAAGGAGCGTTCAAGGACCTCGTCGCCGCAGACCCCGCCATCGGGCTCGTGCACGGAGACGCCCACCGGGGCAACCTCCTGAGCCGAGGCGACCGCGTCCTGCTCATCGACTACGAGGCCGTGGCGCTCGGCCCGCGCAGCTGGGACCTGCTGCCCACCGCCACCGCCGCAGACCGCTTCGGCCTCGCGCCCGCCGAGTACAAGGAGTTCTGTGCGGTGTACGGGGCGGACGTCACCCAGCAGCACGGCTACCGCATCCTGCGCACCGTGCGCGAACTCGGCATGACGACCTGGCTGATGCAGAACGTCCCGCACTCGCCGGCCGCAGCGCACGAGTTCGCCGTCCGCATGGACTCGCTGCGGAAGGGGGACCATGCCGCCCGGTGGCACGCCCTCTGACGACCGTGCCGCGCCCGTCCCGCCCGCCCCGGTCGCCGCACCCTTCGATCCGTATGTCTCACGTCTGGGCACCCGCCTGACCACGGTGTACGCCACATCATGGACCTACGCCCCCGACACCGCGAACGGCGGCGACGACGAGGCCGCCTCACTGAGCCCCTCCGCCCAGCTGAACCTGGGACGGCTCGCGAGCGCCTACGACCGCCACGCGGACCAGCTCCCGCGCATCCTGCACCGCGAGGGCCTGGACACGTCCCTCTTCACGGCCCGCCGGTGGAGCGCGGCCGGAGAGCCGCCACCGACCGTGGCAACCCTGTGGCAGTTCACGGCGCCGTCCGGGCAGATCCTCCTGGCGCTGACACTCGACCTCGCCGCACCGCTGCTCCGGTGCATCCCGCTGCTGGAGGACCTCTACTACGCCGACATCACCTTCGGCGGTGCGGGGGTGGAGGAGCTGGCCGCCTCCAGAATCGGCACCTCCCCCTCCGGGCTGCTGCCCGAGCGGCACCAGCTCGTCTTCCGCGCCTCACCCACGGCCGCCGACGTGCCCTCCCCGGACGAAGCGCAGCGGATCATCTACCGGGCCGACCTGCCGACGCGTCCCGGACTCAATGCGCTGTGCACACCGGACGAACTCAACCGCCGACCGACCACATCCGGCGTCCTCGGCCCCTACGTCAGCCTGTTGACCGGCCACCAGGACTACGTGGAGAACGCCGCGTTCCTCTCGGCCGTCCAAGCCGTCGCCTCGGCCGCCCGACTGCGCGAGATTCGGGTGCTGGCCGAATCGTACGCACGCCGCTTCCGGGCCCGCACGGACGCGAACACCCGGCCGCACGAACGGCGCACCCTCCTCGAACGCATCACGATGGCGCAGGGGCACCTGGAGCTGGAGCTCGGATACAGCGTCGAGATCCCCGCAGACCTCGCGACCCTGATTCCGTCCCTGAGGCCGACGTCCTACCATGCCGCACTGTACGAAGCCATGGGCCTCACCGACCGTGCCGCCGCAGTCAGCCAGACACTCCAGCGCCTGGGCAACGCCACAGCCGCCGAGCTGACGTCGGTCGAGTCCGCCGAGCTGAGGGCGGCGGACCGGCGCCGGGTGCGGACCGTCGTCGCCGTCACCTTCGTCACGACCGTGACGGCGACCCTGGGCCTGCTCTTCGCCTTCTTCGGCATCAACGCCGCCGAGGTCGACGAGCGGCGCTCGATGTTCGACCTCGCCTACGCCCCGGTGTACGCCCTGATCGCCGTCGTCCTCGTCTTCGGCTTCCTGCTGTACGCCGCCCTCCAGGCCTTCGACAGGGCGGCGCTGCGCCGCAGCCATTCGGTGCAGGCCCCGACCTGGCACGGTACGCACCGGCTGCTCGCGAGCGAACTCGGCACGGCCCTCCTGGACGGCCGCCCCACCCGCCTCCCGGAGCCGCGCGACCCGCCGAGCATCGAACGGGCGGACGCCCCACCCACCGAGCCCCTGCGCCGACGAGGATCGTGACGTCCTCGTCGGCCTCCGTGCCCCGCAGGACCGCGCTGTGTCAGGACCGGCGGGGGGACGGGGCTCGGTAGAGGGCCAGGAGGCTCAGGGCGAACATCAGGACGCCGAGCGGGACGTGGACCGACGGGACGCGGGCTATGCCCAGGATCACCTGTACCGAGGCCAGTACGAGGAACCCCGACGCGTACAGGATCGGCCGGGGCGATCCGCCGCCCGGGCGCCAGGCCAGGATCGCGGCGAGCACGTACAGCATCGACGCCCCGTACATCACGCGCGCTCCGATGCCGTGCAGCAGCTCGCCGTGGGACGAGGACAGCAGCAGCCCGGCGGTGACCGCCTGGAAGAACAGGGCAACGGTCTGCGCACCGACCGAGATCTGCACGAACGTGGCGGTGCGCGGCTTCTCCGTCGTCAGTGTGGCCATGGTGCGGCCCCCTCTTCTGCCTCGCGGCGTAGATCGATAAGGTCTCGGTAGTTCGACGACGTGGCCCTGCCGAATGTGAGGCGGGCCGGGGGGAGCGGTCGTGAGCACGAGTACGTCGTCCATCCCGGGGGGTGGCCGGTCCCGGTCCGACGTGAGCGTGATCGTCGGCGAGCGCGGGCACCTCACCAACCTCGCCTACCGGCTGCTCGGTTCGCTGGCCGAGGCCGAGGACGCCGTACAGGAGACCTACGCGCGCTGGTACGCGATGCCCAAGCAGCGGCAGGAGGCCATCGAGTCGCCGGGCGCCTGGCTGACGACGGTGGCCGGCCGCATCTGCCTGGACCTGCTCGGCTCGGCTCGGGCCCGGCGCGAGCGCTACGTGGGCGAATGGGTCCCCGAGCCGCTGCCCGACCGCACGGAGTGGACCGGCCGGCCGGCCGATGTCACCGATCCCGCCGACCGGGTCACCCTGGACGAGTCGGTGAACATGGCCTTCCTCGTCGTCCTGGAGTCGATGACCCCCGCCGAACGCGTCGCCTTCGTCCTGCACGACGTCTTCCGGTACCCCTTCGCCGAGATCGCCGAGATCGTCGGCCGGACCCCGGCCGCCTGCCGGCAGCTGGCGACCTCGGCCCGCCGACGCGTGCGGGCCGCGCAGGTCCCGGCGGCCGCGACCGCCGGACAGGCCGGTCTGGTGCGGGAGTTCAAGGAGGCGTGGGAGGCCCGGGACATCAAGGCCCTGGTCGGCCTGCTCGCCCCCGACGCCGCCATGATCGCCGACGGCGGCGGACTGGTCGGCGCCGCCCTGCGCCCGGTCGAGGGCGCCGAGCGCATCGCCCAGTACCTGATCGGCATCGCCGACAGGGCCCCCGGGCTGACGCTCCTGGAGCGCTCGGTCAACGGCCGGCCCGGCCTGGTCGCCCAGCACACCGGAGCCACCGTGACGGTGGCGGCGTTCGAGCTCACCGACGCCCGCGTCACCCGGATCTGGGCGGTCCGCAACCCGGAGAAGCTCCGCCCGTGGGCGAAGACCGGCCGGAGCTGACCCGCGCCGTGCTCCACCGGCAGCACATGACGAAAGAGCCGGTCAGAACGACTTTGCGTCGTTCTGACCGGCTCTTTCAGGTCCTTGGACCATGGTGTCCGAGGGGGGACTTGAACCCCCACGCCCGATAAAGGGCACTAGCACCTCAAGCTAGCGCGTCTGCCATTCCGCCACCCGGACAAGGTGTCTGTCTCGCGTCCCTCGCGGGCCGTTCCGACGTGGAAAACATTACCAAACATTCCGGGGTCCTCGATCACACCCCCGGACGACCGGGGATCGCCCTTGGGGAGAGCGGTCCGGAGCGGGAGGATGGGGACGTCCGGTACTGATCAGTGGGAGGAAGCAGCGTGAGCGAGTCGAGCGCGGGCAGGACCGTCTCCGGCGAGGACGAGGTAGTCGACCTCTGCCGGGACCTCATCCGGATCGACACCAGCAATTACGGAGACCACTCGGGCCCCGGGGAGCGCAAGGCGGCGGAATGGGTCGCCGAGAAGCTCGCCGAGGTCGGGCTGGAGCCGCAGATCTTCGAATCGCACAAGGGGCGCGCCTCGACCGTGGCGCGCATCGAGGGCGAGGACCCCTCGCGGCCGGCCCTGCTGATCCACGGGCACACCGACGTGGTTCCGGCCAACGCCGCCGACTGGACCTACGACCCCTTCGCGGGCGAGATCGCCGACGGCTGCCTGTGGGGCCGCGGCGCCGTCGACATGAAGGACATGGACGCGATGACGCTGGCCGTCGTGCGCGACCGGATGCGCAGCGGCCGCAAGCCCCCGCGCGACATCGTGCTGGCCTTCCTCGCCGACGAGGAGGCGGGCGGCATCTACGGGGCCCGCCACCTCGTGGACAAGCACCCCGGCCTGTTCGAGGGCGTCACCGAGGCCATCGGCGAGGTCGGCGGCTTCTCCTTCACGGTGAACGAGAACCTGCGGCTCTACCTCGTGGAGACCGCCCAGAAGGGCATGCACTGGATGCGCCTCACGGTGGAGGGCACCGCGGGCCACGGATCCATGACCAACAGCGACAACGCCATCACGGAGCTGTGCGAGGCCGTCGGCAGGCTCGGCCGCCACCAGTGGCCGGTCCGCGTGACCAAGACGGTGCGCAGCTTCCTGGACGAGCTCTCGGACGCGCTCGGGACCCCCCTGGACCCGGACAACATGGACGCGACCCTCGCCAAGCTCGGCGGCATCGCCAAGATGGTCGGCGCGACCCTGCGCAACTCGGCCGCCCCGACGATGCTCGGCGCCGGCTACAAGGTCAACGTCATCCCCGGCCAGGCGACGGCCCACGTCGACGGCCGCTTCCTGCCGGGCTACGAGGACGAGTTCTTCGCCGACCTCGACCGCATCCTCGGCCCGCGCGTGAAGCGGGAGGACGTGCACGGGGACAAGGCGCTGGAGACGGACTTCGACGGCCGGCTGGTGGACGCCATGCAGGGCGCCCTGAAGGCGGAGGACCCGATCGCGCGGGCGGTCCCGTACATGCTCTCGGGCGGTACGGACGCCAAGTCCTTCGACGACCTCGGGATCCGCTGCTTCGGCTTCGCGCCGCTGCAGCTGCCGCCGGAGCTGGACTTCGCCGGGATGTTCCACGGCGTGGACGAGCGGGTGCCGGTCGACGGACTGAAGTTCGGCGTGCGGGTGCTCGACCGATTCATCGACAACGCCTGAAATTCGGGAAGGTGTGCGCATTCCACTGAGAAGAGTGAATGCACTCATACGCTCGTAGCCCCGGTGATCCCTCCTCGTTACAGGTGTTGCGGTCCGCGGCTGGGACCGCATTGCCAACTAGGAGGAACAATGATCAAGAAGGTTGTCGCCGCTGCGGCTGCCACTGGTGGCCTGGTTCTCGCGGGTGCGGGCCTGGCCCACGCCGATGCGGCGGCGCAGGGTGCGGCCATCGGCTCGCCCGGTGTCCTGTCCGGCAACGTGCTGCAGGTTCCCGTCCACGTTCCCGTGAACGTGTGCGGTAACACGATCTCCGTCATCGGCCTGCTGAACCCGGCCTTCGGCAACACCTGCGTCAACGCCTGACGCGTTTGAAGTCTTGGGCCCCGGAGCGCATCCCAGCGCTCCGGGGCCACCGGGCTTTCCGGCCCGGATTTCCCTCTCACTTTCGGCGTACCGGGCGGGGGAGCCCGGACGGCCGGGCCATCGAACGATGGCCGAAACGCACACACCAGGGGACGAGTACAGATGCGACGACCGGCACAGGTCACCAGGAAGACCCTGATCACCATGGCTGCCGCGGGGGGTGTTCTCGCGCTGGGCGGGGGCTACGCACACGCGGACTCCGGCGCCTCGGGGCACGCCGCGAACTCTCCGGGCCTGCTGTCCGGGAACAACCTGCAGGCGCCCGTGGACGTACCGGTGAACGCCTGCGGGAACACGGTGACGGTGGTGGGAGGCCTCAATCCGGCCTTCGGGAACCACTGCGCCAATGGATCGGGCCACAGCAAGCCGAAGCCGCCGAAGCCGCCGAAGCCGAACCACCCGGGTCACCCCGGGCACCCCGGCCACCCGGGCGGCGGCGACGAACCGTGCGACGACCACCCGGGCAACCCCGGGAACCCGGGTAACCCCGGCAATCCTGGGAACCCGGGCAACCCCGGCAACCCTGGGAACCCGGGGAACCCCGGCAATCCTGGGAACCCGGGGAACCCCGGCAACCCGGGGAACCCCGGCAATCCTGGGAACCCCGGCAACCCTGCTAACCCGGGGAACCCCGGCAACCCCGGCAACCCCGGCAACCCGGGGAACCCCGGCAACCCCGGTAACCCCGGCAACCCTGGCAACCCCGGTAACCCGGGCACCCCTGGTACGCCCACCCACCCCGGTACCGGTTCCGGCACCCCGGTCACGCACCCCGGGCCGGGTGCCGGGAACGGCAACCCCGGGCAGGCGGGCGGGCTCGCCGCCACCGGGTCCGGTGACGTCCTCACCGCCGGGCTCCCGCTCGCGGGCGGCCTGCTGCTGGCCGGCACCGTGCTCTACCGGCGCGCCCGCAACGCCGCCTGACGGGCCTTCACGACGCGGGTCCCGCCCCCGGGACCCGCGTCACCAGGTCGCGCGGACCTGGCGGATGATCCGGCGGCGCAGTCGCACACGGCGACTGCCGTCCCGGTACAGGCTCAGGCGGTCGAGCTCCCAGTTCCCGTACTCGGCATGGTCGGTCAACAGGCGGGTCGCCTCGCTGCGAGGGACACCGCGGGGCACGTACACGTCGACAAATTCGTATTCCGGCATCGCATCTATTGTGCGGGCAGAGGCCTGCTACGGATAGCGTCTGCTCTATGTCTGATGCCGCTCTTCCCACTGTTGCCGAGGTACGCGCCGCCGCCGAGGCGGTCAAGGCCGCGCTCGACCGTCACCTCGCCGCGGTCGAGCGCAGGATCGGGGACGAGGATCCCGACGTCTACGCCGCGTTCAACGAACTCGCCGCCGCGTCCGAGGTGTACGACGAACTCCTCTACGACCGCTACGACGAGGTCACCCCCTTCGAGATCCCCACGCCCGAGGACGGCGTGCCGTACACCGGCCCCGCCGAGCCCGCCGCCTTCAGCGTGCTCATCCGCCGCGACTACGCCGTCGTCGAACCGGCCCGGCTGGTCGCCCAGGCCGAGCGCGTCGCCGCGCACGACCGGGACGCCGAATTCGTGAACGACGGCGGCAGCGCGGAGGCGCTGGGCGTGCTCTTCGGGGAGTACGAGCCCGACGAGATCGCCTCCCGTTACAAGGACTTCGGGCTGGAGGAGGGGGACTCCACCCTCTGGATCGCCGCCTCGGAGGAGGTGGCGGAACCGGGGGAGTGGCTGGGTTCGCCCTTCGGGCACATCGATCCGCAGGACGTACTGCACCGGTTCGACGTCAGCTCCGTCTTCGACGAGGAGCACGACGAGTTCGACGAGGACGAGGAGGAGGCCGCGACGCCGGGCCTGACCCCGGCCTGACCCGGCCTGACCGCCGCTCGCCACCGTGGCCCCCGCCCTCCGAGGGCGGGGGCCACGGCCGGCTCACTCCGGCTGCGCGCCCGCCGTCGCCAGGGCCGTCAGCAGCCCCGTCAGCCGGGTCGTACGCGGCTTCGCCGGTACCTCGGCCACCGCGCGCGGCAGCGCCTGGTCGACGCCGTGCACCACGGACAGGTGCCGCTCGGCGCGGCCGAACGCCGTGTAGACCCAGTCCCGCGACAGGGCCTGCGCCGCGTCACCCGGCAGTACGACGACCACCGCCGGCCAGCGCGCACCGACGGCCTGATGCGCCGTCACCGCCCAGCCGTGCCGCACCTGGGACTCCACCAGCTCCTTCGGTACGACGATCCGCGCGCCCGCACGGTCCAGGTGCAGGCCCTCGGCGTCGGCCGACACCACCCGGGCCGGCAGGGCCCGCCCGGCGGACGGCACGTGGACGACCCGGTCGCCCGGGTCGAAGCCGCCGAACCGGCCCGGGCCGGGGTTCAACCGCTCCTTCAGGGCCGCGTTCAGCGCGCGGGTCCCCGACGCACCGCCGTGGCCCGGGGTGATCACCTGCACCCCGTCCGCCGGGATCCCGAAGGCCCGCGGCACCGACTCGGCCACCAGTTGCACCGTCCGGTGCACGGCCTCCCCGGCGTCCTGCACGGGGACGATGACGACCTCCTTGCCGGGGGCCTCGACCTGGTTCAGCTCCCCGATCCCGACCCCCGAGACGAGCTCGCCGAGGGGGCCCGGGTCGGGGGTGCGGGAGACCAGCTGCGGGCAGGTACGGGCCGCCAGCACATCGGCGAACACCCGCCCGGCCCCGGCGGATCCGAGCACACCGGGGTCCCCGGAGAGCACCAGCCGGGCCCCGTCCGGTACGGACTCCACCAGCGCGGCCGCGCTCTCCACGTCCAGCTGCGGCGCGTCCAGCACCACCAGCAGGTCCAGCGCGAACTGCCCGTCGGCGTCCCGCCCGGGCCCCTCGGCCCCGGACAGCAGCTCCGCCACGGTCACCGCGTCCGGACCGCCCGGGGCGTGCCCGGCCAGGCAGACGCGCAGGCCCAGTTCCCGGGCCGCCGCGGCCAGGGCGAACGGCTCGGCGCGGGCGGCCTCGCCGCCGGTGTGGGTGACCAGGCCGTGCCCGGCGACCGTGCGGATCAGCTCGGCGGCCGAGGGGCTCGGCGCGGCCCCCGCCGCCCGCTCCCACTGCGCCGCGTCGTCGAACGTACCGGCGGCCAGCCGGGCCAGGCCGTCGGCCAGGCTCTCCTCGGCCATGGCGGCGCCCTCCAGGCCCACCAGCACCCGTACCGGCTGCTCCGCGTCCTCCGAGCCCTCGTCGACGGGCGGCCCCAGCGGCTCGTGGAAGACGAGCACCGAGCCCTCGGCGACGGCCTGTTCCAGCGCTTCGGCGGGGTCCGGTACGCCGTACTGGGCCAGCGCCTTCTCCAGTACCGGAGCCTCCAGAGCGGTGTGCCCCTTCAGCCCGGCCCGGGCCAGCAGCCAGCCCACCACAGCGGTGGTGCGGCGCTCGTCCCCGGGACCGGCCTCGGGGCCCAGCAGGGCCCGGGCGAAGCCGTCGGCCTGGGCCGGCAGCACGGCCGGGACCGACAGCAGTCGCCAGGGGTTCTCGGTGAGCTGCTCGGCGGCGTCCTCGCCCAGGGCCGCCGCGGCGGGGCCGGCCAGGGCCTCGGGTGCGCCACCGCGGGCCAGCACGGCCCGTACGCCCTCGACGGCATCGGCGGAGGGCGCGGCTGCCGCTGCCGGGGTGGCGGCGGGGCGGGGGGCCGGGGGAGCGGCAGCGGCGGGTGCGGGCGCCCTGCGCGGCGCGGCCGGGGCCTCGTCGAAGTACACGGCGGAGGGCTTCGCGCCGCTCTCCACGGCCCTTACGGCGGCCAGCAGGTCGGCGGCCGTCCCGCTGAGCTTCGCCCCGGCCTCGACGGGCGCCTCCCGCTCGGCCTTGCGCCGGGCGATGCGCTCCCGCTCGATCTTCTGCGCCGCCAACTCGGCCTGGGCCTCGGAGAGCGCGGGCGCCGCCGGGGCCTCGGCGGCCGGCTCGGCGGTGTCCCCGTCCCCGCCTTCGGCGGCAGAGTCCGCGGCGGCTCCGTCCCCGCTCCCGGCGGCCGGGTCCGCGTCCGGCCCGGGCCCGGCTTCAGGCTCGGCTTCAGCCTCGGTCACGGCCGCGGCCGCGGGCTCAGGTTCGGGCGAGGCTTCCGCGGCTGCTGACGGGTCGGCCTCCGGGGCGGCCGGGTCCTCCGCGGCAGCGGTGTCGGCCTGAGGGTCCGTACTCACAGCGTGCTCCAGTCCTGATCGGGGTAGCGGTGCACCGGAACCGAAACATCGTCCAGCGCCCGGCAGATCTCCTCCGGAAGACTAAGGGCCTCCACCGACAGTGCCGCCGCGAGCTGCCCGGACGTCCGCGCGCCGACGATCGGCGCCACCACCCCCGGCCGGTCCCGGATCCACGCCAGGGCGACCTGGAGCGGGGTCACCGCCAGCCCCTGCGCCGCCGTCACCACCGCGTCCACGATCCGCCCCGCGGCCTCGTCGAGGTACGGGTCCACGAGCGCGGCCAGCGACTCCGACGCGCCCCGGGAGTCCGCCGGGGTGCCGTCCCGGTACTTGCCCGTCAGCACCCCGCGCCCCAGCGGCGAGGAGGGCAGCAGGCCGATCCCGAGGTCCAGCGCGGCCGGCAGCACCTCCCGTTCCACCCCGCGCTGGAGCAGCGAGTACTCCATCTGCGTCGAGGCGATCCGGGTGCGCACCCCGGGGGCCGCGAGCTGCCAGGTCGCCGCCTTCGCGAGCTGCCAGCCGCAGAAGCCGGCCAGCCCCGCGTACCGGGCCCGGCCGCTGCTCACCGCCAGGTCCAGGGCCTGGAGGGTCTCCTCCAGCGGGGTCGCCGGATCGAAGGCGTGCACCTGCCACAGGTCGACGTAGTCGGTGCCCAGCCGCTCCAGCGAGGCGTCCAGGGCCGCGAGCAGGTGCCCGCGCGAGCCGTCGAACCGCCGGTCCGGGTCCGGCACGCTGCCCGCCTTGGTCGCGATCACCAGGTCCCGGCGCGGCACGAGTCCGCCGACGAGCCGTCCGAGGAGGTACTCCGCCTCCCCGCCGGCGTACACGTCGGCGGTGTCGACGAGTGTGCCGCCCGCCTCCCAGAAGGTCTTCACCTGCTCGGCGGCGGCTTCCTCGCCGGTGTCGCGGCCCCAGGTGAGGGTGCCGAGGCCGATCCGGGAGACGCGCAGTCCGGTGCGGCCGAGATGCCTCTGCTCCATGAGCGCTGAGACTACTGGGGCGCTGACGCGAAGGACCCTGGCGCGCTACAGTCCCCGCACACCAACGTTACTGATCGGTAAACCGGTAAGGGGACGACACATGCGGCTCGGCATCAATCTTGGTTACTGGGGCGCGGGCATGGACGCCGACAACCTCGCCGTCGCCCAGGAGGCCGACCGCCTGGGTTACGACGTCTGCTGGGCCGCCGAGGCCTACGGCTCCGACGCCCCGACCGTGCTCGCCTGGGTCGCCGCCCAGACCGAGCGCATCGACGTCGGCTCGGCGATCATGCAGATCCCGGCCCGCCAGCCCGCGATGACCGCCATGACGGCGGCCACCCTCGACTCGCTCACCAAGGGCCGCTTCCGGCTCGGCCTCGGCGTCTCCGGCCCGCAGGTCTCCGAGGGCTGGTACGGCGTCAAGTTCGACAAGCCGCTCGCCCGCACCCGCGAGTACGTGGAGATCGTCCGCAAGGCCATGACCCGCGAGCGGCTCTCCTACGACGGCGAGCACTGGACCCTGCCGCTGCCGGGCGGCCCGGGCAAGCCGATCAAGCTGACCGTGCACCCCGAGCGCGAGCACATCCCGCTCTACATCGCCGCCATCGGGCCGAAGAACCTGGAGCAGACCGGCGAGATCGCCGACGGCGCCCTGCTGATCTTCCCGGCCGCCGAGCACCTGGAAGCCACCGCGCTCACCCACATCCGGGCGGGCCGCGAGAAGGCCGGGCTGACCATGGAGGGCTTCGACGTCTGCCCGACCGTGCCGCTGGCCCTGGGCGAGGACGTGAACGCGCTCGCGGACATGTTCCGCCCCTACACCGCCCTGTACGTGGGCGGCATGGGCAGCCGGAAGCAGAACTTCTACAACCAGCTGGCGCAGCGCATGGGTTACGAGAAGGAAGCCGCCGAGATCCAGGACAAGTACCTGGCGGGCGACAAGAACGGCGCGGCCGAGGCGGTCCCGCACTCGCTGATCGACTCGACCACGCTGCTCGGCCCGGTCGCCCGGATCGCGGACGGCATGCGGGCCTACGCGGAGGCCGGGGTCACCACCCTCACGCTGGCCCCGGCCGGCTTCACACTGGACGAGCGGATCGCCGCCCTGCGCGCCGGCACCGAGGCCATGGAGCTCGCGGGCCTCGCCTGATCGGGGAGGCCGGCGCGGTGGTGTCCGCGCCGGTCCCGCGCCGGTCCACGCTTCTGCGGCCGTGGTGGGGGCTCGGGGGGTCTTCCCCGCCACGGCCGACACAGCGAACAACGCCGTGGACGCCCGCCGGGTTACGCGATGCGGCCGAACCCCCGATTTCGTTCATTCGGACGAGTAGTGCGACCCATCGGTTGCCCGCCCCGCCGACCGGCGTTTGACTCGTTGCATGCTCTCTGCCCGCAGCCTGTTCCAGGAGATCGTCGACCACGACGACTCCTTCCAGCTGTTCTGCTCCATCGCCGCCAGCGGGGAGACCCAGGGCGGCTGGGAGAACGCCCGTATCGCGGCACTGGTGCCGGACGGCATGCGCCACCTCGCGCCCAAGATCACCCGACACGGCGCCGACGAGGACAAGCACGGCCGCATCTTCCAGGCGCTGCTCCGCAAACGCGGCCTGCCGCCGGTCCCGGTACCACCCGAGACCGACTACACGATGCTGCTGGAGCGCCGCGGGATCGGCCTCGCGCACGACAAGCTGCGCCGCGAGGAGGCGCTGACCGAGGAGGACATCGTCGTCTACCTCGCGCACAGCCGCGTCACCGAACAGCGCGCCGCCGACCAGATGGACATGCTGGTCAGGTACTTCGGTGACCACCCCGAGGTGGGCCGGGCGATCCACATGATCAGCCAGGACGAGGACAACCACCTCTCCTACTGCCACGAGGAACTGCTGCGCCTGGTCCGGTCCGGCTACGGACGGACCATCCAGCGGGTGCTCCGCGAGAGCGCGCTCGCCGAGATCGCCGTCTACCGGGACGTGAGCCTGGCCGTCATGGCCCACATGGGCCGGCTGCTGCACTGGCCCGCCCCGAAGGCGGCCGCACTCGCCGCCGGCATCCGCGCGATGTACGCGTACGAGCGCTTCAGCGGCTGGCACCGGATGGTGAACCTGCGGATGCCGGAGCACCTGGACGCACTCGGCGGCGCACCGGCCGGCACGCCCGGCCACGCCCACGCCCCGCGCGAGAGGGAGCTCAGAGCCAGCCCCGGCGCTTGAACATCCGGTGCAGGCCCAGACAGGCGCCCGCCATCACCACCAGCACCGCCGGATAGCCCCAGACGTGCCCGAGCTCCGGCATGTGGTCGAAGTTCATTCCGTAGATCCCCGCCACCATCGTGGGGACGGCTGCCATCGCCGCCCAGGCCGAGATCTTGCGCATGTCGTCGTTCTGCCGCAGGCCCATCTGCGCGAGGTGCGCGGACAGCGCGTCCGACAGCAGCCGGTCCAGCCCCTCGATGTACTCGTTGGCCCTGGTCAGGTGGTCCGCGACATCACGGAAGAACGGCTGCGCGTGCTCGTGGACGAAGGGGACCTCCCCGAAGGCGAGCCGGTCCATCGGCTGGAGCAGCGGGCTCGTCGCCCGCCGGAACTCCAGCACCTGCCGCTTGAACCCGTAGATCCGGGCGGCGGTGTTCTTGGTGTCCGAGGCGTTCGGGGCGAAGACCTCGGCCTCCAGCTCCTCCAGGTCCGACTGGAGTTCGGCCGCCACCTCGATGTAGTGGTCGACCACCGCGTCGGACACCGCGTACAGCACCGCCGTCGGGCCGTGCCGCAGCACGTCCGGCTCCTGCTCCAGCCGGTGGCGCACGGCAGCCAGCGGGGCCCCCTCGCCGTGCCGGACCGTCACCACGAACGAATCCCCTATGAAGACCATCAGCTCGCCCGCGGTCACCGTGTCCGTGGCCTCGTCGTACTGCACCGGCTTGAGGACGACGAACAGCGAGTCGTCGTACACCTCCAGCTTCGGGCGCTGGTGCGCGGTCAGCGCGTCCTCCACCGCCAGCGGGTGCAGGCCGAACTCCTGGCGGACGTGTTCGAACTCCTTCTCCGTCGGCTCGTGCATGCCGATCCAGAGGAAGGCGTCACCGGTCGCCCGGGCCTGGTCGAGGGCGTCCGAGAAATCGGCCGGCCCCTCGGTACGGCGGCCGTCCCGGTAAATCGCGCAGTCCACAATCACGCGGGGCATTCTTCCCTGCCCGCGGCCCGCCCGCACGCTCCGGGCAGCGCATACGCTGGCCCCATGGCCACGCTGATCCTCGTACGACACGGGCGGTCCACCGCCAACACCGCCGGGCTGCTCGCCGGATGGACCCCTGGGGTGGCGCTCGACGAGCGCGGCGCCGAGCAGGCCGCCGCACTGCCGGGCCGGCTGGCGGGGGTGCCCCTGGCCGCCGCCGTCACCAGCCCGCTGCAGCGCTGCCGGGAGACCCTCGCACCGCTGCTGGCCGCCCGGCCGGAACTGGAACTCCACACCGACGAGCGCATCGGCGAGTGCCACTACGGCGAATGGTCCGGCCGCAAACTGTCCGAGCTCTCCGACGAACCACTCATGAAGATCGTCCAGCAGCACCCCTCGGCGGCCGCCTTCCCCGGCGGCGAGTCCATGCGCGCCATGCAGGCACGCGCGGTCGAGGCCGTACGGGACTGGGACGCGCGGATCGAGCAGGAGCACGGGAGCGACGCCGTCTTCCTGATGTGCTCGCACGGCGACATCATCAAGTCCCTCGTCGCGGACGCCCTGGGCATGCACCTCGACCTCTTCCAGCGCATCCACGTCGACCCCTGCTCGGTGACCGCCATCCGCTACACCGCCACCCGGCCCTTCGTGTTCCGCCTCGGTGACACCGGAGACTTCGGCTCGCTCGTACGGCGCCCCGCCGCACCGGAGCCCGTCGCCTCGGACAAAGACACCGAAGACGCCGGCGACGCCGTCGTGGGAGGCGGCGCGGGCGCGGCTTGATCGCACGGCGCAGTAGGGTGGACGGGCCCACCCAGGGCGCGGATCTGCCCCTGCCGCCGAGACTTGGAGACTGGACGTGCCCCGTCAGGTGTTCCTCTACGACCCCCCGGACCGCTTCGTGGCCGGCACGGTCGGTCTGCCGGGACGCCGTACGTTCTTCCTGCAGGCCTCCTCAGGCCCCCGCGTCACCAGTGTCTCCCTGGAGAAGACCCAGGTCGCGGCGCTGGCCGAGCGGATGGACGAGCTGCTGGACGAGGTCGTACGGCGCACCGGCGGCAACGCCCCGGTCCCGGCCGTCGCCCCCACCGAGGCCGCCGACACCGCGCCGCTGGACGTCCCGGTCGACGAGGAGTTCCGCGTCGGCACCATGGCCCTGGCCTGGGACGGCGAGGATCAGCGCATGATCGTCGAGGCCCAGGCGCTCGTCGAACTCGACGCCGACTCCGACGAGGACCTCGCCGAGGCGGAGGAGCGGCTGCTCCAGGACGAGGAGAACGGGCCGCCCATGCTGCGGGTCCGCCTCACCGGCGCCCAGGCCCGCGCCTTCGCCAAGCGGGCCCTGGACGTGGTCAACGCGGGCCGCCCGCCGTGCCCCCTGTGCAGCCTCCCGCTGGACCCGGAAGGGCACGTGTGCCCGCGCCAGAACGGCTACCGGCGCCAGGCGTGAGCGACACGGGGGAGCTGGAGGAGCTGCTCGCCGAGGGCGAGCTCACCGTCATAGGCCGGATCCGCGAGGCGTCCAACGCCGTCCTGCTGTGCAGTGTCACGTACGAGGGCGTCAGCGCCGACTGCGTGTACAAGCCGGTCAAGGGGGAGCGGCCGCTGTGGGACTTCCCCGACGGCAACCTCGCCCAGCGGGAGGTCGCGGCCTACCTGGTCTCCGAGGCCACCGGATGGGGCCTGGTACCGGCGACGGTGCTGCGCGACGGCCCGTACGGCGAGGGCATGGTCCAGCGGTGGATCGAGGCGGAGGAACCCGCTCCAGACGCTGCGGACGCCCCGCTGGGCCCCCTCCTCGGGCTCGTCGACGGGGAGGAAGCGGGGGAGGGCTGGAAGCCCGTCGCCCTCGCCGAGGTCGGTGAGGGACGCACCGCGCTGCTCGTGCACGCGGACGACCCCCGGCTGCGCCGCATCGCCGTATTCGACGCCGTGATCAACAACGGCGACCGCAAGGGCGGCCACCTGCTGCCCGCGCCCGACGGACGGCTCTACGGCATCGACCACGGGGTGACCTTCCACGCCGAGGACAAGCTGCGCACCCTGCTGTGGGGCTGGGCGGGCGAGCCCCTGACCGGCGAGGCGCGCGAGGTGCTGGCCGCACTGGCCGCCGGACTGGCCCCGGGAGCCCCGCTCGCCACCCGGCTGGCCGAACTGATCACGGCGGTCGAGCTGGCCGCCGTACGGGACCGGGTGGAGGTCCTCCGGCGCACCGGGATCCATCCGCGGCCCTCCGGGCAGTGGCCGGCGATCCCCTGGCCACCGGTCTGAACCAGCCACCGGCCGTACGCACAGAATCGGCCAGACCGCAAGAGTGCCGATCAAGACAACAGTGCAGGTCCAGTTCGTTTCCGGAACACCCGTCCGGTTAGGCTCGAGACATGCATGCCTGGCCCGCTTCTGAGGTCCCCGCCCTTCCTGGCAAGGGCCGCGACCTCCAGATCCACGACACCGCGACCCAGGGGACGATCACCCTCGACCCCGGTCCCGTCGCCCGTATCTACGTCTGCGGCATCACTCCGTATGACGCGACCCACATCGGTCACGCGGCGACCTACAACGCGTTCGACCTCGTACAACGCGTGTGGCTCGACACCAAGCGGCAGGTCCACTACGTCCAGAACGTCACGGACGTGGACGACCCGCTCCTGGAGCGGGCGCTGCGCGACGGCCAGGACTGGACCGAGCTGGCGGAGCGCGAGACCGCACTCTTCCGCGAGGACATGACGGCCCTGCGGATGCTGCCGCCGCAGCACTACATCGGAGCCGTCGAAGCCATACCCGGCATCGTGCCCCTGGTCGAGCGGCTGCGCGACGCCGGCGCGGCCTACGAGCTGGAGGGCGACGTCTACTTCTCGGTCGAGTCGGACCCGCACTTCGGCGGGGTCTCCCACCTCGACGCCGAGGCGATGCGGCTGCTCTCGGCGGAGCGGGGCGGCGACCCCGACCGGGCCGGGAAGAAGAACCCGCTGGACCCGATGCTGTGGATGGCCGCACGTCCGGGCGAGCCGAGCTGGGACGGCGGCTCGCTGGGCCGCGGCCGGCCGGGCTGGCACATCGAGTGCGTCGCGATCGCCCTCGACCACCTGGGCATGGGCTTCGACATCCAGGGCGGCGGCTCCGACCTGGCGTTCCCGCACCACGAGATGGGCGCGTCGCACGCGCAGGCGCTGACGGGCGAGTTCCCGATGGCCAAGGCGTACGTGCACGCCGGCATGGTGGCGCTGCACGGCGAGAAGATGTCGAAGTCGAAGGGCAACCTCGTCTTCGTGTCGGCGCTGCGGCGCTCCGGGGTGGACCCGGCGGCGATCCGCCTGGCGCTGCTCTCGCACCACTACCGCGCCGACTGGGAGTGGACGGACGAGATCCTCGCCGATGCCGTGGCCCGGCTGGAGCGCTGGCGCGCGGCCGTGTCCCGGCCGGACGGCATCCCGGCGGACGCCCTGGTCGAAGAGGTCCGCGAGGCCCTGGCGAACGACCTGGACGCCCCGGCCGCGCTGGCGGCCGTGGACCGCTGGGTCGAGCGGCAGATCGCCACGGACGGCGACGACGAGTCGGCCCCCGGCCTGGTCTCCCGCACGGTCGACGCCCTGCTCGGCGTGGCCCTGTAACCCGCTCGTCCCTGCCGATGCCCCCGGCCCCCGGCCGGGGGCATCGCGCGTTTCCGGACGCGGCGGGGACGGCACCGCGCAGCGGCACGCCCCCGCACGCGCCCGCCCGCGGCTACGCGCCCGGGGTGTCGTCCTCGCCGGGGGACGGGGCGGCCGGCGGCTCCGGATCCTCCCCGGAGGGGTCCGGCTTGCGCTTCGGGGGGCGGGGGAGACCCCCGCTCGTATCGCGGAGGTACGAGCCGTCGCCCGACTCGGCCGAGGGGGCCGCCGGATCGCGCCGGCGCAGGTACCGCTCGAACTCGCGGGCGATGGCGTCGCCCGAGGCCTCCGGCAGGTCGGCCGTGTCGCGGGCCTCCTCCAGGGTCTGGACGTACTCCGCCACCTCGCTGTCCTCGGCGGCGAGTTGGTCCACCCCCAGCTGCCACGCCCGTGCGTCCTCGGGGAGTTCGCCCAGCGGGATCCGGATGTCGATCAGATCCTCCAGCCGGTTCAGCAGCGCCAGCGTCGCCTTCGGGTTCGGCGGCTGCGAGACGTAGTGCGGCACCGCCGCCCACAGGGACACCGCCGGCACCCCGGCATGCGTGCAGGCCTCCTGCAGGATGCCCACGATCCCCGTCGGGCCCTCGTACTTCGTCTCCTCCAGGTCCATCGTGCGCGCCAGATCCGCGTCCGAGGTCACCCCGCTGACCGGCACCGGGCGGGTGTGCGGGGTGTCGCCCAGCAGCGCACCCAGGATGACGACCATCTCCACACCCAGCTCATGGGCGAAGCCGAGGATCTCGTTGCAGAACGACCGCCACCGCATGGACGGTTCGATGCCGCGGACCAGCACCAGGTCGCGCGGCTTGGCACCGCCGATCCGGACCACCGACAGCCGGGTCGTCGGCCACGTGATCTTCCGTACCCCGTTGTCCAGCCACACCGTCGGCCGGTTGACCTGGAAGTCGTAGTAGTCCTCGGCGTCGAGCGCCGCAAAGACCTCGCCCTTCCACTCCCGGTCCAGGTGTGCGACCGCACCGGAGGCCGCGTCACCCGCGTCGTTCCAGCCCTCGAACGCGGCCACCATGACCGGGTCGATCAGCTCGGGCACGCCCTCAAGCTCGATCACCCAGGTCTCCTTCCGAAGTTCCCTTGCGTACGTGGTCAGCCTAAGCCTTGATGAGGCACCGGCCACAGCCCACGACAGAGGGGCGGTTCCCCTCGGAACCGCCCCTCTTCCCCACCTGCGCGGGAGCTATGCCTTGTGGCCCAGCATCTCCTCGACTCGGGCACGTACGGACTCGTCGTCCAGGCCGCGGATCGTCACCGTCGTGCGGCGGCGCAGCACGTCGTCGACCGTCTCGGCCCACTCGTTGTCACGGGCGTAGGCGACCTGCGCCCAGATCTCCGGACCGTCGGGGTGGATCCGCTCGGCCAGCGCCGGGTCCTCGTTCGCGAGGCGCGCGATGTCGAAGGCCAGCGAGCCGTAGTGCGAGGCCAGGTGGCGGGCGGTCAGCGGGTCCATCCGCGTGCCGGGCTCCCGGTCCACCAGCAGCCGGTGCGCGACCGCGTTCGGGTTGGCGACACCGGGCAGGGCGATCCGGCGGACCAGCGACTTCACCGGCTCCATGTCCTCGGTCAGCGGGCTGCCCGGGAGCTTCGCCAGCTTGTCCATGACCACACGGCCGATGTGACGGTACGTCGTCCACTTGCCGCCGGCCACCGACAGCATGCCGCCGGCGCCCTCGGAGACGACCGTCTCGCGCTTGGCCTTCTCGACGCCGCCGGGGCCGCCGGGCAGCACCCGCAGGCCCGCGAAGGCGTACGTCATCAGCGAGCGGTCCAGGTCCGCGTCCTTCACCGAGAAGGCCGCCTCGTCCAGGATCTGCTGGATGTCGGACTCGGTGGCGCGCACGTCCGCCGGGTCGCCCTCGTACACCTCGTCGGTGGTGCCGAGGAGCAGCTGGTCCTCCCACGGGAGGGCGAAGGTGATGCGGTACTTGTCGATCGGGGTGGCCATGGCGGCCTTCCACGGCGACTTCCGCTTCATGACGATGTGCGCGCCCTTGGAGAGGCGGATCGACGGCATGGAGTGCTTGTCTTCCATGCGCCGCAGGTGGTCCACCCACGGGCCGGTGGCGTTGAGCACGACGCGCGCGTCGACCCCGAACTCGGTGCCGTCGAGACGGTCCTTGAGCTCGGCGCCGGTGACCCGGCCGTGCGTCTTGCGCAGTCCGGTGACCTCGGCGTGGTTCAGGACGACCGCGCCCGACTCGACGGCCGCGCGGACCGTCATGACGGCGACGCGGGAGTCGTTCATCTGGTGGTCGTAGTAGACCGCGACGGCCTTCAGGTTGTCCGTCTTGAGGCCGGGGTTGTCGGCGACGGCACGGGCCGGGGATATGACCTTGCCCATGCCGTCACCGAAGGCCGAGAGGGCGGAGTAGGCGAAGACGCCCGCGCCCAGCTTGGCCGCACCCACCGGACCGCCCTTGTAGACGGGCAGGTAGAAGGTGAGCGGGTTGACCAGGTGCGGGGCCACGTCCTTGGCCAGCACCCGGCGCTCGTGGTGGTTCTCCGCGACCAGCTTGACCGCGCCGGTCTGCAGGTAGCGCAGACCGCCGTGGACGAGCTTGGAGGAGGCCGAGGAGGTGGCGCCGGCGAAGTCGCCGGCGTCCACCATGGCAACCCGCAGGCCCGACTGCGCGGCGTGCCACGCCACGGAGGTGCCCAGGATTCCACCGCCGATGACCAGCAGGTCGTACGTGGCCTTCGACAGCTGCTCACGGGTCTGGGCGCGGCTGACGTTGGCACCGGCGGTCGGGTGCGTGCCCAGTGCGGGAACGCTCTGCAGGCTGCTCATATCTCTCTTAGCTCCTCGTCGATTGACTCAGCTGAGTGCGGTCAGCTGGCGTCTTCGTCGTCGACCCAGCCCATGGAACGCTCCACGGCCTTGAGCCAGCTCTTGTACTCGCGGTCCCGCTGCTCGGCGGGCATCCGCGGGGTCCACTCCGCCGCGCGGCGCCAGTTGGCGCGCAGGGCGTCGGTGTCGGGCCAGAAGCCGACGGCCAGGCCGGCGGCGTAGGCGGCGCCGAGGCAGGTGGTCTCGGCGACCATCGGGCGCACCACGGGGGCGTCCAGGAAGTCCGAGAGCGTCTGCATCAGCAGGTTGTTGGAGGTCATGCCGCCGTCGACCTTGAGGGCGGCGAGCTCGACGCCCGAGTCCTTGGTCATGGCGTCGGTGATCTCGCGGGTCTGCCAGGCGGTGGCCTCCAGGACGGCACGGGCGATGTGCGCCTTGGTGACGTACCGGGTGAGGCCGGCGATCACACCGCGGGCGTCGGAGCGCCAGTACGGGGCGAAGAGGCCGGAGAAGGCCGGCACGAAGTAGGCGCCGCCGTTGTCCTCGACCGAGGAGGCCAGCGTCTCGATCTCGGCCGCGGACTTGATCAGGCCCATCTGGTCGCGCATCCACTGGACGAGCGAGCCGGTGACGGCGATGGAGCCCTCCAGCGCGTAGACCGGCTTCTGGTCGCCGATCTTGTAGCCGACCGTGGTCAGCAGGCCGCTGTAGGAGTTGATGACCTTGTCGCCGGTGTTCATCAGCATGAACGTTCCGGTGCCGTACGTGGACTTGGCCTCGCCCTCGGCGAAACAGGTCTGGCCGAAGAGGGCGGCCTGCTGGTCACCGAGCGCCGAGGCGACCGGGACACCGGCGAGGACGCCGTCCTTGACGTGGCCGTACACCTCGGCGGAGGACTTGATCTCGGGGAGGATGGAGAGCGGCACCTCCATGGACTTCGCGATGCTGTCGTCCCACGCCAGGGTGTGCAGGTTCATCAGCATGGTGCGCGAGGCGTTGGTGACGTCGGTGACGTGCACACCGCCCTGGGCGCCACCGGTGAGGTTCCAGATGACCCAGGAGTCCATGGTGCCGAAGAGGATGTCGCCGGCGGCGGCGCGCTCGCGCAGGCCCTCGACGTTGTCGAGCAGCCAGCGGGCCTTGGGACCGGCGAAGTAGCTCGCCAGGGGCAGGCCGGTCTCGCGGCGGAAGCGGTCCTGGCCGACGTTGCGGCCGAGCTCCTTGCACAGGGCGTCGGTGCGGGTGTCCTGCCAGACCAGCGCGTTGTGGACCGGCTCGCCGGTGTGGCGGTCCCACAGGACGGTGGTCTCGCGCTGGTTGGTGATGCCGACGGCCTTGACGTCCGCGGCGGTGATCTCGGCCTTGGCGATGGCCCCGGCGACGACCTCCTGGACGTTGGTCCAGATCTCGGTGGCGTCGTGCTCGACCCAGCCCGGCTTCGGGAAGATCTGCTCGTGCTCCTTCTGGTCGACGGCGACGATGCGGCCGTCGCGGTCGAAGACGATGCAGCGGGAGGAGGTGGTGCCCTGGTCGATCGCGGCGATGAAGGGGCCGGTGCTGGTGGTCATGGTGGCTGCTCCTGGCAGGTCTGATGAGTAGGCGGAATCAGGAGGGCGGTGCGGATCTTACGATCTTGCCGGTACTGCTGATCAGGCGAACGCGATGTTGTAGAGACCACCGGCGAGAGCGGCACCGACGAGCGGGCCGACCACCGGTATCCAGGAGTAACCCCAGTCGGAGCCGCCCTTGTTGGGCAGCGGCAGCAGGGCGTGCACGATGCGCGGACCGAGGTCGCGCACCGGGTTGATGGCATAGCCGGTCGGGCCACCGAGCGAGAGACCGATGCCGACGACCACGAACGAGGTGATGAGGACGCCGATCACACCGAGGCCCTTGCCGTCGTCCTGGAGGCCCTGGGTCAGGATCGCCAGGATCAGGACGGCGGTGCCTATGATCTCGGTCGCGAGGTTCTGCACGACATTACGGATCTCGGGGCCGGTGGAGAAGATGCCGAGCACCGGGCCGGCCACATCGTGCGGGTGCGGGTCCTCGGGGCCGAGCTTGGCGTCGCGGATGTGCTCCGGGTCGGCCAGGTGGACGCGGAACTGTCCGTAGTAGGTCACCCACATCAGGACGGCGCCGAGCATCGCGCCCAGCAGCTGCCCGGCGAAGTAGACCGGGACGTCGTTCCACTCGCCGGTCTTGATGGCGAGGCCGACGGTGACCGCCGGGTTGAGGTGCGCACCGGAGAGCGGCGCGGAGACGTAGGCGGCGATCAGTACGGCGAAACCCCAGCCGAAGGTGATCGCGAGCCAGCCCGCATTGCGGGCCTTGGAGCTCTTGAGCGTCACTGCGGCGCAGACGCCACCGCCGAGCAGTGTGAGCAGGGCGGTACCGATGGTCTCGCCGATGAAGATGTCGGAGCTGGACACCCGCGACTCCTTTGTACGTCCAGGGGTGGGCGGACACCGGGTCCCTCCGGTGGTTCCGCGCACTCGGTGAGTGCTGCACCGGTCCGTGGCTTGTCGCATCCTAGCGCGTATTGCCGGTAGGTGTTCGACAATGCCGACCGATGAACGGCAGTTTTCCGCCCAAGTGAAGAACGCGTCAAGGGTCGGCCAGGCCAAAGTGTCGGATCGTTACCCGTAGGTGCGATCAGCCAAAACCGGCCATTCGATGGCCTAGTTATGGCGAAAAGTGGGCAGAAAGAGGCCAGGGTGTGGCTACAACCTGTTAAAGGAAGCTCAGAACCGGCCTGCGCCGAGATCGCGTGAAACTGCACGCGCACAGTCCCGCACCGACGCCACCAGGGCCGCGCGGGGCTCCCCCGACTCACCGCAGACCCGTTCCACGGCGCCCGCGACCGCCACCGCGCCCACCGGCATCCGGCGCCGGTCGTGGATCGGCGCCGCCACCGAGGCGATGCCCTCCCAGGTCTCCTCGACGTCACAGGCCCAGCCGCGGGCCCGGGTCAGCCCGAGGATCTCCTCGAAGGCGGTGCCGTCCGTGACCGTGCGGGGGGTGAAGGCCCCGCGCTCCATGTCGTGCGCCTGGGTGTGCGCCACGGGGTCGTAGGCCGCCAGCACCTTGCCCAGGGCGGTGGAGTGCAGCGGCTGCATGGCACCCACCTCCAGCACCTGGCGGCTGTCGTCGGGCCGGAACACGTGGTGCATGATCAGCACCCCGCTCTGGTGCAGCACGCCCACGTACACGCTCTCGCCGCTCGCCCGGGCCAGATCGTCCGTCCAGACCAGGGCGCGGGCGCGCAGCTCGTGCACGTCGAGGTAGCTGTTGCCCAGGCGCAGCAGCTCCGCGCCCAGCTGGTACCGGCCGGAGGCCGGGTCCTGCTCCACGAAGCCCTCGGCCTGCAGGGTGCGCAGGATGCCGTGGGCCGTGCCCTTGGCCAGGCCCAGTGAGGACGCCACGTCCGAGAGCCCCAGTCGGCGCTCGCCGCCGGCCAGGAGTCGCAGCATCGCAGCGGCTCGTTCGAGCGACTGGATGTTCCGTGCCATCGCGCAGCCTCCTGCAGACCTTCGGTAGTACTGACCATCTTGACGCGGTTCGACAATGCTGAACAGTATCGGTCGATGTCGACCTTCCGCACCGTCGGAGATCCGTTCGCCGTACCGCCGGCAGGACACTCCCGGCAAGTCCCCGCCACAGAATGCAGTCCGCCACGTGGGACACCCACACCGGGGCCGGTGCCTCACGGTTACCCTGGCCGCGTGCACCCTTGAGACAGAGGGGGTGCAAAGCCGACAGCCGTCGCATCCCAGGGAGCACAACCATGGCTTCGTTGCCCAACCCGCCCGCTGACACCCAGACCCGGGCCGATGCCCTCCGGGAGGCGCTTGCGACCCGTGTGGTCGTCGCCGACGGGGCCATGGGGACGATGCTCCAGGCGCAGGACCCCAGCATGGAGGACTTCCAGCAGCTGGAGGGCTGCAACGAGGTCCTGAACGTGACCCGCCCCGACATCGTGCGCTCGGTGCACGAGGCGTACTTCTCGGTGGGTGTGGACTGCGTCGAGACGAACACCTTCGGTACGAACTATGCGGCGCTGGCGGAGTACGACATCGCCGACCGCAATTTCGAGCTGTCCGAGGCGGGTGCCCGGATCGCCCGTGAGGTGGCCGACGAGTTCACCGCGAGCACGGGGCAGCAGCGGTGGGTGCTGGGCTCGATGGGCCCGGGCACCAAGCTGCCGACGCTGGGCCACATCTCCTACGGCCAGATTCGTGACGCCTACCAGATCAACGCGGAGGGCCTGATCTCCGGCGGCGCCGACGCACTGCTCGTCGAGACCACCCAGGACCTCCTCCAGACCAAGTCCTCCATCATCGGCGCCCGCCGCGCCATGGAGGCCCTCGGAATCACCGTCCCGCTGATCTGTTCGGTGACCGTGGAGACGACGGGCACGATGCTCCTCGGCTCGGAGATCGGCGCGGCGCTCACGGCGCTGGAGCCGCTCGGCATCGACATGATCGGCCTGAACTGCGCGACCGGCCCCGCCGAGATGAGCGAGCACCTGCGCTACCTCGCCGCACCGCCCGCATCCCGATCTCCTGCATGCCCAACGCGGCCTGCCCGTCCTCACCAAGGACGGGCGCACTACCCCCTGAGCGCCGAGAGCTGGCCGACGCCCAGGAGACCTTCGTCCGCGACTACGGGCTCTCCCTGGTCGGCGGCTGCTGCGGCACCACCCGAGCACCTGCGCCAGGTCGTCGAGCGGGTCCGGGTACGGCGATCACCGAGCGCACCCCCAGCCCGAGCCGGGCGCGGCCTCCCTCTACCAGACGGTTCCGTTCCGCCAGGACACCTCGTACATGGCGATCGGCGAGCGGACGAACGCCAACGGGTCGAAGAAGTTCCGTGAGGCCATGCTCGAGGCCCGCTGGGACGACTGCGTGGAGATGGCCCGCGACCAGATCCGCGAGGGCGCGCACATGCTCGACCTGTGCGTGGACTACGTCGGCCGCGACGGCGTCGCCGACATGGAGGAACTCGCCGGTCGTTTTGCCACCGCCTCCACACTGCCGATCGTCCTGGACTCGACCGAGGTCCCCGTCATCCGGGCGGGCCTGGAGAAGCTGGGCGGCCGCGCCGTCATCAACTCGGTCAACTACGAGGACGGCGACGGCCCGGAGTCCCGCTTCGCCCAGGTCACCCGCCTCGCACAGGAACACGGCGCCGCCCTCATCGCACTGACCATCGACGAAGAGGGCCAGGCCCGCACCGTCGAGCACAAGGTCGCCATCGCCGAGCGGCTGATCGAGGACCTGACGGGCAACTGGGGCATCCGCGAGTCGACATCCTCATCGACACCCTCACCTTCACCATCTGCACCGGCCAGGAGGAGTCCGCGGACGGCATCGCCACCATCGAGCCATCCGCGAACTCAAGCGCCGCCACCCGACGTCCAGACACGCTCGGCCTCTCCAACATCTCCTTCGGCCTGAACCCGGCCGCCCGCGTCCTGCTGAACTCCGTCTTCCTCGACGAGTGCGTCAAAGCCGGCCTGGACTCGCCATCGTCCACGCCAGCAAGATCCTCCCCATCGCCCGGTTCGACGACGAACAGGTCACCACCGCCCTCGACCTGATCCACGACCGGCGCGAGGGCGACTACGACCCCTGCAGAAACTCATGGCGCTCTTCGAGGGCGTCAACACCAAGTCCTGAAGGCCGGCCGGCCGAGGAACTCCTCGCCCTGCCCCTGGACGAACGGCTCCAGCGGCGCATCATCGACGGCGAGAAGAACGGACTGGAGACGACCTCGACGAGGCCCTCCAGACCCGCCCGGCCCTCGACATCGTCAACGACACCTGCTGGAGGGCATGAAGGTCGTCGGTGAGCTGTTCGGCTCCGGCCAGATGCAGCTGCCGTTCGTCCTCCAGTCCGCCGAGGTCATGAAGACGGCGGTGGCGTATCTGGAGCCGCACATGGAGAAGACCGACGACGAGGGCAAGGGCACCATCGTCCTGGCGACCGTTCGCGGCGACGTCCACGACATCGGCAAGAACCTCGTCGACATCATCCTCACCAACAACGGCTACAACGTCGTCAACATCGGCATCAAACAGCCGGTCTCGCGATCCTGGAAGCCGCGCAGGAACACAAGGCCGACGTGATCGGCATGTCCGGTCTGCTGGTGAAGTCGACGGTGATCATGAAGGAGAACCTGGAGGAGCTCAACCAGCGCAAGCTGGCGGCAGACTACCCGGTGATCCTCGGCGGCGCCGCCCTCACCCGCGCCTACGTCGAGCAGGACCTCCACGAGATCTACGAGGGCGAGGTCCGCTACGCCCGCGACGCCTTCGAGGGCCTGCGCCTCATGGACGCCCTCATCGCGGTCAAGCGCGGCGTGCCGGGTGCGTCCCTGCCCGAGCTCAAGCAGCGCCGCGTCGCCAAGCGCGACACGCCGGTCCTCGCGGTCGAGGAGGCCGAGGAGCCCGGGGGCCGTTCCGACGTCTCGGTCGACAACCCGGTCCCCACCCCGCCGTTCTGGGGCACCCGCGTCGTCAAGGGCATCCCGCTCAAGGACTACGCCTCCTGGCTCGACGAGGGCGCCCTGTTCAAGGGCCAGTGGGGCCTGAAGCAGGCCCGCGCGGGCGGGGCCACGTACGAGGAGCTCGTCGAGAGCGAGGGCCGTCCGCGCCTGCGCGGCCTCCTGGACAAGCTGCACACCGAGAACCTCCTCGAGGCCGCGGTGGTCTACGGGTACTTCCCCTGCGTCTCCAAGGGCGAGGACCTGATCATCCTGGACGAGGAGGGCAACGAGCGGACCCGCTTCACCTTCCCGCGCCAGCGCCGCGGCCGGCGCCTGTGCCTCGCGGACTTCTTCCGCCCGGAGGAGTCCGGCGAGACCGACGTCGTCGGCCTCCAGGTCGTCACCGTGGGCTCGAAGATCGGCGAGGCCACGGCGAAGCTGTTCGAGTCGGACTCCTACCGCGAGTACCTGGAGCTGCACGGCCTGTCCGTGCAGCTCGCCGAGGCCATGGCCGAGTACTGGCACGCCCGGGTCCGCGCCGAGCTCGGATTCGGCGGCGAGGACCCGTCGAAGGTCGAGGACATGTTCGACCTGAAGTACCGCGGCGCCCGCTTCTCGCTGGGCTACGGCGCCTGCCCCGACCTGGAGGACCGCGCGAAGATCGCCGACCTCCTCCAGCCGGAGCGGATCGGCGTCCACCTGTCGGAGGAGTTCCAGCTCCACCCGGAGCAGTCCACCGACGCGATCGTGATTCATCACCCGGAAGCGAAGTATTTCAACGCACGCTGAGGTCCACCGACGTACACTTGTCGGTCCCATACAGGCCGGTCGCCTGTTCCCCGGGGTGGTATGCCCGCGGAAGAGGTGACCGGCCTTCTCGTCCCTTCTGAGAGGCATGCGCATGACGAGCACCGTTCCCGCCCCCGTCGCCCGTACGGCCGACGGTTCTGCCCTGCAGGCGGTGCTGCTCGACATGGACGGCACCCTCGTGGACACCGAGGGCTTCTGGTGGGAGATCGAGGCGGAGATCTTCCGGGAGCTCGGGCACCGGCTGGAGGACGCCTGGCGCGACGTGGTCGTGGGCGGCCCGATGAGCCGCAGCGCGAGCTTCCTGATCGAGTCGACCGGCGCCGCCATCGGCCTCGCCGAGCTGAGCGTCCTGCTCAACGAGCGTTTCGAGGCCCGAATCGCCGACCGGGTGCCGCTGATGCCCGGCGCCGAGCGGCTGCTGTCCGAGCTGGCCCGGCACAACGTGCCCACCGCCCTCGTCTCGGCCTCCCACCGCCGGGTCATCGACCAGGTCCTGCTCACCCTCGGCCGCGACCGCTTCACGATGACGGTCGCCGGTGACGAGGTGGCGCGCACGAAGCCGCACCCCGACCCGTACCTGTACGCCGCGCGGTCGCTGGGGGCGCACCCCTCGCGGTGCGCGGTCATCGAGGACACCCGCACGGGCGTGGCGGCCGCCGAGGCCGCCGGCTGCCGGGTCGTGGCCATCCCCTCGGTCGGTGTGATCGAACCGGCGCCCGGCCGTACGGTCGTCCGCTCGCTGGAGGACGTGGACCTGGCGTTCCTGCGCTCGCTCATCGTCCCGATGAACTGAGCGCGACGGCCACCCGTCCCGATCCGTACGCCGCCACACACCGGCATTCCGCAAGCACGCTCTGTGCCGAACGGAACGCGCGCGTGAGGGAGGTCCGACGGAAGGATCTTCCGTCGCAGGCCCCGGAGGCTGAAATTCCATCCTCTCCAGGGCCATAGCTCAGAGTGACATTGGTCACCCACCCACCCCCCGGCAGACCCCCTCGGGCCCTCCCGCCCCTTCCCTTGTGTCCGGATTGATCAGCCCCTGACCGAATCTGCGCAGCCCTGCGCGTGAACAGGCAGTTCGCTCCGATCACGGTGCGATTACGCCCCAAGTCCGGTCAGTTCCAGCCATCCCGTCCCGGACCACTAGTGTCGACGCGGGCACCAAGCCGCACCTCAGCCGCTCCGGCACACACCCCTGTGCCGGGACCGCGTGGACCGATCGTCACTACACCGGCCCGATCGTTCCGCCCTGAACGGGCGACCGCCGTGAAGTGCCCTTTACGCCGCTTTGAACAAGTGCCGGTTACAGGGAGTACTTCCAGCATGAACCGCAAGACCATGGTGCTGACGGCCGCGGCCGGACTGCTCACCCCCGCGCTGGCCGCCTGCGGCAGCGCGAGCGGCGGAGGAGCAGGATCCGGAGCGATCGTCGTCGGAACCACCGATCGGTTCGAGGCCGCAGACTTCGCTCCCGCCCCCTTCGACCCCGCCTACGCCTACGACGCCGGCGCGTGGAACGTTCTGCGCCAGACCGTCCAGACGCTGATGCACACCCCGCGCGGCGGCGGCCAGCCCGTCCCCGAAGCGGCCTCCGCCTGCCGCTTCACCGACGCCGGCAACGAGAGCTACCGCTGCACGCTGCGCCCCGGGCTGAAGTTCGCCGACGGTGAGCCGCTCACCGCCAAGGACGTCAAGTTCTCGATCGACCGCGTCCGTGCCATCAAGGACGAGAACGGCCCCTCCTCGCTGCTCTCCACCCTCGACAACGTCGAGGTCAAGGGCGCCGACACCGTCGTCTTCCACCTGAAGACCCCGGACGCGACCTTCCCGTTCAAGCTCTCCACCCCCGCCGCCGGCATCGTCAGCGAGAAGAACTACGACGCCAAGAAGCTCCGCGAGGGCTTCTCCGTGGACGGCTCCGGTCCGTACACGATGAAGGCCGAGGTCAAGGGCAACCGGCTGGTCCGCGCCGTCTTCACCAAGAACCCGCACTACAAGGGCGACCTCAAGCTGCAGAACGACAAGGTCGAACTGCGCACCTTCGCCGATTCCCCGGCCATGAGCAAGGCGCTCACCGACGGGAAGATCCACATGGTCTCCCGCACCCTGTCGCCCGCCCAGATCACCGAGCTCACCGAGCAGCCGCCCAAGGGCGTCAAGCTGGTCCCGATGCCTGGCCTGGAGATCCGCTACCTCGGCTTCAACACCGAGGCGCCGGTCGTCAAGGAGAAGGCCGTCCGCCAGGCCCTCGCCGCCGCCGTCGACCGCGGCCAGCTCATCTCCAAGGTCTACGGCAAGTCCGCGCAGCCGCTCTACTCGCTGGTCCCCACCACCGTCACGGGCCACGTCAACTCCTTCTACAACAAGTACGGCGAGGCCAACACGCCCAAGGCCGCCGCACTGCTGAAGGAAGCCGGGATCAAGACCCCGGTCAAGCTGACCCTGCACTACACCAGCGACCACTACGGCGACGGCACGGCCGCCGAGTTCGAGGCCCTCAAGGCCCAGCTGAACTCCACCCAGCTCTTCGACATCACCGTCCAGGGCAGCGAGTGGTCCGACTTCCGCCCCGCCCAGAAGAAGGGCGACCACGCCGCCTACGGGCTCGGCTGGTTCCCCGACTACCCGGACGCCGACAACTTCCTCGCCCCGTTCCTGGAGCAGGACAACTTCCTGGGCACGCCGTACGCCAACAGCGCGGTGCGCAGCAGGCTCCTCCCCGAATCCCGGCGCGCGGCCGACCGTACCGTCGCCGTCCCCGCGATCACGGAGATGCAGGACATCGTCGCCGAGGACGTACCCGTCCTGCCCCTGTGGCAGGGCAAGCAGTACGTCGCCGCACGCGACGGGATCACCGGAGTGGAGTGGTCGGTCAACGCCATCTCCGACCTCCAACTGTGGGAGCTCGGTCGCGGCGTAAGCGGCTGAGAACGGCAACAACCGGCGGCGGGTGTCGCAGGCCGGCGCAACGAAACAGTTCGACTGTGAAGGACGTTCGCGTGAATCGACGTAACCAGTGGCTGGCGGCCCCGCTCGGCGCAGCCACCGCCGCCGCGCTGCTCAGCGGTTGCGGTTCGACCGATGGCTCCAATGCCGGCAGCGGCAAGGGCGTGGTCATGGGCATATCCGACAAGGTGAAGTCCGTCGACCCGGCATCGGGCTACGACCCGGGCTCCTGGCTGCTGTTCAACAACGTCTTCCAGTCGCTGCTGAGCTTCCCCAAGGGCGGCACCACCCCCGAGCCCGACGCCGCACAGACCTGTGCCTTCGAGGGCGGCGACAGCAAGCTCTACAAGTGCACCCTGCGGGACGGCCTGAAGTTCAGCAACGGCCACAGCCTCACCTCGAAGGACGTCAAGTTCTCCTTCGAGCGCACGCTGAAGATCAACGACGAGAACGGCCCCGCCGTGATGCTCGCGTCGATCGGCAGCATCGACGCCCCCGACGACAAGACCGTCATCTTCAAGCTGAAGACCTCCGACGCGACCTTCCCCAGCAAGATCGCCTCGGGTGCCGGCTCCATCGTCGACCACGCCGAGTACCCGGCCGACAAGCTGCGCACCGACAACAAGGCCATCGGCTCCGGTGTCTACAAGCTGGACTCCTTCGGCGACAAGAGCGCCACCTTCTCCGTCAACGAGTCCTACAGCGGCAAGGCCAAGGCCAAGAACACCGGCGTCACGCTGAAGTTCTTCAACGGCGACCAGGCCGGCCTCAAGACGACCCTCGAGAGCGGCGACGTGGACTTCGCGTTCCGCGGCCTCGCCGCCAAGGACATCGCAGCCCTCGCGTCGAGCAACACCGGCGACGGGAAGGTCGACGTCGTCCAGGGCACGGGCGCCGAGGTCGAGCACCTGGTGTTCAACGTCAACGACCCGGTCGTCGGCAAGCTGCCCGTCCGCAAGGCCATCGCCTACCTCGTGGACCGCGAAGCCCTCGTCAAGGACGTGTACGCGGGCACCGCCACCGCGCTCTACTCCATCGTGCCGACCGGCATCGCCGGCCACACGACGCCGTTCTTCGACCGCTACGGCGGCACCCCGCAGCCCGAGAAGGCCAAGGCCGTCCTCAAGGCCGGCGGCATCAACGGCAAGGTCAAGCTGACCCTGTACTCCACCCCGTCCCGCTACGGCCCCTCCACGGACCAGCAGTTCGAGGTCATCGCCAAGCAGCTCAACGACAGCGGCCTCTTCGACGCCGACGTCAAGTCCGTCGAGTACGAGCAGTACGAGAAGGACATCCAGGCCGGCAAGTACGGCGTGTACGTGAAGGGCTGGGTGCCCGACTACCCGGACGCCGACAACTTCACGCAGCCCTTCTTCGGCCCGGGCAACGTGCTGAACAACAACTACGACAACAAGGAGATCACCGGGACCATCATCCCGTCGACCTCCGCGAAGTCCGACCGCACCGCGGCCAACACGGACTACAACCGCCTCCAGGACATCGTCGCCGAGGAGCTCCCGCTCCTCCCGCTCTGGCAGGGCAAGCAGTACGCCGTCACCCGCCAGAACGTGAACGGCCTGCAGTGGTCCCTCGACGCCTCGACGGTCTTCCGCTTCTGGGAGATCAGCAAGGGCTGATGCCGCAGCACAGCGCGAGGGGGCCGTACGCATCGATGCGTACGGCCCCCTCGCGCATGCGCGCCCCGGCGGAGCTACTGGGCCCCGGGGCGGACCAGACCGCTCTCGTACGCGTACACCGCCGCCTGGACCCGGTCCCGCAGCCCCAGCTTCGTCAGTACGTGCCCCACATGCGTCTTGACCGTCGTCTCGCTCACGAACAGATCCGCCGCGATCTCCGCGTTCGACAGCCCGCGGGACACCAGCTTCAGCACCTCGACCTCACGCTCGGTCAACGTCCCCAGCGTGTTCGGAAGGCTCTCCTCGCCCGACGGGAGATGCCCCGCGTACTTGTCGAGCAGGCGGCGCGTGATGCTCGGCGCGAGCATCGCCTCGCCCGCCGCGACCACCCGGATCGCCTGCACCAGCTCGTTCGCCGGCGCGTCCTTCAGCAGGAACCCGCTCGCCCCGGCCCGCAGCGCCTCCACCACGTACTCGTCCAGGTCGAAGGTGGTCAGCACCAGCACCTTCGCCGGCCCGTCCCGCTCCGGACCGGTGATCCGGCGCGTCGCCTCCACCCCGTCCATCCGCGGCATCCGGATGTCCATCAGCACCACGTCGGGCTGCAGCGCCCGCACCTGGTCCAGCGCCTGCAGACCGTCCCCGGCCTCACCGACCACCGCCAGATCCTCCTCGGCCTCCAGGATCATGCGGAAGCCGGTGCGCAGCAGTGGCTGGTCGTCGACCAGAAGGACGCGGATCGCCACGGGTCTACCTCGTATTCGTCGGACGGCTACGGCAAACGCGTCCATTCTGCCCTGACACCATGATCAGGACTCCGCCGGGACCTCCTCCCCCTGCCGCGCAGGGGGCACCTCCGGGCGGGAGCCGGAGGAAATCGCAAGCGGGTAGGGCGGGGGAGTCCCGCCGAACTCCGGACACACCGCCTGATGATCACACCAGCCGCACAGCTTCGTCGGCCGCGGCCGCCAGTCACCCGACTCCGTCGCCTCCCGGATCGCCTCCCACAACGCGAGCAGCTTGCGCTCCACCCGCTCCAGGTCCGCGATCACCGGGTCGTACGTCAGCACGTCCCCGCTGCCCAGGTACACCAGCTGGAGCCGCCGCGGCACCACCTGCTTCAGCCGCCACACCACCAGCGCGTAGAACTTCATCTGGAACAGCGCGCCCTCGGCGTACTCCGGCCGCGGCGCCTTGCCCGTCTTGTAGTCGACGATCCGCACCTCACCCGACGGCGCCACGTCCACCCGGTCGATGATCCCGCGCAACCGCAGCCCCGACTCCAGCTCGGTCTCCACGAAGAACTCCCGCTCCACCGGCTCCAGCCGCGTCGGGTCCTCCAACGTGAACCACCGCTCGACCAGCGCCTCGGCCTCCGTCAGCCAGCGCGCCAGCCCCGCCCCCTCGTCACCCTCCGGGAACAGCTCCGTCAGCTCCGGCTTCGACTCCAGCAACCGGTCCCACTGCCCCGGCACCAGCGCCTTCGCCCGCGGCGCCGTACGCTCCTGCGCCGGATGATCGAAGAGCCGCTCCAGCACCGCGTGCACCAGCGTCCCGCGCGTCGCCGCCGCACTGGGCTTCTCCGGCAGCCTGTCGATCACCCGGAACCGGTACAGCAACGGGCACTGCATGAAATCGCTCGCCCGCGAAGGGGAGAGCGAAGTGGGCGCCACAGCGCTCCGCGCATCGGCATCGGCTGCGCCAGGCACAGCCCCAGGGCTCGTCGTCATGCACAAAACCCTACGACCCACCGCCGACAGCACGCGCATACCATCGACGCCAAGCCCCCTCGCACTGCATGATCGGAGCATCACAACCCGCTACAGCACCAGCACGAACACGAACAGAACGACACTGGAAACACCAGCACCGAACGAAGGAAAGCCGTGGCAGACACCGACGAGACCGGCGAGCGCGCAGGAAGGCGCTCCGGACCGGGCGGCGGAATCCTCATGGGCCGCCCCTTCGGCGTACCCGTCTACGTCTCGCCCAGCTGGTTCCTCGTCGCCGCCCTCATCACCTGGGTCTTCGGCGACCAGCTCGACCGCGTCCTGCCCGACCTCGGGCCCGTCCGCTACCTGGTCTCCCTCTTCTTCGCCGTCGCCTTCTACGCCTCCGTCCTGGTCCACGAACTCGCGCACACGGTCGCAGCCCTGCGCTTCAAGCTCCCCGTGCGCCGCATCCAGCTCCAGTTCTTCGGCGGAGTCTCCGAGATCGAGAAGGAATCCGAGACGCCCGGCCGCGAATTCGTCCTCGCCTTCGTCGGCCCCCTGCTCTCCCTCCTCCTCGCCGGAGCCTTCTACCTCGGCATGAAGGCCGTCGACCCGGCCACCGTCCCCGGCGTCCTGCTCGCCGGGCTGATGATCTCCAACCTGCTCGTCGCCGCCTTCAACCTGCTGCCCGGCCTCCCCCTCGACGGCGGCCGCATGCTCCGCGCCGTCATCTGGGGCATCACCGGCAAGCCCATGGCCGGCACCGTCGCCGCAGCCTGGGTCGGCCGCGCCCTCGCCGTCGCCGTCCTCATCGGCCTCCCGCTGCTCACCCGCACCGGCACCCTCGGCAACCGCACCGGCGAGATCGACGGCATGAACACCGTCATGGACGCCCTGCTCGCCGCCATCCTCGCGGCCATCATCTGGACCGGGGCCGGCAACAGCCTGCGCATGGCGCGCCTGCGCCAGCACCTCCCGGAACTGCGCGCCCGCACCCTCACCCGCCGCGCCATCCCCGTCGAGAACGCCACCCCGCTCTCCGAGGCCCTGCGACGCGCCAACGAGGCCGGCGCCCGCGCCCTCGTCGTCGTGGACGGCCACGGCGACCCCACCGCCATCGTCCGCGAGAGCGCCATCGCCTCCGTCCCCGAACACCGCCGCCCCTGGGTCGCCGTCAGCACCCTCGCCCAGGACCTCACCGACGGCATGAAGGTTTCGGCCGACCTCACCGGCGAGGAACTCCTCGAGCACCTCCGCGCCACCCCCGCCACCGAGTACCTCGTCCTCGAACCCGCCGGCGCCATCTACGGCGTCCTGTCCACCCTCGACGTCGAGAAGGCCTTCGTGAAGGCCATGGCACGGCCCCAGTCCTGAAGCCAATACACTGGTCACATGTCCGAACCGACCGGTGCCGCCCGCCGACGCGGGCCCTTCGAGGTCGGGGACCAGGTACAGCTCACCGACCCCAAGGGCCGCCACTACACGTTCACGCTCGAAGCCGGGAAGAATTTCCACACCCACAAGGGTTCCTTCCCGCATGACGAGCTGATCGGTGCTCCCGAAGGCAGCGTTGTCCGCACCACGGGCAACGTCGCATATCTCGCGCTGCGACCCCTGCTCCCCGACTATGTCCTGTCCATGCCCCGCGGCGCCGCCGTGGTCTACCCCAAGGACGCGGGCCAGATCCTGGCCTTCGCCGACATCTTCCCCGGCGCACGCGTCGTGGAAGCGGGAGTGGGCTCCGGCTCCCTGAGCAGCTTCCTGCTGCGCGCCATCGGCGACCAGGGCATGCTCCACAGCTACGAGCGCCGCGCGGACTTCGCCGAGATCGCCACCGCCAACGTCGAGCGCTACTTCGGCGGACCCCACCCCGCGTGGCAGCTGACCGTCGGCGACCTCCAGGACAACCTGTCCGACACGGACGTCGACCGGGTCATCCTCGACATGCTCGCCCCCTGGGAGTGCCTGGAGGCCGTCTCCAAGGCCCTGGTCCCCGGCGGCATCCTCTGCTGCTACGTGGCCACCACCACCCAGCTGTCCAAGACCGTCGAGTCCATCCGCGAGATCGGCTGCTTCGCCGAGCCGCAGCCCTGGGAATCGATGATCCGCAACTGGCACGTGGAAGGCCTCGCCGTCCGCCCGGACCACCGGATGATCGGCCACACCGGCTTCCTCGTCACCGCCCGCCGCCTCGCGGACGGCGTCGAGCCCCCGATGCGCCGCCGCCGCCCCGCCAAGGGCGCCTACGGCGAGGACTACGACGGCCCCGGCAGCGACCGCTCCGCGTAACGGCCCCGCAGACCCAACACGAAGGCGCTGTGGCGCAGTTCCCCCGATCCACCCGGGAACTGCGCCACAGCGCCTTTTCGTTGTCCGTGCACCAGCGCCGGACCCAGCCGTTCCACCTCTGTGTGAGGTGTGGCACGATGCTGGCTCCCCGTCACCCTTCGCACAGGAGACACCCCGCGTGCCGCACAGCACCGCCGAGCCGGCTCCGATCCCGGAAACCCTGGGGCACAGCCGCACCAGGCCCGTCCACTGGCTCGCCACGGCCACCGCCATGGCCGCCGTCATAGCCGCGGCAGGACTGGTACAGCCGGCCACCGGCACTCCCGCGGCCGCCGGGGAACCCGCCGCGAAGGGCCCGCAGGCCGCCGCCCCCGACCCCGCGGGGGTCACCTACCCCCTCGACTGCAAGGGCGCCCCGCAGACCGTCACCATCAGCGCCCAGGGCGACCTCGACGGCGACGGCCGCCCCGAGACCGTGGCCGCAGTCCGCTGCGAGGCCGGCTCCGGCACCCCGCCCCACGCGATCTACGTACTCACCCAGGACCCGGCCGAAGCCACCCGCCCCCGCGTCGTCGCCACCCTGCTCGAAGCCGGCCGGCGACAGACCGCCACCGGACTCACCGTCCGCGACGGCCTCGTCACGGCCACCCTCGTCGGCTACTCCTCACCCGACGTACCCCGCTACAGCCCCGACACGAAACAGCTCGCCAAGTGGCGCTGGCGCGACGGAAAATTCCGCCAGGAGCTGACGGACTCGGCCTCCAGGAGTGTTTGAAACGTCACTCCGCGTCGGGACCGAAGACTTCCACCCTGTCCGAAACGCGCCTTACGTGAATGCAGTCGCCCGGACATTCCTTCGCCGAGTCGACCACGTCCTGGAGCAGCGTGAGCGGAACCGGAGTGGTAGCCCCCGCGTCCTGCAGCAGCTCGTCCTCGGGGCTCTTCACATACGCCAGACCATCAATGTCCAGCTCGAACACCTCAGGCGCGTACTGCACGCAGATCCCGTCCCCGGTGCACAGGTCCTGATCGATCCAGACCTCGAGCGGCTCGCCTGCCTCGCCGCCGCCGCCCGTCGGAGCCTCCTGCTGCACGGTCATATCTCCTGCCGTTCCCTGCGCTGAGTGATCCATCCCGATCACGACCCGCAGCAAGTCGCGCGAGCCCTGACGGGTGTTGAACAGTTCGACCTTACAACCGGCTGCTTCCGGAGTTTGATGGGTGGGTATTTCCTTGGCGTGAGGGAGTACGCAAGGGTGAAGATCGGACACACCTCTACCGTCTTTGTGATCTAGGGGTTTCAATCACCACCAGCCCAGGTAGGGTCAGGAAGCGTCCAGCTCCCCTTGGAGGAGGTGAGGACCGTGGCAGCCCACGACGACGACATCAACCGCGGCATCCGGCCCGCGCGAGGGTCCGAGGACCCCGCCGGCCAGGTTGCCTATCTCGAGCAGGAAATCGCCGTCCTGCGACGAAAGCTCGCCGACTCTCCGCGACACACGAGGATTCTCGAAGAGCGGATCGTCGAGCTCCAGACAAATCTGGCCGGCGTATCCGCACAGAACGAACGACTCGCGAATACCCTCCGTGAGGCCCGGGACCAGATCGTGGCCCTCAAGGAAGAAGTCGACCGGCTCGCACAGCCGCCGGCCGGTTTCGGTGTCTTCCTGCAAGCGAATGAGGACGGCACCGTCGACATCTTCACCGGAGGCCGAAAGCTCCGTGTGAACGTCAGCCCCAGCGTCGACCCGGAAGACCTCCGGCGCGGCCAGGAGGTCATGCTCAACGAGGCCCTCAACGTGGTCGAGGCCATGGAATTCGAGCGGGCCGGGGACATCGTCACCCTCAAGGAGATCCTCGAGGACGGCGAGCGCGCCCTGGTCGTCGGGCACACCGACGAGGAAAGGGTGGTGAGGCTCGCCGAGCCGCTCCTGGACATCACCATCCGTCCCGGCGACGCCCTCCTGCTCGAACCCCGCTCCGGCTACGTCTACGAGGTCGTCCCCAAGAGCGAGGTCGAAGAGCTCGTCCTCGAAGAGGTCCCGGACATCGACTACGACAAGATCGGCGGCCTGGGCGACCAGATCGAGCTGATCCGCGACGCGGTCGAGCTCCCGTACCTCTACCCGGACCTCTTCAAGGAACACGAACTGCGGCCCCCGAAGGGCATCCTGCTCTACGGCCCGCCCGGCTGCGGCAAGACGCTCATCGCCAAGGCCGTCGCCAACTCCCTTGCCAAGAAGGTCGCCGAGGTCACCGGCCAGCCCGCCGGGAAGTCCTACTTCCTGAACATCAAGGGCCCCGAACTCCTCAACAAGTACGTCGGCGAGACCGAGCGGCACATCCGCCTCGTCTTCCAGCGTGCCCGGGAGAAGGCGAGCGAGGGCACCCCCGTCATCGTCTTCTTCGACGAGATGGAATCCCTCTTCCGCACCCGTGGATCCGGAGTCAGCTCGGACGTGGAGAACACCATCGTCCCCCAGCTGCTCGCCGAGATCGACGGCGTGGAAGGCCTGGAGAACGTCATCGTCATCGGCGCCTCCAACCGCGAGGACATGATCGACCCGGCCATCCTGCGTCCCGGCCGCCTCGATGTGAAGATCAAGATCGAGCGTCCGGACGCCGAGGCCGCGAAGGACATCTTCGCGAAGTACCTCAAGGCCTCGCTGCCCCTGCACACGGACGACCTGTCCGAACACCAGGGATCCAAGGACGGCACCGTCCACAGCATGATCCAGACCGTCGTCGAGCAGATGTACGCCGAAACCGAGGAGAACCGCTTCCTCGAGGTCACGTACGCCAACGGCGACAAGGAAGTCCTCTACTTCAAGGACTTCAACTCGGGCGCGATGATCCAGAACATCGTCGACCGGGCCAAGAAGATGGCGATCAAGGCCTTCCTGGAACACAACCAGAAGGGCCTGCGGGTCTCCCACCTGCTCCAGGCCTGCGTGGACGAGTTCAAGGAGAACGAGGACCTGCCCAACACCACCAACCCGGACGACTGGGCCCGCATCTCCGGAAAGAAGGGCGAGCGGATCGTATTCATCCGCACGCTCGTCACCGGAAAGCAGGGCGCGGACACCGGACGCTCCATCGACACGGTGGCGAACACCGGTCAGTACCTCTGATCCGGAGCGGCTGCGGATGCCCGCTCCGGGCATCCGCAGCCGACTGCTTTACCCGACCGCTTCACCGACCGCTTTCAGCCGGTGACAAGGCGCATTCAATGACGGAAATGATCTCCCCACGAGCGCGCAGTGGTTCTAGGCTCATCCGTACCGCCGGACGCGCAGTGCGGGGACGGGCACCGCACAGGCACACGCACCGGAGCACCAGCGGTACTTGAGCGCCGCTCCCGAGAGGGGGGCGCCGCCGGGCAAGGAGGGCCGCATGACCGTACGGCGAGTAATGGGGATCGAGACGGAGTACGGGATCTCCGTCCCGGGGCACCCGAACGCCAATGCCATGCTCACCTCGTCCCAGATCGTCAACGCCTACGCGGCGGCGATGCACCGGGCGCGACGCGCCCGCTGGGACTTCGAGGAGGAGAATCCGCTGCGGGACGCCCGCGGCTTCGACCTCGCCCGCGAGGCCGCCGACAACAGCCAGCTGACCGACGAGGACATCGGCCTCGCCAATGTGATCCTCACGAACGGCGCACGGCTCTACGTCGACCACGCGCACCCCGAGTACAGCTCGCCCGAGATCACCAACCCGCTCGACGCCGTCCTCTGGGACAAGGCCGGCGAGCGGATCATGGCCGAGGCGGCCGTACGCGCCGCCCAGCTCCCCGGCGCCCAGCCGATCCACCTCTACAAGAACAACACCGACAACAAGGGCGCCTCCTACGGCACGCACGAGAACTACCTGATGAAGCGGGAGACCCCCTTCTCGGAGATCGTGCGCCACCTGACCCCCTTCTTCGTCTCGCGCCAGGTCGTGACCGGCGCGGGACGCGTAGGCATCGGCCAGGACGGCCGCGAGCACGGCTTCCAGATCAGCCAGCGCGCGGACTACTTCGAGGTCGAGGTCGGCCTGGAGACCACCCTGAAGCGGCCCATCATCAACACCCGGGACGAGCCGCACTCGGACGCCGAGAAGTACCGCCGGCTCCACGTGATCATCGGCGACGCGAACCTCTCGGAGATCTCCACCTACCTCAAGCTCGGCACGACCGCGCTCGTCCTTTCCATGATCGAGGACGGGTTCATCAACGTCGACCTGGCCGTGGACCAGCCGGTGCGCACGCTGCACCAGGTCTCCCACGACCCGGACCTCCAGCACCTCATCACGCTGCGCAGTGGCCGTACCCTCACCGCCGTGCAACTCCAGATGGAGTACTTCGAGCTGGCACGGAAGTACGTGGACGAACGTTTCGGGTCCGACGCCGACGAGCAGACCAAGGACGTGCTGGGCCGCTGGGAGGACGTGCTGGGCCGGCTGGAGAGCGACCCGATGAGCCTGTCGGGGGAGCTGGACTGGATCGCCAAGCGGGAGATCCTGGAGGGCTACCGGCGCCGGGACGGGCTGGGCTGGGACGCCGCGCGGCTGCACCTGGTCGACCTCCAGTACTCGGACGTGCGGCCCGAGAAGGGGCTGTACAACCGCCTGGTGGCCCGGGGCAAGATGAAGCGCCTGGTGGAGGAGACCGCGGTGGAGCGGGCTCAGAGCAAGCCTCCGGAGGACACCCGGGCGTACTTCCGCGGCCGCTGCCTGGAGCAGTACGCGGACGACGTGGCGGCGGCCTCCTGGGACTCGGTGATCTTCGACCTCCCGGGCCGCGACTCGCTCCAGCGGGTCCCGACGCTGGAACCCCTGCGGGGGACCCGCAACCACGTCAAGGAGCTCCTGGACCGCTGCCGCACGGCGGAGGACCTGGTGCGGGTGCTTTCGGGGCAGTGAACGGGCCTGAAAGGCCTCCGGTCCGGGAATCATGAAGAGAACCGGACTGTGAAAGTACGGGGACGAATGTCGGACCCTCCTTGTAGGGTCCGACATAGGGTCTGATCTTGAGAGATCCCGAATCCCGGGGTCTCTCGACATGAGCGTGCGAACCGAGCGGGGTGAGGTAGACATGGCGACCAAGGACACCGGCGGCGGACAGCAGAAGGCGACGCGCTCGACCGAGGAGGTCGAGGAGGCGGCGGTCGAGGAATCGACCGACCTCAAGGAGCGCCAGGAGAAGCTCTCCGACGACGTCGACTCCGTACTCGATGAAATCGATGACGTGCTCGAGGAGAACGCCGAGGACTTCGTGCGAAGCTTCGTTCAAAAGGGTGGCCAGTAAGGTCATTTGACCTTCGAATCGAAGGTCGAGTACGGAGTGACCGGTCGGACGGTGCGGATACGGCATCCGTACCGTCCGGTCATGGGCAGTGCTCGATCGTCACTCGGGACGAGGTCCGACCGCTCCGCCGATCGGGTTCGGCAGAGCATGTGGATCACGATCATCAGACGGGTAAGGTCCGAGGCGTACGGTGCTTCCGCCGCAGAGCGGCACCGGGCCAGTTCAAGGATCGGCCGGACGTCATGAGGCGTGCAGCCGCTTACGTGGAAGGAAACCTGTGGAAGCCAACACTCGTAGCACAGGGCGTCTACCGGCAGCCTTCCTGACGCCGGGGTCCTCGTCCTTCATGGATTTCCTCGGGGCGCACTCGCCCGAGATGCTGCCCGGCAACCGCAAGCTGCCGGAGGGCGTCGTCGAGGCGCCGCACGGGACGACCATCGTCGCCGCGACCTTCCCCGGCGGGGTCGTCCTCGCCGGTGACCGGCGGGCGACCATGGGGAACATGATCGCGCAGCGGGACATCGAGAAGGTGTTCCCCGCGGACGAGTACTCCGCCGTCGGTATCGCCGGTACGGCCGGCCTGGCCGTGGAGATGGTCAAGCTGTTCCAGCTGGAGCTGGAGCACTTCGAGAAGGTGGAGGGGACGACCCTGTCCCTGGAGGGCAAGGCCAACCGGCTCTCCACCATGATCCGGAGCAATCTGGGGATGGCGATGCAGGGGCTGGCCGTCGTGCCGCTGTTCGCCGGGTACGACGAGGCCAAGGAGAAGGGCCGGATCTTCTCCTACGACGTGACCGGCGGCCGCTCCGAGGAGCACGGCTACGCCGCCACCGGTTCCGGTTCGATCTTCGCCCGGGGCTCCATGAAGAAGCTCTTCCGTCCCGATCTGACGGAGGAGCAGGCCACCACCCTGGTCGTCCAGGCGCTGTACGACGCCGCCGACGACGACTCGGCGACCGGTGGGCCGGACCTGTACCGCCACATCTACCCGATCGTCACCGTCATCACGGACGAGGGGTTCCGCAGGCTGACCGACGACGAGTCGCAGGAGCTCGCCCGTACGGTCACCAACCGTCGGCTGGAGCAGCCCGACGGCCCGCGCGCCGCCCTGCTCTGACCATCCGTCGCCCCGTAGGAGCCCAGAAGAAAGGGACGGACAGCCGGTGTCGACTCCGTTCTATGTGTCACCCCAGCAGGCCATGGCCGACCGGGCGGAATACGCCCGCAAGGGCATCGCCCGCGGTCGCAGCCTGGTCGTGCTGCAGTACGCCGACGGCATCGTGTTCGTCGGCGAGAACCCGTCCCGTGCGCTGCACAAGTTCAGCGAGATCTACGACCGGATCGGCTTCGCGGCCGCCGGCAAGTACAACGAGTACGAGAACCTGCGGATCGGCGGTGTGCGGTACGCGGATCTGCGCGGATACACCTACGACCGCGACGATGTGACGGCCCGTGGGCTGGCCAACGTGTACGCGCAGACCCTAGGCACCATCTTCTCCTCGGCCGGTGAGAAGCCGTACGAGGTCGAGCTGGTGGTCGCGGAGGTCGGTGCGACCGCGGCCGGGGACCAGATCTACCGGCTGCCGCACGACGGGTCGATCGTGGACGAGCACGGCTCCGTCGCGGTCGGTGGCAACGCCGAGCAGATCAGTACCTTCCTCGACCAGCGCCACCAGGACGGGATGACCTTGTCCGAGGCGTTGAAGCTGGCGGTGCAGGCGCTGTCCAGCCAGGCCAACGGCGCGGACAAGGCGATTCCGGCGGAGCGGCTGGAGGTCGCGGTGCTGGACCGGACGCGGTCCCAGCAGCGCAAGTTCAAGCGGATCCGGGGCCGGCAGCTGTCGCGGCTGCTGGAGGCGGACGTGACGGCGGCGGTGCAGGCCGACGCCGTGTCGAACGACGAGGCGCCGGAGGACGACGCCGAGTAGGCATCGTACGCAGGGCAGTGGGGCCCCGGTCCGCCGTTTCGGCGGGCCGGGGCCCTTCCGCGTCCGGGGCCGGTCAGGTGGTGGGGGCGGGGCCGGAGGAGTCGCGGACGACGAGTCGGACCGGGAGGTCGGGGGCGGTCCAGGCGGACCCGTCGAGAACGGCGAGGAGGGCGGTCATGCCCTGTTCGCCGACGCGCTCGGCGGGGAGGTGGACGGTGGTGAGCTCGGGTTCGACGGCGGTGGCGAGGGCGAGGTCGTCGAAGCCGGTGACCGAGAGGTCCTCGGGGACGCGCAGGCCGAGGCGGCGGGCGGCCTTGCAGGCGCCGGCGGCGAGGATGTCGTCGTCGCAGACGATGGCGGTGGGCCGGTCCCGGGGGGTGGCCAGGGCGGCCTCCATGGCCGTCCGGGCGCCGTCGACGGTGAGGGGGGACCGGACGGTGCGCAGCTCGGTTCCGGGGCCCAGGAGGGCGCTGAGGGCCTCGGCGCGGGTGTCGAAGGTCCAGGAGTCGACGGCGGAGGCGAGGTGCAGGAAGCGGCGGTGGCCGAGGGCGAGGAGGTGCTCGGTGATCTGGCGCATCCCGTCGGCCATGGCGAGGTTGACGTGGGCGGCGGCGGTGCCTGCGGCGGGGTCGCTGTCGAGCATGACCAGGGGGAGGGTGTTGCCGCCGATGGCGTCGAGGGCGCCGGCGGCCATGGAGGAGGCGATGACCCCGTCGAGGGCGGCGCGGGCGGAGGCGAAGGGGTCGCGGGCCGGTCCGGTGCCGTCGGGGGAGGGGTAGAGGACGACCCCGAAGCCGTGTTCGGCGGCGACGCGGGCGGCTCCGGTGTAGACGCGGGCGAAGAACTCGTTGGTGAGGGCGGGGACGACGAGGAGCGCGGTGCGGGTGGTGCCGAGGCGGAGGTTGCGGGCGGCGAGGTTGGGGCGGTAGCCGAGGCGGGTGGCGGTTTCGCGGACGTGGGTCGCGGTGCGCTCGGAGACGCGGCCGGGCCATTTGTCCCCGAGGACGAGGGAGACGGTGGCCTGGGAGACCCCGGCGGCGGTGGCCACGTCGCGGCTGGTGGGTCTCGTCACACGGGCTCCTGAAGTGCGAGGTCGGGCGGTGTTGCGGGGTCCGCGGGGTGGACCGGCGGACTGCGGCCATGGTACGTATGACACGTCTAGTTATACGTATTACTTGGGTTACTCCCGGCTGGGTCCGGGCAGAAGGGGGCAGTCATGGCCGCGGGATACGCGGAGCTGCTGAGGACCCGGCACGCCGCGAGGCTGCTGGTGGGCACGCTCGTGGGCCGGCTGCCCAATGCCACCGGGCCGATCGCGATCGTGCTGTTCACGCGCGCCGAGGGCGGCAGCTACAGCCTGGCGGGCGCGCTGGCCGCCGCGTACGGACTGGCGAACGCGGTGGGCCAGCCCCTGCTGGGCCGGGCCGTGGACCTGTTCGGGCAGCCGCGGGTCCAGCTGCCGGCGGCCGTGGTCTCGGCGCTGGGCATGCTGTGGCTGGCGCTCGCCGGCACCGGGTCGGCGGTGGCCGCGTACGCCGCCGTGGTGGTCGCGGGGCTCTTCACGCCGCCCCTGGAGGGCGGGCTGCGGGCACTGTGGCCGGGGGTGCTGGGCGGCCGCGAGGAGAAGGTGCACGCCGCGTACGCGATGGACGCGGTGGCCCAGGAGGTCATGTTCACCGTCGGTCCGCTGCTGGTGACGCTGTTCGTGGCGATGTGGTCGCCGGCGGGGGCGCTGGTGGCGCTCAACGCGATCGGTGTGCTGGGCGCGCTGTCCGTGGTGCTCAGCGAGCCGTCCCGGAAGTGGCGCTCGGCGCCGCGGGAGGCGCACTGGCTGGGGGCGCTGCGTTCGCGGGGCCTGCTGGCGCTGCTCGGCGCGTTCTTCTTCGTGGGTACGGCGCTGGGCTCGATCACCGTGGCCGGTGTGGCGTACGCGGACGAGCACGGCGGTCAGGCGGTGTACGGCTGGCTGATGGCGGCGCTGGGGCTGGGTGCCCTGGTCGGCGGCGTGTTCTACGGGGCCCGGCAGTGGGCCGGGGCGCCGGAGCGGCGGCTGCGGCTCCTGGTGGCCCTGCTGGCGGTCTGCTACCTGCCGCTGATGCTGGTTCCCGGCCCGGTGGCGATGACGGCGCTGGCGGCCCTCTCGGGCGTGTTCCTGGCGCCCTCGCTGGCGTGCGCGTTCATCGTCGTGGACCGGCACGCCCCGGCGGGCACGGTGACGGAGGCCTTCTCGTGGCTGGTGACGTTCTTCGGGGTGGGCGCGGCGATCGGTACGGCGGTCGCGGGTCCGGCGGTGGAGCTGGGCGGTACCCCGGCGGGCTTCGGCGTGGCGAGCGTGGCGGGCGGCGCGGCCCTGCTGGTGCTGATGGCCACTCAGCGGGTGATGGCAACGGGCGGCCGCAGTCGCGCGGTGGCGGGTTCGTCCGACGGTGCGTCGGACGACGCCCGTGACGTGCCGTCGGGTGCCCCCTCGGCGTCGTGATCGGCGGGTGCGCCGGATGGGCCGATCGGGCCGTGATCGGGGCGTCGATCGGCCCGCTGATGGGAACTGATCGAAACGGCGCTCCCGAACCCGGTTTCAGAAGAGGGCAGAAGGCGTAATGTTCAGTCATGGACCGCCGCATTTTCGGGCTGGAGAACGAGTACGGCGTCACGTGCACGTTCAGGGGACAGCGCCGACTGTCTCCTGACGAAGTGGCGCGCTACCTCTTCCGCCGTGTTGTGTCATGGGGCCGCAGCAGCAATGTCTTCCTGCGGAACGGCGCCCGCCTGTACCTGGACGTGGGTTCGCATCCGGAATATGCAACTCCCGAATGCGACAACGTGACCGAACTGGTCACCCACGACAAAGCAGGCGAGCGCATTCTCGAAGGTCTGCTCGTCGATGCCGAACGCCGCCTGCACGAGGAGGGAATCGCGGGCGACGTCTATCTCTTCAAGAACAACACCGACTCGGCGGGCAACTCGTACGGCTGCCACGAGAACTACCTGGTGGCCCGGCACGGGGAATTCTCCCGCCTGGCGGACATTCTCATTCCGTTCCTTGTCACGCGGCAGCTCATCTGCGGCGCGGGCAAGGTGCTGCAGACGCCGCGCGGTGCGGTCTACTGCGTGAGCCAGCGGGCCGAGCACATCTGGGAGGGCGTCAGCTCCGCCACGACCCGCTCGCGTCCGATCATCAACACCCGGGACGAGCCGCACGCGGACGCCGAGCGCTACCGCAGGCTGCACGTCATCGTCGGCGACTCGAACATGTCCGAGACGACCATGCTGCTCAAGGTCGGGGCCACCGACCTGGTGCTGCGCATGATCGAGGCGGGCACGGTGATGCGTGACCTGACCCTGGAGAACCCGATCCGGGCGATCCGCGAGGTCAGCCACGACATCACGGGTCAGCGCAAGGTGCGCCTCGCGAGCGGCCGGGAGGCCTCGGCGCTGGAGATCCAGCGGGAGTACTACGACAAGGCGGTGGACTTCGCCGAGCGCCGGGGGATCCGTACCGGCGTGGTGGACCAGGTGCTGGAACTGTGGGGTCGCACGCTCGACGCGATCGACGCGGAGGACCTGGACCGGATCGGGACCGAGATCGACTGGGTCATGAAGTACCAGCTGATCGAGCGGTACCGGGCCAAGCACAACATGACCATGTCGAACCCGCGGGTGGCTCAGATAGACCTCGCGTACCACGACATCCACCGCCGGCGCGGGCTGTACTACCTGCTGGAGCGCAAGGGGCAGGCGGCGCGGATCTGCAACGACCTCAAGATCTTCGAGGGCAAGTCGGTGCCCCCGCAGACGACGCGTGCGCGGCTGCGCGGCGACTTCATCCGCCGGGCGCAGGAGCAGCGGCGGGACTTCACGGTCGACTGGGTGCACCTGAAGCTCAATGACCAGGCGCAGCGGACGGTGCTGTGCAAGGACCCGTTCCGGTCGGTGGACGACCGGGTGGAGAAGCTGATTGCCGGCATGTAGGGCGGCGATCGGCAGCGCAGAGTGACCGCAGTGTGACATCACACTCCTCACCAGGGCCTCGTACGTCTCTCGTACGGGGCCCTGCGCACGGCTTAGAGTGGCGAGCGACCGCTTTGCCGTCTGAGATCTGAGGAACCCGTGCGCCGACTTGCCGGCCTGCTTGTCGTACCCCTCCTGCTGCTGACGACCGCAGCGTGTGGCGACGACAGCGGCTCCGACTCCGCCCAGATGAAGAACGGGGCCCCCGCGATCACCAAGGGAGCCGAGTTCGGGCAGACGCCCACCCTGTCGAAGGGGAAGGGCGAGCCGCCCAAGGAGCTGAAGGTGGTGACCATCAGCGAGGGCACCGGGCAGGTGCTGAAGAAGAACGACATCGCGCAGGTCAACTACCTCGGCCAGGTGTGGGACGGCAAGGAGCCGTTCGACCAGAGCTTCGGGCGGCCCGCTCCGTTCGACCTGACGATCGGCGCCGGCGCCGTCATCAAGGGCTGGGACCAGGGCCTCGAGGGCCAGAAGGTCGGCAGCCGTGTCGAGCTGGTGATCCCGCCGGAGCTCGGTTACGGGGCCCAGGGCTCGGGCGAGAAGATCAAGCCGAACGCCACGCTGGTCTTCGTCGTGGACATCGTCAAGGGCGCGACCGTCCCGGCCTCGGCCACGGGCAAGGAAGTCGCCCAGGAGAACAAGGACCTGCCCAAGGTCGGCACGAACGCGGACGGCAAGGAAGTCTCCGTGACCGTCCCGAAGGACACCGCCGAGCCGACCAAGCTGGTCTCGAGCTACGTCCTGGAGGGGGACGGCGCGGTCGTGAAGGACACCGACAGCGTCGTCGTCAAGTTCAACGGCAAGACGTGGAAGGACGACAAGTCCTTCGAGAGCACCTACACCAGCGACCAGACGGTCACGTGGCCGCTGGGTGAGCTCTCGGTCAAGGGTCTGAAGGACGGCCTGGTCGGCAAGAAGGTCGGCAGCCGCATCCTGCTGGTCATCCCGCCGGACCAGGCCTTCGGCGACAAGGAGCAGGGCACCATCCCGGCGAAGTCGACGCTGGTCTTCAGCCTCGACATCCTCGCAGTGATGTAAGACTGTTCCGGTTGACCGTTTCGTACGTATGAGGAGAAGTTCCGTGAGTGACCTCCAGAAGCCCGAGATCGACTTCCCCGAGGGCGATGCCCCCACGGATCTCGTGATCAAGGACGAATGGGTCGGCGACGGCGCGGAGGCCAAGAAGGGCGACCTTGTCTCCGTGCACTACGTGGGCGTGGCCTTCTCCACCGGTGAGGAGTTCGACGCCTCCTGGAACCGCGGTGCCGCGCTGCAGTTCCAGCTCGGTGTCGGCCAGGTCATCGCCGGCTGGGACCAGGGCGTCCAGGGCATGAAGGTCGGCGGCCGCCGCAAGCTGACGATCCCCGCGAAGCTGGCCTACGGTGACCGCGGCGCGGGCAACGCCATCGCCCCGGGCGAGACCCTGATCTTCGTCTGCGACCTGGTCAAGGTCGGCTGATCCGGACATCCGTGATCGGTGCAGGGGCCCCCGCCGTCCGGCGGGGGCCCCTCGCTTTTGCCCCGGCGCGCCGGGGCGGTACGGTCAACCGTCACGGGCCCTGCGCAACCGGTCGCGGCCCGTGTGACGGTTCGACGGATGTGCAGGCGGAGAAGGGCGGAAGGGCGTCGATGGCGATTGCCAAGGCCGAGCGGCTGATGAATCTGGCGCTGTGTCTGCTGGGGACCCGCCGGCCGCTCAGCAAGCGGGAGTTGCGCGGTTCCATCGAGGCCTACATGGAGGCCGGGAACGACGAGTCCTTCAACCGCATGTTCGAGCGCGACAAGGACGATCTGCGCGAACTCGGCCTCGTCATCGAGACGGTGGAGAACCTGGACGGCGAGACGGGCTACCTGGCCCGCCGCGACAGCAACAGGCTGCCTCCCGTCTCGCTGGACGCCGAGGAGGCCGCCGCCCTGGGGCTGGCGGCCAAGGTCTGGCAGCAGGCCCGCCTGGCGGGAGCCGCCAGTGGCGCCCTGCAGAAGCTGCGCGCGGGCGGGATGCCCGAGGCGGAGGACCCGTACGAGGGGCAGCACAGCGCGATCGAGCCGCGCATCCCGGTCCACGAGGCCGCCTTCGAGCCCCTGATGCTGGCCTGCCGGGACCGCCGGCCGGTGGTCTTCGACTACCGCAAGTCCACCGCCGCCCGGCCCGAGGCCCGGCAGGTGGAGCCCTGGGCGCTCGAGTGCTGGCGCGGCCACTGGTACCTGGCCGGCTACGACCGCGACCGCGGGGCGGAGCGGGTGTTCCGGCTCTCCCGGATCACCGGCAAGGTCCGCTCCCGGGCGGCGAAGTACACCGCGGAGGTGCCGGACGTGGTGACCGTACGGGAGACCGTGGCGAGCTGGGCCGGGGAGAGCGCGGACCGCTCCGCGCTGATCCGGCTGCGGGCCGGGGCGGGCTACCCGCTGCGGGCCAAGGCGACCGCGGTGCGCGAGGGCGGGGACGGCTGGGACGAGCTGGAGATCCCCTACGGGCACGGGCTCGACGCCTGGCTGGTGGAGTTCGGGCCGGACGTCGTCGTGGTCGGTCCCGCCGACCTGCGGGCGGACGTGGTGGACCGGCTGCGGGCCGTCGCCGGGGCCTGACCGGGGTCCGCCCGGGGGCCCGCGGGCCCGGCGGCCGATCCGCGGCCGCACCGTTCGACAAGCGACATCCAAGACGTGCCCTGAGGGGGAGACGTACCAGCATGGCTGCCAACGCCATCGACCAGACCCGCCGGATGCTGTCCCTGGTGACCTACCTGCGCGAGCGCCCCGGTGCGCACGTCGCGGACGTCGCGCGCGCCTTCGGGATCACCGAGGACGAGCTGATCTCGGACCTCGACGTGCTGCCCATGTGCGGGACGAGCTTCCGGGGCGGGGACCTGCTCGACATCGACACCGACGGGGAGCGCATCTGGTGGCGCAACCCCGACGCCTCGGGGGAGTCCACCGCCGAGCCGCTGCGGCTGGCCGCCGACGAGGCGACCGCGCTGCTCGTGGCCGCACGCGCGGTGGCGACCCTGCCCGGGCTGCGCGAGAGCGACCGGGACGCCCTGCTGCGGGCCACGGCCAAGCTGGAGGCGGCCGCGGGCGAGGTGGCCGGAGCCAGCTCCCGGCTGTCGGTGACCTTCGAGTCCGAGGGCGGGGTCTTCGCGGACGTCGACCGGGCCATCGCGGAGCGCCGGCGCCTGTGGCTGCGCTACTACTCGCCCGCCCGGGACGAGCTCACCGAGCGCACGGTCGACCCGATCCGGCTCTTCGCGGTGGGGCACACGTACATGGAGGGCTGGTGCCACCTCTCCGAGGCCCGGCGCACCTTCCGCCTCGACCGGGTCGCCGAGATCAGGCTGCTGGACGAGCGGGCCGAACCGCCCGCCATCGAGCCGCGCGACCTGTCCGAGGGCCTGGTCCAGCCGGCCGCCGAGGACCCCGAGGTCGTCGTCGAGGTCGGGCCGGGCGGTCGCTGGGTCGCCGAGTACTACCCGCACGACAGCGCGGAGGAACTGCCCGGCGGCGGTCTGCGGATCACCCTGCGCAGCCCTGACCCGGCCTCGCTGCGCCGGCTCGCCCTGCGGCTCGGGCGCGAGGGGCGGATCGTGGCTCCCGCAGAACTGGCGGAGAGCGCGCGGAGCGCCGCTCGAGAAGCACTCGCGGGGTACGGGGAACAGGTCTGAGGGGAGCGCGGCCGATGTCGCCCACGTCCGAGCCCGTCGCCTTCAAGGCCTCCTGCCCCGACTGCCGGGCCCGCTTCGAGCTCGACGCGGGCGCGCTGCGGCTGGCCATCGGCGGCAGCCGGCGCACCACGTTCTACTCCTTCACCTGCCCCGAATGCGGTGCCGCCGTCCGCAAACCGGCCGGTGAGCGCATCGTGGAACTACTGACCGGTGGCGGCGTGAGCACCCTGCGCAGCATCTGACGCGGCGGGTGGCCTAGGCTCGCCCCATGCTGTGGCCGATGTTCGCAATTGCCCTGGGCTTCCTCGGAGTGGCCGTGCTCGCCGTGCTGGCCGTGCGGGTGTACCTGGAGGTGCGCAGACTGTCCTCGCAGGTGGCGCAGGCCAGCCGCCGTATCACGGACGCCTCGGCCGATCTCGAACAGGCGGCCGTCGACCTGGCCCGGGCGGGACACGGCGTACGTCCCTGAGACCGGGACGAATATGTGTGACCTGGGCATGAACAACAGGCCGGGGCGCAAGCGCGGGGACGCCCGGGGATTGCCGGGCGTTAACCCCCTGGGGTTACGATCCTCGGTAGAGACAGTCCTAGGCGCCCGTCCGGTGTGCTGTGAACCTCGGAGAAAAGGAAGATACCTATGTTCGGCAACCTCAGGGGTTGGGAAATCTTCGTCATTCTCGGAGTCATCATCCTGCTGTTCGGCGCCAAGAAGCTCCCCGACATGGCCCGCTCCCTCGGCAAGTCGGCCCGCATCCTCAAGAGCGAGGCCAAGGCCATGAAGAAGGACGGCGAAGGCGACGAGGCCGCCCCCGCCGCCCCCGCCGCCGACCAGTCCGCCCAGCAGCCGGTCGCTCCGCGTACGATCCAGGCCGCCCCGGGTGACGTCAGCAGCTCCCGTCCGGTCAGCGAGCCGAACCGCACCGCCCAGGGCTGACACCCGCCGTACACGCCAGTCATCTGCAACGAGACAAGGGACGTGGGTTGCTCAACTCTGCCCGCAAGCAGGAGAAGAAGGCACGACAGGCGAAGGACGCCGAAGGGCGCATGCCTCTCGTCGAGCACCTGCGTGAGCTGCGGAACCGCCTGCTGAAGTCGGTCATCGCGATCCTGGTGATCACGATCATCGCCGCATTCTTCTACCGGGACATCATCAACTTCCTGTTGAAGCCGATGCTCGACTCCGTCGGCTGCACCAACGGTGTGGTGACCCAGCGCAACGGCCGCCCCTGCGCCGACATGACCGTGAACGGCCTCATCTCGGCGTTCTCGATCGCCCTGAAGGTCTCGCTGATGGCCGGTGTGGTGCTCTCCGCCCCGGTGTGGCTCTACCAGCTGTGGGCGTTCGCCGCGCCCGGGCTGCACAGCCACGAGAAGAAGTACGCGCGCAGTTTCGTCGCCGTCGGAGCGCCCCTCTTCCTGACCGGCGCCGTGCTCGCCTACAAGATCCTCCCGCAGACCGCGACGATCATGCTGGAGTTCACGCCCGACCACGCGCGCAACCTGCTGCCGGTCGACGACTACCTCGACCTGGTCACCCGCATGGTGATCGTGTTCGGCCTGGCCTTCGAGCTGCCGCTGCTGCTGATCCTGCTGAACTTCACCGGCGTGCTCACCGGAAAGCGGCTGGCGAGCTGGTGGCGGGGCATGGTCCTCGGCATCACGATCTTCGCCGCCTTCGCGACCCCCACCGGTGACCCGCCGACCATGCTCGCGCTGGCCCTGCCCATCGTGGCCCTCTACTTCGCGGCGCTGGGCCTCTGTCTCCTCAACGACCGCAGGCGCCGGCGCAACGACCCCGACGCGGGACTGAGCGACGACGAGGCCTCCGAGCTGGACCTCAGCCCGGCGCCGATCGGCGCGCTGGAATCCGTCCCGGCCCCCGCGGCCCTGCCCGAGCAGGCCGACGGCGGACGCCAGCGGATCAACGGGTACGACGACGCCACCTGACGGGCGCCGGGCCCCGGGGGGTGAGCGCCGAGAACGCGCTCCGGTACATTCCCCCGGGTGAGTCACGAGGTCACCCTCTTCGTCAATCCCACCGCGGGACGCGGCCGGGGCGCGCACGCCGCGCAGCCGGCCGCTTCGGCTGTCCGGGCGGCCGGATTCTCCGTACGGACCGTCGTGGGCACCGACGCGCCGGACGCGCTGGCCCGGCTGACCACCGCCGTCCGTGAGGGCACCGGCGCGGTGATCGCGGTGGGCGGCGACGGCATGGTCTCCCGGGCGCTCCAAGCCCTCGCCGGCACACCCGTGCCGCTCGGGGTGGTCGCGGTCGGCACCGGCAACGACTTCGCGCGGGCGATGGGGCTGCCCGTACGGGAACCGGCCCGGGCCGGGCGGCTGGCCGCCGAGGCCGTCAAGGAGAACCGCGTCCGGGAGATCGACCTGGGCCGGGTGGGCGGCGCCGACTGCGAGCAGTGGTTCGGGACCGTGCTGTGCTCCGGCTTCGACTCGCGCGTCAACGACCGGGGCAACCGGATGCGGCTGCCGGCCGGCCGCTTCAAGTACGACCTGGCGATGCTCGCGGAGCTGGCCGCCTTCCGGCCGTTCCCGTACCGGATCACCCTGGACGACGGCCCGGTGATCGAGACCGAGGCCACGCTCGTGGCCGTCGGCAACGGCTCCTCCTACGGCGGGGGCATGCGCATCTGCGCGGACGCCGTCCCCGACGACGGGCTCTTCGACATCACGGTGGTCGGCGACTGCAGCCGGGCCACCCTCCTCAGGGTGTTCCCGCAGGTCTACAAGGGCCGGCACCTGAGCCACCCGAAGGTGACCGTCCACCGGGCCCGGAAGATCACCCTGGCGGCGGCGGGCCTGACCGCGTACGCGGACGGCGAGCCGCTGGGAGGGCTGCCGGTGACCGCCGAGTGCGTGCCCCGGGCCGTCCGGCTGCTCACTTAAATGATCGCGACTGTTGTCAGGGGTGGCGGGTAGGCTCGACAGCAAGATGACCGAAGAACTCTCACCCGCCGAGCGGTACGCCGCTGCCCGGATCCGCGCCGCCGAAGAGGCCTCTGCCCTGGCCCCCTTCCGCGAGATGTACGAATTCGATCTGGACCCGTACCAGGTCGAGGCCTGCAAGGCACTGGAGGCCGGCAAGGGCGTCCTCGTCGCCGCCCCGACCGGCTCGGGCAAGACCATCGTCGGCGAGTTCGCCGTGCACCTGGCCCTCCAGCAGGGCCGCAAGTGCTTCTACACGACGCCGATCAAGGCCCTGTCGAACCAGAAGTACGCCGACCTCGTCAAGCGCTACGGCGCCGACAAGGTGGGCCTGCTCACGGGCGACAACAGCGTCAACTCCGAGGCGCCGGTGGTCGTGATGACCACCGAGGTGCTCCGCAACATGCTGTACGCGGGCTCCCAGTCGCTGCGGGGACTCGGCTACGTGGTGATGGACGAGGTGCACTACCTCTCCGACCGGTTCCGCGGGGCCGTCTGGGAGGAAGTGATCATCCACCTCCCCGAATCGGTGACCCTGGTCTCCCTGTCGGCCACCGTGTCCAACGCCGAGGAGTTCGGCGACTGGCTGGACACCGTGCGCGGCGACACCGAGGTGATCGTCTCCGAGGAGCGGCCCGTCCCGCTGTGGCAGCACGTCATGGCCGGCCGGCGGATCTACGACCTCTTCGAGGAGGAGTCCGACCACGGCGGCCGCGGCTCAGCGCGCCGGGAGGTCAATCCCGACCTGCTGCGCATGGCGCGCGAGGAGAACAGCCGTACCTACAGTCCGAAGGACCGGCGGCGCGGCAAGATGGTCCGCGAGGCCGACCGCGAGCGCGAGCGGCGCTCCCGCGGCCGGATCTGGACCCCGTCCCGCCCCGAGGTCATCGCCCGCCTCGACAACGACGGGCTGCTGCCCGCCATCAACTTCATCTTCAGCCGGGCCGGCTGCGAGGCCGCGGTCCAGCAGTGCCTGTTCGCGGGCCTGCGCCTGAACGACGAATCCGCGCGGCTCAAGGTCCGCGAGATCGTCGAGACGCGCACCGCCTCCATCCCCACCGAGGACCTGCACGTCCTCGGGTACTACGAGTGGCTCGAAGGGCTGGAGCGCGGCATCGCCGCGCACCACGCGGGCATGCTGCCCACCTTCAAGGAGGTCGTGGAGGAGCTCTTCGTACGCGGCCTGGTCAAGGCCGTCTTCGCCACGGAGACCCTGGCGCTGGGCATCAACATGCCCGCGCGCACGGTGATCCTGGAGAAGCTGGTCAAGTGGAACGGCGAGCAGCACGCCGACATCACCCCCGGCGAGTACACGCAGCTGACCGGCCGGGCCGGGCGGCGCGGCATCGACGTCGAGGGCCACGCGGTGGTGCTCTGGCAGCGAGGCATGGACCCGGCGGGTCTCGCCGGGCTCGCGGGTACCCGTACGTATCCGCTGCGCTCCAGCTTCAAGCCGTCCTACAACATGGCCGTGAACCTGGTCAGCCAGTTCGGGCGGCACCGCTCGCGCGAACTGCTGGAGACCTCCTTCGCACAGTTCCAGGCCGACCGCTCGGTCGTGGGGATCTCCCGGCAGGTGCAGCGCAACGAGGAGGGACTGGAGGGCTACCAGGAGGGCATGACCTGCCACCTGGGGAACTTCGAGGAGTACGCGCAGCTGCGCCGTGACCTCAAGGACCGCGAGACGGACCTGGCCAAGCAGGGCGCCGCACAGCGCCGGGTCCAGGCGGCCAGTTCGCTGGAGAAGCTCAAGCCGGGCGACATCATCCACGTGCCGACGGGCAAGTTCGCCGGGCTCGCGCTGGTCCTGGACCCGGGCGTGCCGGCCGGTCGGGTCAACGGGCACCGCGGGCACGAGTACGCCGAGGGCCCGCGCCCGCTGGTGCTCACCGCCGAGCGGCAGGTCAAGCGGCTCGCCGCGATCGACTTCCCGGTTCCGGTCGAGGCCATCGACCGGATGCGGATCCCGAAAACCTTCAACGCGCGCTCGCCGCAGTCCCGTCGGGACCTGGCGTCCCAGCTGCGGACCAAGGCCGGGCACATCACGCCGGAGCGGCGGACCCGCGGCCGCGCCGCGGCCGCCGACGACCGTGAGATCGCCCGGCTGCGCAACGAACTGCGGGCGCACCCCTGCCACGGCTGCGACGAGCGCGAGGACCACGCCCGCTGGGCGGAGCGCTACCACCGGCTCAAGCGGGACATCCAGCAGCTGGAGCGGCGGATCGAGGGCCGGACGAACACCATCGCCCGCACCTTCGACCGGATCCACGCCCTGCTGACCGAGCTGGACTACCTGCGCGAGGACGAGGTCACCGTGCACGGCAAGCGGCTCGCCCGGCTGTACGGGGAGCTGGACCTGCTGGCCTCCGAATGCCTGCGGGCCCGGGTCTGGGAAGGCCTCAGCCCGGCCGAACTGGCCGCCTGCGTATCGGCGTTGGTCTTCGAGGCGCGCCAGTCCGACGACGCGGTCGCACCGAAGGTACCGGGCGGCGCGGCGAAGGAGGCGCTCGGCGAGATGGTCCGGATCTGGGGCCGGCTCGACGCGCTGGAGGAGGAGCACCGCATCAACCAGGCGGAGGGCGTGGGCCAGCGCGAGCCGGACCTCGGCTTCGCGTGGGCGGCGTACCAGTGGGCCTCCGACAAGAGCCTGGACGAGGTGCTGCGCGAGGCGGAGATGCCGGCCGGTGACTTCGTGCGCTGGTGCAAGCAGGTCATCGACGTGCTCGGTCAGGTCGCGGCAGCCGCTCCGGCGACTTCCGGCGACAGCGGGAGCACGGTGGCCCGCAATGCCCGCAAGGCCGTGGACGCGCTGCTGCGGGGTGTAGTGGCCTACAGCTCCGTCGGCTGAGCGGATTTGGATCTTCCTCCGACAGTGGGACCGGCTCGATCTGATCTCTTGCCATGATCGTATCGGCGTGCCCTGTGCGACGATCGATGTCATGAGCGGGGGAACGGGCGATGGTCCGAAACGGGTCGGTCGGCCACGCGCCGACCGGCTGAGACCGGACAGCGGCCGGCCGCCGCGCGAGGAACTCCTCGGCGCGGCGGCCGAGCTCTTCACCGCCCGGGGATACGCGGCGACCACCACCCGGGCCGTCGCCGAACGGGCCGGGATGCGCCAGGCCACGATGTACCACTACTTCGGCGGCAAGGAGGAACTCCTCGCCGAACTGCTGGAGTCCACCGTCGCACCCTCGCTGGTGCTGGCCCGGCAGCTCCTCGCCGACCGCGGGCGGCCCGCCGCCCGGCGGCTGTGGGAGCTGTGCCGCTCCGACGTCCTGCTGCTGTGCGGAGGGCCGTACGACCTGGGGGCGCTCTATCTGCTGCCCGAGGTGGGCGGTTCGCGCTTCACGTGCTTCCACCGGATGCGCCGGGAGCTCAAGGACGCCTACCGGGTGCTGCTCGCCGACACCCTGGTCGGCGCCGAACTCGCCGATGACCGGGCGGGGCTGACGCTCCGTGGAGACCTGGTCTTCGGCCTCATCGAGGGCGTCATGCTGGTCCACCGGGCCGATCCGGGGCGGCCGGTGGTGGCCTTCGCCGAGGCCACCGCGGACGCGGCGCTGCGGATCGCGGGCGTCGGCCTCCCCGGCGACACTGCCTGACCCGGCGCTACTCCCTGACCAGACACTGCCCCCCGACCAGGCACTACCCCCTGACCAGGCGTTACCGGCCGCCCGATCCGGCCTCCCAGCCCGCCCGGTCGTCCCAGGCCTGGAGAGTGCGGCCGCTCTCGAAGCGGTGCGCGGCACCGGTCACCGGGTCGGTGAACACCAGGACCCGGGCCAGGAGTTGCAGGGGCCTGCGGTAGTCGTCCGGGGCCGGGTCCGTGACCCGCGGATACACCGGGTCGCCCAGGATCGGCAGGCCCAGGCTGTTCATGTGGACCCGCAGCTGGTGGGTGCGGCCGGTGAACGGGGTCAGCCGGTAGCGGGCCAGCCCCTCCCGCGCCTCGACGCATTCGACGAGGCTCTCGGCATTGGGCTCCCCGCCGGGCACCTCCACCGCCGCGATGACCCCGCGGGCCTTCTCGATCCGGCTGCGGACGGTACGGGGGAGGGCGCGGGCCGGCCCCGGATCGTGGGGCGCGAGGGCCTCGTACTCCTTGTGCACCTCGCGCCGCTGGAAGAGGAGCTGGTACGCCCCGCGGTCCTCGGGCCGGATGCTGAACATCACCAGGCCCGCCGTCAGCCGGTCCAGGCGGTGCGCCGGGCTGAGCTCGGGCAGCTCCAGCTCCTCCCGGAGCCGGGCCAGGGCGGTCTCGGTGATGTGGCTGCCGCGCGGGGTGGTCGCGAGGAAGTGCGGCTTGTCCACGACCAGCAGGTGCGGGTCCCGGTGGACGACGGAGATCGGGAACGGCACCCGCGGCTCCGGCTCCATGTCCCGGTGGAACCACAGGTAGGCGCCCGGCTCGTACGGGTCCTCGGCGCGCAGGACCTGCCCGCCGGCGCCCAGTACCCGGCCCGCGGCCAGCAGCCGGGCCACGGAGTCGGCGCCGCGGGTGCCGGCGTAGCGCGCGGCGAGGTAGTCGCCGAGGTCCGGCCACGTCCCCTCCGGGTCGGGCGGCAGCCGGAGCCGGACCGGGTCGATCCCGGCGCGCTGGGGGAGGGGCGAGGGGGGTGGCTGGGCTCTGCGTCTCATCGGGGAACAGGCTATGCGGCTACTGCTGGGTGAACGTGCCCAGGTGTTCGGCGTCGAGGTACTCCACGCGCAGGGTGCCGTCGGAGAAGATCACTCCGGTGCGGCCGATCGCGTTCTCGCCCGTGGTCACGAAGCTGAAGGTGTCCCCGTCGTAGTGGGTGAGCGGGAAGCGCAGGGGCTTCGGGCCGAGGGCGAGGGTGAGCGCGCCGTTGTCGTCGGCGGTCACGGTGGCCTTGCCGTAGTAGGGGTTGTCGTAGGTGCCGGTGTACGCGGCGCTGTCCCGGGCCGGCTTCGCACCGGTGGGCGGGTGGGCGTAGTCGGTGGTCGGCGCCGCGCCCTGGGGTGCGAGGGCCGCCGCGTAGGCGGAGGCGGCCAGCGGCAGCCAGTCGGTGGAGACCTTGCCGTGTTCGGCGTAGTCGAAGAAGTCCAGGGCGATGGCGTCGGGCAGGCCGACCGGGGCGCCGTTGGTCAGGACGACGATGCCGAGCTTCTCCAGCGGGAGCATGGTGACGTTGGTGTTGGCTCCGAGCTCGAAACCGCCGGAGTGGCTCAGGCGCAGGCGGCCCGCGCTGTCGTAGCTGACGTTCCAGCCCAGGCCGTAGAAGCCGGTGGTCCCGGCGCCGTTGGTCGGCTGCGAGACGATCTCGGGCAGGTGGGTCCGGGCGAGGGTGTCGGCGGGGATGATCCGCTTCCCGTCGAGGGTGCCGCCGGACAGTTGCAGCCGCAGCCAGCGGGCCATGTCGGTGGCGGTGGAGCTGACCCCGCCGGCCGGTGCCTGGGCGTCGGGATTGCGGACGAAGCGGGGGCTCCACGTGCCGTCGGCGTTCTTGACGTGGGTGGAGGCGTGGTCGGGGGCGTTGATGTAGGCGGAGAACTCGGTGCTCGTACGGGTCATGCCGGCGGGCTTGAACAGGGTGTCGGCGCTGAGCTTCTGCCAGCTGGTGCCCTTGGCGCGGGCGACGGCCTCGGCGGCCGCGGTCAGCCCGAAGTTGGTGTAGGCGTAGCTCGCGCGGAACGGACTCAGGGGCTCCAGCCGCAGGTGGTCGAAGATGTACGCCTGGTCGTAGCCGAGGTCCTCGAGGAGGTCGCCGGCGTGGTCGGGCAGGCCGGTGCGGTGGGAGAACAGGTCGGCGGCGGTGACGTGGTCGGTGACCCAGGGGTCCTTCAGGGAGAACCCGGGCAGCTGGGTGCGGTCGTCCCACTGCTGGGGGTCGGTGAGGGCGCCGGCCACGACCGTGGAGGAGACGGGCTTGGACACCGAGGCGAGCTGGAAGACGGTGTCGGGGCCGACCTCGGCGCTCTCGCCGGTCCTGCGGACCCCGTAGCCCTTGATGTGGACGACCTTGTCGTTGTGGACGACGGCCACGGAGACACCGGGGACGCCGGTGCGGCGCATCATGTCCGCGACGGTGCGGTCGAGGCGGGCGACGGCCTTGTCGACGGCGGCGTCCGTGATCTGGGGCTTCGGGGCGGGGGGCGGGGTCGGTGCGGACGTGGCTGTCGTCGCGACAGCGGTCGTGGCGCCGGCCGTCGCCGTGGCGCCGGCCGTCGAGGCCAGGAGGACCGCGGCCGCCCCTGCTGCCCCGAGCGCGGGGAGCGTACGCATGGGGTCATTGTCCCCCCGGAGGGCGGGGAGCGCGCGGCGCCGCTGCCGGGGGCGCCGCCCCCGGACCCCCGCGCCTCACACGCCGGCGGGGCTGAAAAGAGCGCCTCACACGCCGGCGGGGCTGAAGCGGCGCCTCACACGCCGGCGGGGCTCAAGCAGCGCCTTCAGCGCCGGCGGGGCTGAAGGCGCTGAAACCTTTACGCCGCTGCGCGGTGCTCCTGTTCGGCCTCCACCGAGGCGTTCCAGTCGCGCTTGATCGCGCGCCAGCCCTCGTCCGTCTCGCCCAGGCGCCAGTAGCCCGAGATCGACAGGCGTTCGCGCGGGATGCCGCGCTCCAGGCGGAGGTGACGGCGGAGGTCCTTCACGAAGCCGGCCTCGCCGTGGACGAAGGCGTGGACGTCCGCGGAGGGGAACTCCAGGGAAGTGACCGCCTCCACCAGCGCCTCGCCGACCGGGCGGTCGCCGCGGTGCAGCCAGATCGGTACGACGCCGTCCGGAGTGGCGACCTTCAGTTCGTCGTCCGGGCCGTCGATCTCCACGATGGCGTGGACCCGCGCGCCCGCCGGCATCCGCTCCATCGCGGCGGCGATCGCCGGCAGGGCGCTCTCGTCGCCCACCAGCAGGTGCCAGCCGGCCGCCGGGTCCGGGGCGTAGGCGCCGCCCGGGCCGAGGAAGCGTACGAGCTCGCCCGGCTTGACCCGCGCCGCCCAGGGGCCGGCGAGGCCCTCGTCGCCATGGACCACGAAGTCGAGGGTCAGCTCCAGCTGCGCGGGGTCCCAGCTCCGGACCGTGTACGCGCGCTGGCGCGGCCACTGGGCCCGGGGAAAGTCCGCGCGGATCTGTTCGAGGTCCCACGGGGCGGGGTAGGTGATGCCCGCCGGCGCGAACAGCAGCTTGACGTAATGGTCGGTGTAATCGCCCACGCCGAACTCCCGGAGGCCCTCACCGCCCAGCACGATCCGCACCATGTGCGGCGAAAGCCGCTCGGTGCGTACGACGACGGCGGTGCCGACGGTGCGGGCGCGTCCTTCTGCCACGGTGACTCCCCTGACTCCATGAAACTTAGCCTTACCTAAGTTATCACTTCATGGGCGCAGCACGCTGCGCAGGCGAGCGACAGCGCCCCCCAGACCCCACCGATGGGCTAGCGCATCCACCAGTTGCGGTTGCGCCGGAGCCGTCGGAAGGGCCGGATCGAATGCCGGAAGCGGGACGTCCGAGGCCACCTGGACCACCTTCGGAGCCACCGCCAGATACGGCCGGGACTCGTCCAGCCGCTTGCGCTGGGTCGGGGTCAGCTTCGACTTCGGGTCGTCGATCGCCGCCATGATCCCGGCCAGATCGCCATAGGCGTCGAGGAGTTTGGCCGCCGTCTTCTCGCCGATGCCGGGGACACCCGGCAGGCCGTCGCTCGGGTCGCCGCGCAGCAGCGCCAGGTCCGCGTAACCGGGACCGTCGACCCCGTACTTCTCGCGCAACCACGCCTCGTCCGTCACCTGGAGGGTGCCCACGCCCTTGAGCGGGTACAGGACCCGGCGCTGCCGGGCGTCGTCCACCAGCTGGTAGAGGTCGCGGTCGCCGGTGACGATGTCCACCGGTCCTCGAGCGCGGGCGGTTAGCGTGCCGATCACGTCGTCCGCCTCGTACCCGGCGACGCCCACCCGGGCGATGCCGAAGGCGTCCAGCGCCGCCTCGATGATCGGGACCTGAGGGGCGAGGGTGTCGGGGGTCTCCTCGACATCGGGTCCGCTCTCGGTCTCCACGGCGACCCGGTGGGCCTTGTACGAAGGGATCAGCTCCACCCGCCAGTGCGGCCGCCAGTCGGCGTCCATGCAGGCCACCAGGTCGTCCGGCCGGTGGTCCTGGACCAGCCGGCCGATGAAGTCGAGCAGGCCGCGCACGGCGTTGACCGGAGTGCCGTCGGGTGCCTTGACCGAGTCCGGCACACCGAAGTAGGCGCGGTAGTAGAGGGAGGCGGTGTCCAGGAGCATCAGGCGTCGTGTCGTCACGGAGTCGATGATGCCGCAATGCACCCGGAGGGTGTCTCGGCCGCCGGGACACCCGACGCCGCGACGGACAGTGAGCGCACCGGTACGGGAAGAGCCGTGCGGGCGAAACCGGAGGCGGTTGCTGCGTAAGGTGCTTACAGCACACCGATGTGCGACAGACATGGGGAGGGCAGCCCCGACATGAACGACAGGGACGGCACCGACGGCACCGATGGAACGGACAGCACGGCCGGCGTGGACGGCCTGAACAGCCTGAGCGGCAAGCCGAACGACAGGGACGACAAGAGCAAGGACAAGGACGGCAAGGAGCCGCTGCGGGTGGGGGTGGCCGTGCGCAAGCGGCGCCGCGCGCTGCACCTCACGCTCGCCGCCGTGTCCGCGCGCAGCGGCCTGTCGGTGCCCTTCCTGAGTCAGATAGAGAACGAGCGGGCCCGGCCCAGCATGCGGTCCCTGGAACGGGTCGCGGACGCGCTGGAGACCACGGCCGTCGAACTGCTGGCCGCCTCCGACACCGCGCGCACGGTGAACCTCGTCCGGGCCGGTGACGCCTCCGGTCTCACCCCGCTCCCGGGCGTACGGCCCCTCGTGCGCGGGCACCACCAGCTGCACGCGATGGAGTTCACCGGGGACCAGGACGCCGGACGCGAGTACCAGCACCGCAACGACGAACTGATGTACGTCGTCGAGGGCGCCTGCCAGGTCGAGGCGGAGGGGCGGGCGTACCGGCTGGAGAGCGGGGACGCGCTCTTCCTGTCGGGCGGCGTGCGCCACCGCTGGCGAGCGGTCACCGAGGACACCCGGATCCTGGTCGTCGCGGTCGGCGAGCACATCCACGCCACCTCCGAGCCCCCGTCGCCGGGACATTGAGCGGCGTGCGGCGGATCGTCTCGCTGGTGCCCTCGCTGACCGAGGCGGTGGCCGTGAGCGCGCCCGGAGCACTGGTCGGGGTCACCGACTGGTGCACCCACCCCGAGGACCTCGGGGACGCCGTGCGGATCGGCGGGACGAAGAATCCCGACGTGCGGCGCATCGCGGCGCTCCGGCCCGACCTGGTGATCGCCAACGAGGAGGAGAACCGGGCCCCCGACCTCGCAGCGCTGCGCGCGGCCGGGGTCGAGGTACTGGTCACCGAGGTACGGGACCTCCCGCAGGCCCTGCGGGAGCTGGACCGGGTGCTCGTGGGCGTACTGGGGCTGGCGCGGCCGGGATGGCTGACGGACGCGGAGCGGGCATGGGCCCGGGTGGAACCGGTCGAGGTGCGCACCGCCTTCGTGCCGATCTGGCGCCGTCCGTGGATGGTGCTGGGCCGGGACACCTTCGCAGGAGACCTGCTGGCACGGCTCGGCGTGCACAACGTCTACGCCGGACACCCGGAGCGGTATCCCCGGGTGCCCGTGGAGGAACTGGCGGCGGCCGGCTGCGATCTGGTGGTGCTCCCGGACGAGCCGTACCGCTTCACGGCCGAGGACGGCCCGGAGGCCTTCCCGGACCTGCCCGCGGCCCTGGTCGGCGGCCGCCACCTGACCTGGTACGGCCCCTCCCTGGCCGAGGCCCCGCAGATGCTGGCGAAGGCCCTGCGTGCGGCGCGCTGAGCGACGTATGGTCCTGGGATGCGTAGAGGAAGATCATTAATTCTGCTCGCGGCCACGGCCCTGCTGGCGGGAGCCTGCGCGGCACCCGCGATCGAGGACGACCCCCGCCGCCCACCGCCCGGCCTCGGCGAGCTCAGTACCGGCGAGCTCCAGAGCCGCTGGTGGAGCTGGGCCGCGTCGAGCCCGGCCGGCTCCGACCCGGTGGCCGATCCGGACGGCAGTTTCTGCGCCCGGAACCAGCCGGCCGACACCTGGTACCTCGCGGGCACCTCCAAAGGACGGGCCGAGCGCCGGTGCTCGGTCCCCAAGGGGCGGCCGGTGGCTTTCCCGGTGCTCAACTTCACCGGTACGAAGGCCGAGTGCGCGGCGCGACTGGCCGAGGCACAGGGCACCGTCGTATGGGGGCGGAGCGACGTGGCGGTGGAGCGGATCGAGCCCACCCCGATCCGGATCGAGGGGGTCGAGGGCAATCCGGTGACAGGGAAGGCAGGGACGGTGACCACGCACGGCTGCGGGCTCTGGGTGCGGCTGGGGCCCGTCTGGGACACGGGCCCCCTGACCATCGAGGGCTCGGCCGGATCCGTCTCCGTATCGGTCGCCTACGACCTCCAGGTCGGCTAGGCCGTCTCCTTCTTGTCGGGCGTCGCTGGCCCGGCAAGATCCGAAAGACGCGGCCTAGCGGGGCAGCAGCGCGCCCGTGAACAGGCCGCGGAGGGTGTGGGTCGCGGCCAGGAGCCAGGCGGTCAGCAGGCCGAGGAAGAGGGCGGCGGCGAGCCAGGCGAAGACGGTCAGGCCGGTGTGGTGGGCCAGGCCGGCGGCGCCCGTGACGCAGGTGCCGACGGGGAAGGTCAGGGCCCACCAGGTCATCGCGAAGCCCATGCCGCCCCGGGCCGCCCGGACCAGCATGGCTACGGCCAGAGCCAGCCACAGCAGGGCGAAGCCCATTACGGGGACCCCGTAGACCACGGCGAAAGCCCCCAGGGCGCCCGCGTACGCGCCGTCGATCGACTGGGGGGCGACATCGGCGAGCTGGTTGACGGCGGTGGTCGACTGGCCGAGGGGGCCGAGGACCAGGAACAGGGTGGGGGTCAGGGCCAGGGGGAGGGGACCGCGCACGATCAGCCGCCCGAGGATCAGGGGGAGCATCAGCAGGGTCGCGAGCAGGCTGATGCCGAACATGGCGTAGCAGGCCAGCAGCAGGGTCTCGCGGGGCTGACCGGCGGGCAGGTGGGGTATCAGCAGCGGTCCCAGTGCGGCGGAGACCATGGGCGCGACCAGCGGGAGCAGCCAGACGGGAGTGGCCTGCCCCGGCTCCACCTTGTGCCGTACGACCATCAGGTAGGGCACGGCCACGGCCATGGCCAGGCCGATCGCGGTACCGGCGGTGAACAGCACGGCGTCCACGGCGACCGCGGCGCCGGTCCCGATCAGGTCCTTGCCGACGATGAGGGTGCCGCCGCCGACGGCGAGCAGTGCCATCGAGAGGCACCCGTAGAACGGGGCGACGGCCGGGTCCAGGAGGTGGGCGCGGGCCTGGTCGCGGTGGTGGAGCCAGTGCCCGGCGCGGGCCGTGAGCAGCACGGCGAGGACGGCGGCGGACAGCGCCCAGACGAGCTGGCAGGCCACGCGCTGGCCGGGGAGCTGGTACGGGAGGCTCGCGCCGGCGTTGGCGACGATCGCCGTGCCCATGACGCAGGCGTACCAGTTGGGGCCGAGGTGCCGCAGGGCGGGAGCCTTGTGGGCCCGGACCGCGGGGGTGAGGTGGGTGCGGGGTCGCACGAGGGTGGTGGCCATGGACCCAGCCTCGCGCCGGGGAGGGCGGGGCGGCAGAGGCCATCTCCCTATGAGGTCATAAACTGCTGTTATGGGTAATGAGGAGTGGGTTCCGCTGGCGCACCGGGTGCCGGACCTGGGCGCGCTGGAGCTGCTGCTCGCGGTCGCGCGGGTCGGCAGCCTGAGCGGCGCGGCCCGGCGGCTGGGCATCACCCAGCCCGCGGCGAGCAGCCGGATCCGGACGATGGAGGCCCGGCTCGGCGTGGCCCTGGTGGACCGCTCCCCGCGCGGCTCGACGCTGACCGCCGAGGGGGCGCTCGTCACGGACTGGGCCCGGCGGGTGGTGGAGGCGGCGGAGGCCTTCGACGCGGGGGCGCAGGCGCTGCGCGGCCGGCGGGACTCGCGGCTGCGGGTGGCCGCCAGCATGACCATCGCGGAGTACCTGCTGCCGGGCTGGCTGATCGCCCTGCGCGGGCAGCGGCCTGACACTGCGGTGTCCCTGCACGCCGGGAACTCGGCGGTGGTCGCCGAACGGGTCCTCGCGCACGAGGCGGACCTCGGCTTCGTGGAGGGGCTGACCGTCCCCGAGGGACTGGACTCGGCGGTGATCGCCCAGGACCGCCTGGTGGTGGCGGTGGCCCCGGGCCACCCGTGGGCGCGCCGGGCCAAGGGGGTGGCGGCGGCGGAACTGGCCTCCACCCCGCTGATCCTGCGCGAGCGGGGCTCCGGGACGCGGCAGGTCCTGGACGCGGCGCTGGCCCCGGTCGGCGGAGTGGCGGTACCCCTGCTGGAACTGGCGTCGACCACCGCGGTGAAGGCGGCGGCGCTGAGCGGGGCGGGTCCGTGCGTACTGTCGGAGCTGGCGGTCGGGGACGAACTGGGCGCGCGGCGGCTCGTGGAGGTCCCGGTGGCGGGCGCGGCCCTGGACCGGGCCCTGCGGGCGGTCTGGCCGACGGGCTCCCGCCCGCAGGGCCCGGCCCGCGACCTGCTGTCCCTGACCCACCGCCGGATCTAGGGGGTCTCTTGCCGATCGGGCCGGGCTCGCGGGGCGTCTGGTCCGTTCGGGGGAAGAGGGATCGATTCGGCGCGGTGCGGACGGTGACCGGGGTGTGCGAGGCCGGAAAGGTGGCTCCTGCACGTTTGTCGCTTTCCGAGGAGAACCCCAGATGCGTCTTCGCCATGCCGCCGTCGCCGCCTTCGGCGCCGTCACCCTGCTGCTCACGATCCCGACGTCGGCCTCGGCCGCGGAGGGGGAGTTCCAGTACACGGTCACCGGTCTCGACGGCCAGCCGCTGAGGCTCGTACTGGACAACCCGCCGAGCGGGGAGTGCATCACGCTGCCCGAGGTGGCCGACCCCTCGGCCAGTTCCCCGGCCCACTCGCCGAGGAACCGGACCGACGAGCTGGCCCTCGTGTTCACGGAGCCGGACTGCACGGGCCGGGAGTTCACGCTGCGGCCGCGCACGGGCTACGGCACGGAGCGCCTCGAACTGCGGTCGGTGGTCTTCGCCCGACGCGCGTGAGGTACGGCTGCCGGGCCCGGAGCCGCGCGGGGTGGCTCAGCTCTCCGAGCTGAGCCGCTTCGTCAGGAGCGAGCCCGCGACGATCAGTGCGACACCCAGCCACCACATGTTGTCGAAGATCAGGACGGCGATCCCGATCGGCACCAGCAGGCCCGCCAGGGGTACGAGGAGCCCGGCCCAGTTCGTCGGCCCGGGTTCCTCGCCGGCCGCCGCGCGGGCGGCGCGGGCGCGGGCGACGTCCGGGTACCAGACGGTGAACTTCAGGGCGGCGACGATCGCCAGGATCTGGATGATCCAGCCCGTCCAGATGTTGTTCGGGTTGTGCAGGACGAGGTCCCCGTAGGCACCCGCGGCGGCCGCCACCAGGAACGCGACGCCCCACGCGCCCGTGATCATGTAGTTGGTGCGCAGGAAGCCCCGGGTGTGCCAGAGCGACGGGTCGACCTGCTCGCGTGCGTACTGGAGGGTGAAGGGCGTCCGCACGGCCATCGAGCCGAAGGCGATGACGGCCAGCGCGATGTTGGAGACCTCGCCGGCGTACGTCTCCAGCCAGCGCCGGGTGCCGTCGCTCGCCAGGAGTCCGACGACGGCCATGGAGGCGAAGAACACCACGTCGGCGAGTTCCAGCAGCTTCCAGGACGTGCCCCGGTTGACCAGGCGGCTCACCACGATCAGCGCGACGGCGGCGAGAAGCGCCAGTCCGACCGCGAGCTCGAACCGTCCCGGGCCGACCAGCAGCGAGAAGATGATCCACGGCGCCATTCCGACGATCGGGTTTTCCAGGAACCCGGCCACCGGCCCGGATGCCGTGCCCTTCGGCTCGGTCCGCATGCTTCCAGCGTGCCCGCCCGGCGGGGGCCCGGCCAATCGTGCACCGGGCCCCCGCCGGGACGCGGGGGCCGGGGTCAGCCCACCGGTACCGCGGTGCGGACGGAGGCCGCCTCGATCAGGGCGGACATCACCCGCGTGTCCTTGTCCCGCTCCGGGTGCCACTGGACGCCCAGCACCCACCGCTGCGGATCGGGCAGTTCGATCGCCTCCACCGTGCCGTCCACGGCGTGGGCCGAGACGACCAGGCCGCGGCCGAGCCGGTCGACGGCCTGGTGGTGGTAGGTCGGGACCTGCGCCTCCTCCGGGACCAGGTCCGCGTACCGGGTGCCGGGGACCGGGCGGACCGGATGCCAGGACATGGCGCCGGGGGTCTCGAAGTGGCCGTCGATGTGCTGGACGAGCGTGCCGCCCAGGGCCACGTTGAGGGCCTGCATGCCCCGGCAGATGCCGAGGACGGGCAGGTCCGCCTCCAGGGCGGCCGCGATCAGGGCCAGTTCCCAGTGGTCGCGGACCGTGGCGGGGGAACCCGTACGGGAGTCGCGCGCGGCCCCGTAGTGCGCCGGGTCCACGTCCGGGCCGCCCGCGACGACCAAGCCGTCCACCCGGCTCAGCACCTCCGCCGCCGACGCGGGTTCGTCCGGCGGGAGCAGCACGGCCGCGCCGCCCGCCGCCTGGACGAGTTCGTAGTACCCGGTCGGTACGAGGGATGTCGGGAGGTCCCACACCCCGTAGCGGGTGGAATCCTCGACATAGGTGGTGATGCCGATGAGCGGCCTGGGCACGTTCGTTACCTCCAGCAGGGGGCAGGGCAGGGCGGGAACAGGGTTTCAGTCACGGCTCAGTTCCGCCTCGGCTTCCGCCAGAGCCGCGAACTCCTCCTCCGGGGCCGAGGCCACCAGGTGGTGCCGACTGTAGATCGCGAAGTAGGCCAGGGCGACGGCGTACACGGCGAGCGCGATGAACGCGGCGTCCTTGTCCACCAGGAAGGTGGCGACCAGGGCCGACAGGGCGAGTGCGAAGGCCACCGAGGAGGTCAGGATCCCGCCCGGGGTGCGGTACGGACGCTCCAGGTCCGGCTCCCGGCGGCGCAGCACGATGTGCGAGAGCGCCATCAGGGCGTAGGAGATGGTGGCGCCGAACACCGCGATGTTGAGCATGCGGGCCCCGTCGCCGGTGGCCGCGGCCAGGGCGAAGCCGATCGCGCCGGGGATGATCAGACCCAGGTACGGGGCCTTGCGCTTCGAGGTGAGCGAGAGGAAGCGGGGCAGGTAGCCGGCCCGGGAGAGGGCGAAGAGCTGGCGCGATCCCGCATAGATGAGGGAGAAGAAGGAGGCGACCAGGCCGGCCAGGCCCGCGTAGTTCACGAAGCGGCTCAGGGCGGTCGGACCGCCGTCCCCCTCCAGGGCCACGACCAGCGGGTTGCCGGCGGCCTTGACGGCGTCGGCGCCCTGGGCGCCGGTCGCGGCGAAGAAGGTGATCAGGGCGAGCAGGGCGAGGATGCCCATGGAGATGGAGAGGGCCTTCGGCATCGAGCGGACCGGGTCCTTGGCCTCCTCGGCCGCCAGCGGTACGCCCTCGACGCCGAGGAAGAACCACATTCCGAAGGGGAACGCGGCCCAGATGCCCAGCAGGCCCAGCGGCAGCCAGGAGTTCGAGCCGAAGGCGTCGGCGTCGACCGGGATGTTGTTGAGGCCGGACGCGTCGAACTCGGTGAGGGCCCCCACCGCGAAGATCAGCAGCGCGGCGACGGCGATCGCGGTCACGACGAGGCTGAAGCGCAGCGCCTCGCCGACGCCCCAGAGGTGGACCCCGATGAAGACGACGAAGCAGCCGAGGTAGACCGGCCAGCTGGAGGTGAGGCCGAAGAGGCCGAGGGACTCGACGTAGTCGCCGATGAAGATGACGATCGCGGCCGGGGCCAGGATGTATTCGATGAGGATGGCGGTGCCGGTGAGGAAGCCGCCCCAGGGGCCGAGCGCGCGGCGGGCGAAGCCGTAGCCGCCGCCGGCCGTCGGCAGGATGGTGGACAGCTCGGCGAGCGAGAAGACCAGACAGGCGTACATCGCGCCCATCAGGACGGTGGCGATCGCGAGACCGCCGAAGCCGCCCTTGTCGAGGCCGACGTTCCAGCCGGAGAAGTCCCCGGAGACGACGTAGGCCACGCCGAGTCCGGTGAGGAGCAGCCAGCCGGCGCTGCCGCGGCGCAGCGTCCGGCGCGCGAGGTATTCGTCGGGGCCGTCCCCGCCGTCGGGGGACTTGGTGGGTGCGGGTACGGCGGTGAGCCGTGCCTCGATGTCGTCGGCCATCGTGCGCTCCTGCCTCAGGGCAATGGTTGTGGGGCGTACCTTTGCCTTAGTGGACTGGAGTGCGCAAGACCTCTGCGTTAAACAGAAGTTACGAAATCCTCCCGGCCGCCCCCCCGGAGCCGCTCAGGCCAGGAAGCCGCGGAGCAGTGCCGCCGTGCCGCAGCAGTGCTCGCGCATGGTCTCGCGCGCCCCGGCCGCGTCGCCGTCCAGCACCGCCGCCACCAGGGTGCTGTGCTGCTGCTGGGAGTGCTCCAGGTTCCGCACGAGCAGCGGGATGCAGTCCAGCAGGTCGTTCACGGTGGCCCGGACGGCCGCGTACTGGGCCGTCAGGGTGGCGGATCCGGCCAGCTCGCACAGGGTGAGGTGGAAGAGGGTGTCCTGGCGGCGGTAGTCGGCCAGCGGGGCGTCGTGGGTGGCGGCCAGGGCGGCGAGCAGTCGCTCGGAGCCCTCCCCGGTCAGCCCGTGGGAGGCGCACAGTCCGGCCGCCCCCACCTCCAGCACCTCGCGGAACCGCAGGGCGTCCTCGATGTCCACGCCCGCGACGCGCCGGCGCAGCTCCTCCTCGGCGCCGCCCGCCGGGGTGTCGGGCCGGGGCAGCACAAACGTTCCGCCGTACCGCCCGCGGCGGGCCTCCACCAGGCCCTGGTCCTGGAGCACCTTCAGCACCTCGCGCAGGGTGACCCGGCTGATCCCCATCCGTTCCGCCAGCTCCCGCTCCGGCGGAAGGCGCTCGCCGCCCGGCACCAGACCCAGCCGGACCACCTGGAGGATCTGCTCCAGCGCTTCCTCGAAACCGTTGCCCGCCCGTACCTGGCGCAGCACGGGATTCAGACGCGCGATGGCGTCGCCTTCACTCGCCGTATCGGTCATCTCGGCTCCTCCCCTTCCCAAGCAATGGTTCTATTCAATACCTTAGGGCTCCTCGGCTCACCGAAGGAGAGATTCCAGTGGTAGACCGCAAGCCGCCGCTCGCGCCCGAGGAGCTCCGCTCCCTCGTCGCCAGTGGTGAGATCGACACAGTGGTCCTGGCCTTCCCCGACATGCAGGGGCGGCTCCAGGGCAAGCGGTTCGCCGCACAGTTCTTCCTCGACGAGGTCCTCGAGCACGGTACCGAGGGCTGCAACTACCTCCTCGCCGTCGATACCGACATGAACACCGTCGACGGCTACGAGATGTCCTCCTGGGACCGGGGCTACGGCGACTTCGCCATGCACCCCGACCTCGCCACCCTGCGCCGGATCCCCTGGAACCCCGGCAGCGCCTTCCTCCTCGCCGACCTCGCCTGGAACGACGGCTCGCCCGTGGTCGCCGCACCCCGGCAGATCCTGCGCCGCCAGCTGGAGCGCCTCGCCGAGGCCGGGTACACCGCGATGGTCGGCACCGAGCTGGAGTTCATGGTCTTCCAGGACACCTACGAGCAGGCCTGGAACTCCGGCTACCGCGGCCTGACCCCCGCCAACCAGTACAACATCGACTACTCCGTCCTCGGGACCGGCCGCATCGAACCCCTGCTGCGCCGGATCCGCAACGAGATGCAGGCCGCGGGCCTGATCGTCGAGTCGGCCAAGGGGGAGTGCAACCTCGGCCAGCACGAGATCGCCTTCCGCTACGACGAGGCGCTCACCACCTGCGACCAGCACTCCGTCTACAAGACCGGAGCCAAGGAGATCGCCTCCCAGGAAGGCGTCTCGCTCACCTTCATGGCCAAGTTCGACGAGCGCGAGGGCAACTCCTGTCACATTCACCTCTCGCTGGCCGACGCGGACGGACGCAACGCGATGGCCGGTGACGGGCCGGGCGGAATGTCACCGGTGATGCGACACTTCCTGGCCGGTCAGCTGGCCGCGCTGCGCGACTTCTCCCTTCTCTACGCCCCCAACATCAATTCGTACAAGCGTTTCCGGCCGGGATCCTTCGCCCCGACCGCCGTCGCCTGGGGCGTGGACAACCGGACCTGCGCCCTGCGGGTCGTCGGCCACGGCCGCTCCATGCGCTTCGAGAACCGCCTCCCCGGCGGCGACGTCAACCCGTACCTCGCCGTCTCCGGCCTCGTCGCCGCCGGGCTCTACGGCATCGAGAACCGCCTGGAACTCCCCGAGGCCTGCGGCGGGAACGCCTACACCGCCGAATACGCCCACGTCCCCGCCACCCTGCGCGAGGCCGCCGAGCTCTGGGAGAACAGCGAGATCGCCAAGGCCGCCTTCGGCCCCGAAGTGGTCGCGCACTACCGGAACATGGCCCGCGTGGAACTCGACGCGTACGACTCCGCGGTCACCGACTGGGAGCTGCGCCGCTCCTTCGAACGCCTGTAGCCCCCGCACGCCCCCGCGCGCCACCGAACGAATCTGAGAGGCACCACGTGTCCGATGCGCTGGAAGTGTTGAATCCGGCCACCGAGGAAACCGTCGCCGTCGTCCCGGCCGCCACACGGGACGACGTCGACGCCGCCGTCGCCCGGGCCGCCGCGGCCCAGCGCGCCTGGGCGGCGGCCGCCCCCGCCGACCGGGCCCGCCTTCTGCGCCGCTTCGCCGCGGTCGTCGACGGCCACCTCGAGGAACTGGCCCGACTGGAGGTCGACGAGGCCGGCCACACCATCGGCAACGCCCGCTGGGAAGCCGGCAACGTACGCGACCTCCTCGACTTCGCCGCCGGGGGAGTGGAACGGCTCTCCGGCCGCCAGATCCCCGTCGCCGGCGGCATCGACGTCACCTTCCTCGAACCCCTCGGCGTCATCGGCGTGATCGCCCCCTGGAACTTCCCCATGCCGATCGCCGCCTGGGGCCTGGCCCCGGCCCTCGCCGCCGGCAACGCCGTCATCCTCAAGCCCGCCGAGACCACCCCGCTCACCGCGCTGCGCCTCGCCGAGCTCGCCCTCGAGGCCGGGATCCCCGAGCACCTCTTCCAGGTACTCCCCGGCCGCGGCGACGTCGCCGGCGACGCACTCGTCGAACACCCCGGCGTCGCGAAGATCGTCTTCACCGGGTCCACCCGCGTCGGCAAGCAGATCATGGCCAAGTGCGCCGACCGGGTGAAGCGCGTCACCCTCGAACTCGGCGGCAAGAGCCCCAACATCGTCTTCGCCGACGCCGACCTCGAAGCCGCCGCCGCAGCCGCCCCCATGTCCTTCCTCGACAACACCGGCCAGGACTGCTGCGCCCGCACCCGGATCCTCGTACAACGCTCCGTCTACGACCGCTTCCTGGAGCTCGTCGCCCCCGGCATCGCGGCCGTCACCGTGGGCGACCCGCTCGACGAGAAGACGCAGATGGGCCCGCTGATCTCACGGACCCAGCTGGAGCGCGTACGGTCCTTCGTCACCGACGACCTCACCGCGATCCGCGGCACCGCCCCCGAGGGCCCCGGCTTCTGGTACCCGCCCACCCTCGTCACGGACGTCGCCCCCACCGCGCCCGTCGCCGCAGAGGAGGTCTTCGGACCGGTCGCCGTCGTCCTGCCCTTCGAGGACGAGGAGGACGCCGTACGCCTGGCCAACGCGACCGAGTACGGCCTCTCCGGCTCGCTCTGGACCCGCGACATCGGGCGCGCACTGCGCGTCTCGCGCGCCGTCGCCGCCGGCAACCTGTCCGTCAACTCGCACAGCAGCGTCCGCTACTGGACCCCCTTCGGCGGCTACAAGCAGTCCGGACTCGGCCGCGAGCTCGGACCCGACGCCCTCACCGCTTTCACCGAGACCAAGAACGTCTTCATCAGCACGGAGGCCTGAACCACATGTCCAACGAAGAGATCATCTGCCGCCGCCTGGTCGGCCGTACCGCCGTCATCACCGGAGCCGGCAGCGGCATCGGCCTCGCCACCGCACGCCGCCTCGCCTCCGAGGGCGCCCACATCGTCTGCGGCGACATCGACGAGACCGCCGGCAAGGCCGCGGCCGAGGAGGTCGGCGGCACCTTCGTCAAGGTCGACGTCACCAGCCCCGAGGAGGTCGAGGCGCTCTTCAAGACCGCCTTCGACACCTACGGCTCCGTGGACATCGCCTTCAACAACGCGGGCATCTCGCCCCCGGACGACGACTCCATCCTCACCACCGGCCTGGAGGCCTGGAAGCGCGTCCAGGACGTCAACCTCACCTCCGTCTACCTGTGCTGCAAGGCCGCCCTGCCCTACATGCAGCGCCAGGGCCGAGGCTCCATCATCAACACCGCCTCCTTCGTCGCCATCATGGGCGCCGCCACCTCCCAGATCTCCTACACGGCCTCCAAGGGCGGCGTCCTCGCCATGTCCCGCGAGCTCGGCGTGCAGTTCGCCCGCGAGGGCATCCGCGTCAACGCCCTGTGCCCGGGGCCCGTCAACACCCCGCTGCTGCAGGAGCTGTTCGCCAAGGACCCCGAGCGCGCCGCCCGCCGCCTCGTCCACATCCCGCTGGGCCGCTTCGCCGAGCCCACCGAGATCGCGGCCGCCGTCGCCTTCCTCGCCAGCGACGACTCCTCCTTCATCAACGCCACCGACTTCCTCGTCGACGGCGGGATCTCCGGCGCGTACGTGACCCCGCTGTAGGCCCCACCCCACCACCGCACCCCGGCCGGCCGGGCGCCGCAAGGTGCCCGGCCGCTCCCTTGCCCCGAAGGAGCAGCATGCAGAGAAAGTGGGCGGCCCCCCTCGCCCTCCTGGCGGCCACCGCATCCGGCCTCGTACTGGCCCCGCCGGCCCAGGCCGCGCACACACCCTGTGCCCCGGTCACCATCGGCTCCGGCTGGTACGGGGACAACCAGGCCCGCCTCCAGCAGCTCATCGACCGCTACGGCAGCTGCAACCCCCACCGGTCCGGCCGCACCAAGCCCGTCGCCGTCTTCGACTGGGACAACACCGTCGTCAAGAACGACGTCGGCGACGCCACCATGTTCTGGCTGCTGCGGAGCGGCCGCATCCGCCAGCCCGCCGCCGGCGACTGGTCCACCACCAGCCGCTTCCTCACCCCCGCCGCCACCGGCGCCCTCGCCCGGGCCTGCGGCCCCCTCGCCCGCCCCGGCGCCCCGCTGCCCACCGGCACCCCCGCCGGAGCCGCCTGCGCCGACGAGATCAACACCGTCTACGGCACCGCCGCGACCCGCACCGGCGCCGCCGCCTTCGCCGGCTGGGACCGCCGCACCACCGAACCCTCGTACGCCTGGCTGCCCCAGCTGATGCAGGGCTGGACCGCCCGCGAGGTCCGCGGCTTCGCCGCCGCCGCCCGCACCGAGAACCTCGCCGCACCCGTCGGCGCCGTGCAGCAGGTCGGCACCGGCACCGCCACCGGCTGGGTCCGCTACTACGACCAGCAGAAGGACCTGATCAAGGGCCTCCAGAAGGCCGGCTTCGACGTATGGATCAGCTCCGCCTCCCCGCAACCGGTCGTCGAGGTCTGGGCCCAGGGCGTCGGCATCAAGGCCGACCACGTCATCGGCATACGCAACACCACCACCCGCGGCGGGAAGTTCACCCCCCACCTCCAGGGCTGCGGATCCGTCCGGGACGGCGCCGACACGATGATCACCTACATCGACGGCAAGCGCTGCTGGATCAACAAGGAGGTCTTCGGCGTCCGGGGCGCCGCCGCCGAGAAGGTCCAGCCCGCAGGCCGCCGCCAGGTCTTCGCCGCAGGCGACTCCGACACCGACATCTCCTTCCTGCGCGACGCCACCGCCCTGCGGCTCGTCGTCAACCGCAACAAGAACGAGCTGATGTGCCGGGCCTACGACAACAGCGACGGCCGCTGGATCGTCAACCCCATGTTCATCGAGCCGAAGAAGCGCAAGAGCGACCCCTACCCCTGCGCGACGTCCGGCTACGTCGACCACGACGGCACCAAGGGGCCGGTCCTGCGGGGCGACCGGAGCGTCGTCCCCGACCAGACGGACTCCGTGTACTAGAGGAAGGTGCGCCCCTCACCCCGGTAGGTCGGCACACTGTCGGCGACCCGATCGCCCTCGACCAGGTGCAGGGTGTCGAACCGCTCGCACAGCTCGCCCGCCTTCGCATGGCGGAACCAGACCCGGTCGCCGATCAGCAGATCGTCGGCCGGGCTCCCCAGCAGCGGGGTCTGCACCTCGCCCGCACCCTCCTGGGGGTCGTAGCGCAGCCCCTGGGGCAGGTACGGAACCGGCAGCCGGTCCGGCCCGGCCGCACCCGACGCCGGATAGCCGCCGCCGAGCACCGTCACCACCCCCACCCCGGGCCTGCGCACCACCGGCTGCGCGAACAGGGCCGCCGGACGCCCGCTGAACGACGTGTAGTTGTCGAAGAGCCGGGGCACGTACAGGCCCGAACCCGCGGCGATCTCGGTCACCGCGTCCTCGGCGGCCGTCTGCTGCACGCTGCCGGTCCCGCCGCCGTTGACGAACTCCAGGTCCGGTACGACCGCCCGCACGGCCCGCACCACCTCGGCCCGCCGCGCCGCCAGCTCCCTGCGGGCCGCCCCCTGCATCAGCCGGATCGCCCGGGACCGCAGCGGCCGACCGGCCAGCGCGTCCCCGACCCCGGCGACATGGCCCTCGTACGCCATCAGCCCGACGACCCGGAACCCTGGCCGCGCGGCCACCGCCGCAGCCAGCCCGGCCAGCTGCCCGGGCTCGCGCAGCGGGGACCGGCGGGCGCCGATCCGCACCCGGCCGCCGAGCAGTTGCAGCGCCGTGTCCAGCTCCAGGCACACCCGGATCTCCTCGGCGCCGCCGTCCCGGGCCGCGTCGATCAACTCCAGCTGCGCGAGGTCGTCCACCATCACCGTGACGGCGCCGGCCAGCTTGGCGTCGCCCGCCAGCTCGCCGAAGCCGGCGCGGTCGGCGGACGGATAGGCGAGGAGCACGTCCTCGAACCCGGACCGGGCCAGCCAGAGCGACTCGGCCAGCGTGTACGACATGATCCCGGCGAACCCGGGCCGGGCGAGCACCCGTTCCAGCAGCGCACGGCACCGGACCGACTTGCTCGCGACCCGGACCGGCTTGCCGGCGGCGCGGCGGACGAGATCGTCGGCGTTGGCGTCGAAGGCGTCGAGATCCACGATGGCCAGCGGCGCGTCCAGGTGCGCGGTCGCCCGGTCGTACCGGGCGCGGTCGGTGGCGGCGGAGTTCATGGGCGGCAGCTTGCCAGAGGTCTCTACCGGTGGGTAGTGCCGCGCACCGACCGCGGCCGGCGGCAGGCGCGGGGCTCCGCCCCACACCCCGCGCCTCAATCGCCGGCGAGGCTGGATTGGGGCGGCGAGGCGGGGATTGGGGCGGCGAGGCTGGCATTGGCGCGGCGCGAGGGGACGGGGGTGGGGGGAGGTGCTGGCCGGGACGTAAAACGTGATTTGTTGGCGCGGTAGCCGGTCGCACAGGCCGACGCGGCCAGGGCGCCATAAATCATGCAGTCCCGGACGGCACCTCCCCCCACCCCCGGCACCGACCCCCGGCACCGGCACCGGCACCCACCCCGCTCCGCCGACGCCGTAGAGTACGGGCAGGCAGCCGTACGGAACGGGGGGCGGAGCCGCCGGATGACCACGACGACACCGCGGACCGCGATCCCGGGCGAGCCCGAACCGCCGCACCCCACCCACCCGCACGCGCCCACCCGCCGCCACCCCGCCCGGGTCGTCGCGACCGCGCTCTGCGTCCTCCTCGGCGGCGGCCTCGTCGGCGGAGCCGCCCTCACCACCTGGGCCGACCACCGCGCCGCGAGCCGCCCCCTCCCGCCCGACGCCGCCTACCGCAAGGCCGCGTCGCTGTGGCGTGCCGCGCCCGTCGACAGCCTCCTCCCGCCCGTCCTGACCGGCCCCTCCGCCGGCCCCGGCGGAGCCAACCGCACCTGGACCCGCATCGCGCTCGCCCCCGACGCCGAGTGCCCAGCCGCCCTCGCGGCCGACTGGCAGAACCTGCTGGCCACCACCGGCTGCACCCGCGTGCTCCGCGCCACCTACACCGACGCCACCCGCAGCTCGCTGATCACCGTCGGCATGGTCTTCACCCCCGCCGATGCCCGCACGATGACCTCCCTCAAGGGCCGGATCCCGGCCCCGCCCGCGTACGGGTTCACCGATGCCCAACGCGCCGCCTGGGCCGTGTCCGTACCCGCCGAGGCCCCCGTCGTCGTCTACTCCGTCTCCGCCTTCGCGGACGGGCGCCCCGGTGACGGGCCCCACCCCGCCGAGGAGTTGATGAAGAAGGAGGCCACGGGCCCCGCCGCCCGGGCCGGCCTCGGCCACGAGGCACGGGCGGTCGCCGACCGCATCGGCCACGGCGTGTCCTTCCTCGCGGCCCCACCGGCCACCCCCGCAACCCCCGCCCCCGCCGCACCTTCCACCCCCGCCGCACCCACCGCACGCACCCCGGAGCCCACCCGATGATCCCCCGGGCGTTCGGGCGCGCAGCCGGCCGGGCGGCCGCCGCGTTCCTCGCCGCAGTGACCCTCCTCGTGTCCGCCACCGCGACCCCCGCCGCCGCCGACAACATCCGCGACCGCCAGTGGGGCCTGCTCGCACTGCGCGCCGAGGAGGCCTGGGGCACCACCCGGGGCGACGGGGTGACCGTCGCCGTCCTCGACACCGGCGTCGACGAGTCCCACCCGGACCTCACGGGGCAGGTCCTCGCGGGCACCGACCTCATCGGCATGGGCGCCGGCCCCGGCGACCGCGCCTGGGCCCGCCACGGCACCGCGATGGCCAGCATCATCGCCGGGCACGGCCACGGCCCCAGCCGCGGCCAGGGCGTTCTCGGCGTCGCGCCGCAGGCACGGATCCTGCCGGTCCGGGTGATCCTCGAAGAGGGCGACCCGGGCCGTGCCAAGGCCCGCGACAGCAAGGGCGGCGCCCTCGCCGAGGGCATCCGGTGGGCCGCGGACCACGGCGCCGACGTGATCAACATGTCCCTCGGCGACGACAGCGACTCCGCCCACCACGAGGCCGGCGAGGACGAGGCCGTCCAGTACGCCCTCGCCAAGGGCGTGGTCGTCGTCGCCTCCGCGGGCAACGGCGGCGAGGCGGGCGACCGCGTCTCCTACCCGGCCGCCTATCCGGGGGTCATCGCCGTCACCGCCGTCGACCGGCGCGGCAAGAAGGCCAAGTTCTCCACCCGCAACTGGTACGCGACGGTCAGCGCCCCCGGCGTGGACGTCGTGATCGCCGACCCCGACCGCTCGTACTACGAGGGCTGGGGCACGAGCGCTGCGGCGGCCTTCGTCTCCGGCGCCGTCGCCCTCGTCCGGGCCGCGCACCCGGACCTGTCCCCGGCCCAGGTGAAGAAGCTGCTGGAGGGCACCGCCAGCAACTCCCCGGCCGGTGGCCGCGACGACGCCCGCGGGCACGGACTGGTCGATCCCGTCGCCGCCCTCCAGGCCGCCGACGCGATGCGCCCCGAGGCGCTGGTCCCCGCGCCCGCGGCGGCCGGGAGCACGTACTTCGGCCCCGGCCCCGAACCGGTCCGCCCGGCCGAGCGCGGAGCCCGGCTCGGGGCCCCGGCGGCCGCCGTCGCGGGGGCGGTCCTGCTCGTCCTGGCCGCCGTACTGGCGCGGCGCCCTCGGCGGGGCGGCCGCGGCCGGGACCGGCCCCTCGCGGAACCGCGGTACCCGACGCAGTAGGGTCGGGTAACTGTGGCGAACATGGCGAACAAGAACATTCCCGACCCGGGCTTCTCCGACGACGACGGCTCCGCCGATCCCCGGCTGACCGCGGCCCTGGCCGCCTGGTCCGAGGACCGGGTGAAGGAGCCGGAGGTGCTGGCCGCGCTCAAGGGCGCCCGCCTGCTGGTCCCGGTGGTCGCCGTCCTCGGTGAGGTGGAGACCGACCCGGAGACCGGCCTCAAGCGCGAGAAGACCAGCGACATGGCCGTCCCGACCCTGCGGGCGGGCGACCGGCGGGCACTGCCCGCCTTCACCTCGATCGCCTCGCTCGCGCTCTGGGACCCCGCGGCCCGGCCGGTGGCCGTCCCGCTGCACCAGGCGCTGGCCGCCGCCGCGCACGAGAAGGCCGACACCCTGGTCCTGGACCTGGCCGGCCCCGTCACCTACCAGCTCACCGGCTCCGCGCTGCTCGCGCTCGCCGAGGGCCGTACCGACGCGGGCCCGCTGGCGGATCCCGCCGTACGGGAGGCCGTACGGGCCGCCGTCGCCGCCGAGCCGGCCGTGCTGCGCGCCCACCTCGGCCCGGGCGGCGCGGACTGCGACGGCACCCTGGCGATCGTGCTGGCCGACGGTGCGCAGGCCGCCGCGGCGGCCCGTCGCGTCGCCGAGGCGCTCGCGGCGGACCCCACTCTGCGGGCCCGGCTGGTGCGCGGACTGGACTTGGCGCTGCTGCCGTCGGACGCCCCTGCCCCGCCCGGCGGGGCCCTGTTCGCCCGCTGACCGGGAGGCCCCGCGCCGGCGCCGGGCCGACTGCCGGAGGCCGGACACGACGATGGCCGGTGCACCCCTCGCGGGGTGCACCGGCCATCGTCGTGGTTCATGCCCGCCGGGGGCGGGGCGGCTCAGCCGAAGACGGGGCCCGTGAACTTCTCGCCCGGCCCCTGGCCCGGCTCGTCCGGCACGATCGAGGCCTCGCGGAAGGCGAGCTGGAGCGACTTCAGGCCGTCGCGCAGCGGGGCCGCGTGGAAGGAGCTGATCTCGGTGGCGCTCGCGGTGACCAGGCCGGCCAGGGCCGTGATCAGCTTGCGGGCCTCGTCGAGGTCCTTGTGCTCGGAGTCCGGCTTGTCCAGGCCCAGGTTGACCGCCGCGGCGCTCAGCAGGTGCACGGCCACCGTGGTGATCACCTCGACGGCGGGCACGTCCGCGATGTCGCGGGTCATGGTGTCGTAGTCGGGGGCGCCGTCGGCAGCGGGGTCGGTGGGGGGTGTCGCGTCAGTCATGCGCCCCACGATATGCCGTGCGGCGGGCTTGCGGCGCGGGTGCTAGTATGTACTTCGACCGGCCGGACACTTCTGTGCCCGGCCCACAAGTGGAGGCTCCGTTCTCCCACCTGACTGCCCTCCGGGGCGGCGGGTCACCGGTCAGGCGGTATCCATCGTTCCGTACGGACGATGGAAAGCTGCCCGATTTTACGCCCCGCGATCGCATGCGGCGGTGTTCCGGTTGTTTTGGAGCCCCTGCCTGTGCCCGGCGGGGCTTTTTTCATTCTCCCCGCTGTGGTCGGTCTGACGGAAATACACGTCAGCGGCTGTCTGCCAGGCAGCCGTGTGGTGCTACCGAGGAGGATCCATCAGCACCGAGCCCCGCATCAACGACCGGATTCGCGTTCCCGAGGTACGGCTTGTCGGTCCCAGCGGCGAGCAGGTCGGCATCGTGCCGCTTGCCAAGGCGCTTGAGCTCGCGCAGGAGTACGACCTCGACCTGGTCGAGGTCGCGGCGTCCGCACGCCCGCCGGTCTGCAAGCTCATGGACTACGGCAAGTTCAAGTACGAGTCGGCCATGAAGGCCCGTGAGGCGCGCAAGAACCAGGCGCACACGGTCATCAAGGAAATGAAGCTCCGGCCGAAGATCGACCCGCACGACTATGACACCAAGAAGGGTCACGTCGTTCGGTTCCTCAAGCAGGGCGACAAGGTCAAGATCACGATCATGTTCCGTGGTCGCGAGCAGTCCCGGCCGGAACTCGGCTACCGACTGCTGCAGCGTCTCGCTTCGGACGTCGAGGACCTCGGGTTCATCGAGTCGAACCCGAAGCAGGACGGCCGAAACATGATCATGGTCCTCGGTCCGCACAAGAAGAAGACCGAGGCGATGGCCGAAGCCCGCGAGGCGCAGGCCGCCCGCAAGGCGGAGCGCCAGGGTGTCGCCCACACCGAAGACGAGGCTCCTTCCGAGGACGCCGCCGTCGAGGTCGATGACACCACCGAGGTCGCCTCTGCCGAGGCCACCGAGGCCGCTGCCGATGAGGCTCCGGCCGACGAGGCGAACGCCGAGGCCTGATTCCGAGGCAGCCCGTCTCGGATCACCGACACAACATGACGCTCCCGTCAGCCGGTCCCCACAGGACCGGCGGGAGCGCCACCGACGAGGAGATAACGGCGCTATGCCGAAGAACAAGACGCACAGCGGTTCCAAGAAGCGCTTCAAGATCACCGGCTCCGGCAAGGTGCTCCGTGAGCGCGCCGGCAAGCGCCACCTGCTCGAGCACAAGTCGTCCCGTGTCACCCGCCGCCTGACCGGCACCGCGGAGATGGCCCCCGGCGACGCCGCGAAGATCAAGAAGCTTCTCGGCAAGTGACGTCCTCCGCTCCCCAGTGCGGGAGCGGGACGTCAAGACCGGGACCCCATCGAATTCGGGCCGTGTGAAGACACCCACGGCCCCGCTACAAGGAGTTAAAAAGTGGCACGCGTCAAGCGGGCAGTAAACGCCCACAAGAAGCGCCGGGCGATCCTCGAGGCGGCCTCCGGCTACCGCGGTCAGCGTTCGCGCCTGTACCGCAAGGCCAAGGAGCAGGTCACCCACTCGCTGGTCTACAACTTCAACGACCGCAAGAAGCGCAAGGGCGACTTCCGTCAGCTGTGGATCCAGCGCATCAACGCCGCTGCCCGCCAGAACGGCATGACGTACAACCGCCTCATCCAGGGTCTGAAGGCCGCCAACATCGAGGTGGACCGCAAGATCCTCGCGGAGCTGGCCGTCAACGACGCCAACGCGTTCGCCGCGCTCGTCGAGGTCGCGCAGAAGGCGCTCCCGGCCGACGTCAACGCCCCCAAGGCCGCTGCCTAAGGGCTAGCCGGCCCCGCTCGCACAGGGCCGGCCCCCACGGACCCGCAGGCATTTCGCCTGCGGGTCCGTGTGCTTTCCGCCCCGCACCGCACTGTCCCGCACCGCCCCGCCCCGTCACGCGCCGCCCGGTCACGCCCCGACCGGCACCGCGACGCCGCCCGTACCACCGCCCCGCACCGTCCGCCCGGAACCCCGAGAGAGAACCGCACACACCATGGGTCACCCCGACGAGCTGATCTCCCCCCGATCCCCGCGGGTGGCCGCCGCCAGGCGACTGGCCCGGCGCAACTTCCGCACCAAGGAGCGCCGCTTCATCGCCGAGGGCCCGCAGGCCGTCCGCGAGGCCGTCGAGCACCGCGGTCCCACGGGCGCGTCGACCCTGATCGAGCTGTTCGCCACCATCGAGGCCGCCGAGCGCTACACCGGGATCATCGAGGCCGCCCTGGACGCGGGCGCCCGCGTCCACTACGCCTCCGACGAGGTGCTCGCCGAGGTCTCGCAGACGGTCACCCCGCAGGGCCTGGTCGGCGTCTGCCACTTCCTGGACTCCCCGTTCGAGGAGATCCTGAAGGCCGAGCCCAAGCTGGTCGCCGTCCTCGCGCACGTCCGCGACCCCGGCAACGCCGGCACGGTGCTGCGCTGCGCGGACGCCGCCGGCGCCGACGCGGTGGTGCTGACCGACGCCTCCGTGGACCTCTACAACCCCAAGTCCGTACGGGCCTCCGTGGGCTCCCTCTTCCACCTCCCGGTCGCCGTCGGCGTTCCGGTGGAGCAGGCCGTCGAGGGGCTGCGGGCCGCCGGCGTACGGATCCTGGCGGCCGACGGCGCGGGTGAGGACGACCTCGACGCCGAGCTGGACGCGGGCACCATGGGCGGGCCCTCCGCCTGGGTCTTCGGCAACGAGGCCTGGGGCCTGCCGGAGGAGACCAGGGCGCTGGCGGACGCCGTCGTACGGGTCCCGATCCACGGAAAGGCCGAGAGTCTGAACCTGGCGACGGCCGCCGCCGTGTGCCTCTACGCGTCCGCGCGTGCACAGCGGGCGCCCGGAGGGTGCCGCTCCGTGACCCCCAGCTAGTAATGTGGCGGCCCGGGGGCCCACTGCGCTACTCGGAGATGTGGGGTACGGGGACATGACCGTCGGTACGAACAGCTCACCGGGGGCCGGAACGACGGCCGGTGCACCGGTGCCCGCCGCACCCGGCGCCGCCCAGGCCCCGCCGCAGGTCGACGCGCTGTCCGGCGTCCCACCGCAGCCTCCGGCCGGCACCCGCGCGGGCGGGCCCGCCGACACCGTCCCGGGCCCCCGGGCCGATGCCGCACCCCGCGAGCGCGCCGCCGGTACGCGGCGCTCCGTACCGCTGCAGGCCGGCTCCCCGGCGCCCGCGACCCGCGCGGCGGCCGGGACGGTCGCGCACGAGGAGGCCCCCGGCGAGGGGCTCGGCTTCGGTATCGACCCCGACAGCCTGCCCGACGGGCTGGTCGTCGCCGACGACACCGGGCGGGTCATCTGCTTCAACCGCGCCGCCGCCCGGATGACCGCGACCGACCCCGCCCAGGCGCTCGGCCGGCGCATCGACCGGGCGCTCCCGCTGGAGGATCTCGAAGGCCGCCGCTGGTGGGCCCTGACCGACCCGTACGGGGGCCTCGCCACCCGCCGCGGACAGCCCGAGCGGAACCTGCTGCTCCCGGGCGGGCGCGAGGTGCTGGTGTCCGCCAGCTACATCCGTACGCATCCCACCGGCCCGCTGCGCCGCCTCGTGGTCACCCTGCGCGGCACCGAGGCCCGCCGCCGCACCGAACGCAGCCACGCCGAGCTGATCGCCACCGTCGCCCACGAGCTGCGCTCGCCGCTGACCTCGGTCAAGGGGTTCACGGCCACCCTGCTCGCCAAGTGGGAGCGGTTCACGGACGACCAGAAGCGGCTGATGCTGGAGACCGTCGACGCCGATGCCAACCGCGTCACCCGCCTCATCGCCGAACTCCTCGACATCTCCCGCATCGACTCCGGCCGCCTGGAGGTGCGCCGGCAGCCGGTGGACATCGCCACCGCCGTCGGCCGCCACGTACAGGCGCTCACCGCGAACGGGCAGGCCCCCGAGCGGTTCCTCGTGAGTGTCAGCCGCCCGCTCCCCGATCTGTGGGCCGATCCGGACAAGATCGACCAGATCCTCGGCAACCTCCTCGAAAATGCGGTGCGCCACGGCGAGGGAACGGTCACCATCGAGGTGTCGCCGCATGAGAAGGGAACCGCCGTCACCGTGTCCGACGAAGGCCCCGGGATCCCCGAGGAGTCGATGGGCCGCGTCTTCACCCGCTTCTGGCGGGGGAGCAAGCGCGGCGGCACCGGCCTGGGCCTGTACATCGTCAAGGGCATCGTGGAGGCCCACGGCGGGACCATCACGGTCGGCCGCGGCCCCGGCGGCGGCGCCGAGTTCCGATTTATCCTGCCCGTGAGCGCCCCCGCGTACCTCACGCAGTAGCCCTGCGGAGAGTCTCGGCAGGCGGCCCACGGGCTCCTCAACCCCCAGCGACCTTTAGACTCGTCCTTTGGCACCTTTGTGTCCTTGTGCCGAGCGCGTCCTGCGCGTCGCGCGGGGGACCCAACCAGCCAGCCATCGGAAGTACGGGAAGAGATGTCGGCACCGAACAAGTCGTACGACCCTGTCGAGGTCGAGGCACTGAAACCGGAAGAGATCGAGCGCATGCGGGACGAGGCGCTCGCCGCCTTCGCGTCCGCCGGCGACCTCGACGCGCTGCGTGAGGCGAAGACCGCGCACATGGGCGACCGCTCGCCCCTGGCGCTCGCCAACCGCGAGATCGGCGCGCTGCCCCCGCAGGCCAAGGCCGAGGCGGGTAAGCGCGTGGGCCAGGCCCGCGGCGCCGTGAACAAGGCCTTCGGGGCCCGCACGGTCGCGCTCGAGGCGGAGCGCGACGAGCGGGTGCTGGTCGAGGAGGCCGTGGACGTCACGCTGCCCTACGACCGCGTCCCCGCCGGCGCCCGGCACCCTCTGACCACGCTGATGGACCGCATCGCGGACATCTTCGTGGCCATGGGGTACGAGGTCGCCGAGGGGCCGGAGGTGGAGGCCGAGTGGTTCAACTTCGACGCCCTCAACTTCACGCCCGACCACCCGGCGCGCCAGATGCAGGACACCTTCTTCGTCCAGGGGCCCGAGGGCACCCAGGGCGACGAGTCCGGCGTCGTGCTGCGCACCCACACCTCCCCGGTGCAGGCGCGCTCGCTGCTGGAGCGCAAGCCGCCCGTCTACATCGTCTGCCCGGGCCGGGTGTACCGCACCGATGAGCTCGACGCGACGCACACCCCCGTCTTCCACCAGGTCGAGCTGCTGGCCGTGGACGAGGGCCTGACCATGGCCGACCTCAAGGGCACCATGGACCACATGGTCCAGGAGCTCTTCGGCGAGGGCACCACCACGCGGCTGCGCCCGCACTTCTTCCCCTTCACCGAGCCGTCCGCCGAGATGGACATGCAGTGCTACGTGTGCCGCGGTGAATCGGTGGGCAACCCCGACCGCCCGTGCCGTACCTGCTCCAGCGAGGGCTGGATCGAGCTCGGCGGCTGCGGCATGGTCAACCCCAAGGTGCTCACCGCCTGCGGTGTGGACCCCGAGAAGTACAGCGGGTTCGCCTTCGGGTTCGGCATCGAACGGATGCTGATGTTCCGCCACAACGTCGAAGACATGCGAGACATGGTCGAGGGTGACGTGCGTTTCACCCGGCCGTTCGGGAGTGAGATCTGATGCGCGTCCCGCTTTCCTGGCTGCGGGAGTACGTCGACCTCCCCGCGGGCGAAACCGGCCGTGACGTGGCCGCCAAGCTGGTCGACGCCGGCCTCGAGGTCGAGACCGTCGAGCAGCTCGGCGGCGGCCTCAAGGGCCCGCTCGTCGTCGGCCAGGTGCTGACCATCGAGGAGCTGGAGGGCTTCCGCAAGCCGATCCGCTTCTGCACGGTCGACGTCGGCTCCGCCAACGGCACCGGTGAGCCGCAGGAGATCGTCTGCGGCGCCCGCAACTTCGCCGTCGGCGACAAGGTCGTCGTGGTCCTGCCGGGCGCGGTCCTGCCCGGCGACTTCGCGATCGCCTCGCGCAAGACCTACGGCCGCACCTCGCACGGCATGATCTGCTCCGGCGACGAGCTGGGCATGGGCGACGACGGCACGCACGGCATCATCGTGCTGCCGCACGAGCACGAGGTCGGTACCGACGCGATCGAGCTGCTCCAGCTCGTCGACGAGGTCCTCGACATCGACATCACCCCGGACCGCGGCTACTGCATGTCCATGCGCGGTGTCGCCCGCGAGGCGGCCACCGCCTACGGCCTGCCGCTGCGCGACCCGGCGCTGCTCGACGTGCCCCAGCCGAACTCGTACGGCTACCCGGTCAAGGTCGACGACCCGGCCGGCTGCGACCGGTTCACCGCCCGCACGGTGACCGGCCTCGACCCCGACGCGCGCTCCCCGATCTGGCTGACCCGCCGCCTGCAGAAGGCGGGCATGCGCCCGATCTCGCTCGCCGTGGACATCACCAACTACGTGATGCTGGAGCTCGGCCAGCCGCTGCACGCCTACGACCGCTCCAGCATCGACGGCACCATCGGTGTCCGCCGTGCCGAGCAGGGCGAGAAGTTCACCACCCTCGACGGCGTCAAGCGCACGCTGGACGCCGAGGACCTGGTGATCACCGACAACAGCGGGCCGATCGGTCTCGCCGGTGTCATGGGCGGCGCCAACACCGAGATCGCCGACTCCGTCACCGACCCCGAAACCGGACAGGTCACGGGGACCACGGACGTCGTCATCGAGGCCGCGCACTTCGACTCCGTGTCGATCTCGCGCACCGCCCGCCGTCTGAAGCTGTCCTCGGAGGCCTCCAAGCGCTTCGAGCGGGGCGTCGACCCGCAGGCCGCCGCCGCGGCCGCACAGCGGACCGTCGACCTGCTCGTGCTCCTCGCGGGCGGCACCGCCGAGGCCGGCGTCACCCAGATCATCGCTCCGGGCGCCCCGCGCACCATCGCGATGAGCGCGGACCACCCGGACCGGGTCGCGGGCATGGAGTACGGCCGCGAGACCGTCGTGCGCCGCCTCCAGGAGATCGGCTGCGACGTCTACGGCCAGGACGAGCTCGTCGTCACGGTCCCGTCGTGGCGGCCCGACCTCGCCGAGCCCAACGACCTCGCCGAAGAGGTCATCCGGCTGGAGGGCTACGGGAACCTCCCGTCGACCCTCCCGCAGGTGCCCTCCGGCCGCGGTCTGACCGCCCGCCAGCAGCTGCACCGCCGCGTCGGCCGCGCGCTGGCCGGCTCGGGCTACGTCGAGGCGCTCAGCTACCCGTTCATCGGCGAGGGCGTCTTCGACCAGCTCCAGCTCCCGGCGCACGATGCCGCGCGCCAGGTCGTCAAGCTGGTCAACCCGATCTCCGACGAGGAGCCGGCGCTGCGCACCACGCTGCTGCCGGGTCTGCTCGGCGCGCTGCGCCGCAACGACAGCCGGGGCAGCCACGACCTCGCGCTCTTCGAGACCGGCTCGGTCTTCCGCGCGGCCGCCCGGCCGGGTGTCGCCGTACGGCTGCCCGTCGACCGGCGTCCCACGGACGAGGAGATCGCCACCCTGAACGCGGCCCTGCCCGCGCAGCCGCGGTACGCCGCGGTCGTGCTGGCCGGTGCCCGCGAGCAGGCCGGCTGGTGGGGCAAGGGCCGCCCGGCCGACTGGGCGGACGCCGTCCAGGCCGCCCGCGCGCTCGCCGTCGAGGCGGGCGCCGAGCTGGTCGTCCGCCAGGGCCAGTACGGTCCCTGGCACCCGGGCCGCTGCGCCGAGCTGGTCGTCACCGTCGACGGGGTCGAGCAGGTCATCGGCCACGCCGGTGAGCTGCACCCGCGGGTGGTCAAGGCGATGGGCCTGCCGGCCCGCACCAGCGCGATGGAGCTCGACCTGGACCGCCTCGCGGCGGCCGGTGGCGAGGCCCTGCAAGCGCCCCGGATCTCCTCCTTCCCGGTGGCGACCCAGGACGTGGCGCTGATCGTCGACGCCTCCGTCCCGGCGTCCGCGGTGGAGGCCGCCCTGCGCAAGGGTGCGGGCGAACTCCTCGAATCGCTGCGGCTGTTCGACGTGTTCACCGGTGAGCAGGTCGGCGAGGGCAAGAAGTCCCTGGCCTACGCGCTGCGCTTCCGCGCGGCCGACCGGACGCTGACCGCCGAGGAGTCCACGGCTGCGCGTGACGCGGCGGTGGCCCTGGCGGGCGAGCGGACCGGGGCCGTGCTCCGGGGCGCGTAACCGCTTCGTGCACCAGTGAGGGCCCCTCCGGATCACCGGAGGGGCCCTCACTCATTCGGGTGAGTACCCGGTGGTCCGCGGCGGGGGCCGGGGGAAGCCCCGCGCGGCGGCCGGTGCTCCGCGACGATCGGCCCGCTGCTCAGCGGCGATCGGCCCGGAACACGCGCGCCGGGCCCGGTGGATGAGCCCGGCGCGCGTCCGGCCCGGCCCCTGCCGGGGCGCGGCGACCAACCGGGCGCCGGTGGAGCCGGAACGCGCCGCCCGCCTGCCATGGAGTGTCGGGCAGACAGCAGAACGGGCGGCGCGGTGACGGGTCGTCGCACTGTACGAGGGGGAGCCGACGACCCGAGCTACCTCTTGGCGAGGCTCTTCAGTGAAGCGCCTCGAGGGCTCCGTGCGGCAGAGTGCGCATCGCATTTATGCGCGTACTCGGTTCACACCCCGTGTGAACCGCGCACCCACTAGCCTGAGACGGACGAGCCCTTGGAGCGGCCCATGCAGCCCAATGTCCTGCTCGACGCCCTCCTCGCCGAGGCGGGTATGTCCCATGCCGGACTCGCCGCGTACGTGAACCAGGCAGGCCGCACCCGCGGACTCGCCCTGCGCTACGAACACACCGCCGTGACACGGTGGTTGAAGGGCCAGCGGCCCCGGGGGCAGGTCCCCGACCTGATCTGCGAGGTGCTCGGCGGCCGGCTGCGGCGGACCCTGGGCCTGGACGACATCGGGCTCGGCGCGGCCGACCAGCCGGTTCCGCTGCACGCCTCGCCGCTCAGCGGGTTCGTGGACCGGGCCGCCGCCCTGTGGCGCTCGGACGGCCAGGCCCGGCCCCAACTGCTCGCAGCCGGGGCGGTCACCGGGACGCCGGCGGTCATCCCGGTGTGGGAGTGGGAGAACCCGCCGGAGGACGCCGACGTGTCCCGGGAGGGCCCGAACCCGATCGGTCCCGAGCACATCGAGATCCTGAAGTCCGCCCGCGCCCACTACGAGCTGATGTACCGCCGGGCCGGCGGCCTGGCCACGCGGGACCGGATCGTCCGCTTCCTTGGCAGTGAGACCGCGCCCATGCTGCGCGGAAGCTACTCCGACGACCTGGGGCGCCGGCTGCACCGGGCGACAGGGTCCCTGGTGGCGGTGGCGGGGATCTGCGCCTACGACTCGGACGCCCACGGGCTGGCCCAGCGCTACTTCCACCAGGCGCTGCGCCTGGCCAAGGCGAGCGGCGACCGCGGGCTCGGGGCCTATGTCATCGCGCTGATAGTCAACCAGTCCCTGCACCTGCGCGAGTACCGCCAGGCCGTCGCCTTCGCCGAGGCCGCGCTGCGCGCCGCCGGGCGGCACACCACACCGGCGCTGGCCGCGGACCTCCACGCCATGCAGGCCAAGGCGTACGCCCAGCTCGGCGACACCGGGGCGGCGCTGGCCTGCATCCGCAAGGCGGAGGCGGCCGCCGAGCGGATCCGCCCGGGCAGCGAGCCGGACGAGACCGGCTACGTACAGCCGGGGCTCGTCAACGTGCAGGTCGCCGAGGCGCTGCTCAGCCTGGGCGATCTGGAAGCCGCGCGGGTGCACGCGACCGCGGCCGTCGGCACCCCCGCGCACGACCGCGGGCGGGTGCACCGGCTGGCGATGCTGTGCGAGATCCAGCTGCTCCAGGGGGAGGCGGACCGGGCCGCGGCGTCCGCGGCCGAGATGGCCGAGCGGGCCAGGGGCATGGAGTCGCTGCGGCTGCGCGACCGGCTGCGGGCGGTCCGCGAACAGCTTCTGACCAGCGGTTGTACCGGCGCGGAGGAGACCGCGCTGCTCATCGACGGGGCGCTGCGCGTTCCGCTGTGACCGGTCAGCTGCTGCCATGTTTGCCACCTACTCGAAAGGAAGGTGGCACTGCCGTGCAGTGGATGAACCTGAGTGAGCAGACCGTGTACAAGAACCGATGGTTCGACGTGAATCTCGCCGATGTGGAACTCCCCGACGGCCGGCACCTGGACCACTTCGTGATCCGGCTGCGTCCGGTCGCCGTCGCCACGGCCGTCAACGAGGCCAATGAGGTGCTGCTGCTCTGGCGGCACCGCTTCATCACCGACAGCTGGGGCTGGGAACTGCCCGCCGGGGTGGTCGAGGACGGCGAGGACATCGCGGTCGCGGCGGCCCGCGAGATGGAGGAGGAGTCGGGCTGGCGGCCCGGCCCGCTCCACCACCTGATGACCGTGGAGCCGTCCAACGGACTGACCGACGCCCGGCACCACCTCTACTGGGCGGACGGAGCCACCCACATCGGGTATCCCGAGGACGCTTTCGAGTCCTCGCGCCGGGAGTGGGTCCCGCTCAAACTGGTGCCGGACATGATCGCGCGCGGGGAGATCCCGGCCGCCAACATGGCGGCCGGGCTGCTCCTGCTGCACCACCTGCGGCTGGGCCGGCCGTAGGCGGGGGTGATCAGCCGTACGGGTAGAAGCCCGCGCCCGTCTTGCGGCCCAGGCGGCCGGCGTCGACCATGCGCTGGAGCAGCGGGGGAGCGGCGTACAGCGGCTCCTTGTACTCGGCGTACATCGAGTCGGCGATCGAGGCGATGGTGTCCAGGCCGATGAGGTCGGACAGCTTCAGCGGGCCCATCGGGTGGGCGCAGCCCAGCTCCATGCCGTTGTCGATGTCCTCGCGGCTCGCGATGCCCGACTCGAACATCCGGATCGCGGAGAGCAGGTAGGGCACGAGCAGGGCGTTGACGACGAAGCCGGAACGGTCCTGGGCGCGGACCGCGTGCTTGCCGAGCACGTCCCGCACCAGGGCCTCTGCGCGCTTGATCGTCTCCTCGCCCGTGGTCAGCGCCGGGATCAGCTCGACGAGCTTCTGCACGGGGGCCGGGTTGAAGAAGTGGATGCCGATGACCTGGTCCGGCCGCGAGGTCGCGACGGCCAGCTTGACCAGCGGGATCGAGGAGGTGTTGGACGCCAGGATCGCGTCCGGGCGGGTGATCACCTGGTCGAGGACCTGGAAGATCTCCGTCTTGACCTGCTCGTTCTCGACGACGGCCTCGATGACGAGGTCACGGTCGGCGAACTCGCCGAGGTCGGTGGTGAAGGTGAGGCGGGCCAGGGCGGCGTCCCGCTCCTCCTCACTGATCTTGCCGCGTTCGGCGGCCTTGGTCAGGGAGTTGTGCAGCCGGGTACGGCCGATCTCCAGGGCTTCGCCGGTGGTCTCGGCGACCTTGACCTCAAGGCCACTGCGGGCGCACACCTCGGCGATACCCGCGCCCATCTGGCCACAGCCCACTACGCCGACTCGTGTGATGTCGGAAGGGAGGTCAGTCACTTCGTGCCTTTCGCAGCTCATCCGTCGGCGGGTCCCCCGTACGATTCCGGCGCCCGCCACGCCCCCCGACGTTACTCCCGACCTTGCGCGGGGCGGCGGGCCGGGGCGGGCATGCTGGGCGGACATCCTGCAATGTCACTCAGTGAAGTGGAGATGTCACATGGGGTACATCGGTCGACGGGCACTGCTGGCCGGAGCCGTGGGGGTGATCGCCGCCGCCACGACCGGCCCGCCCGCGGCGGCGGCGGGGCGGCGCACCGGGCGGGGCGCCCGGGCGGACGCGGCCGGCTTCCGCGGTATGTGGATCGCCTCGGTGTCGAATGTGGACTGGCCCTCCGAGAGCGGACTCTCCGCCGCGCGGCAGCGCTCGGAGCTGCTCGGGCTCCTCGACACCGCGGTCGCGCGGCGCCTCGGCGCGGTGGTCCTCCAGGTCCGGCCGGCGGCGGACGCCCTGTGGCCCTCGGATCTGGAGCCCTGGTCGCAGTGGCTGACCGGGGAGCAGGGGGTGGATCCGGGCTGGGACCCGCTGGGTACGGCCGTCACGGAGGCGCACGCCCGCGGGCTGGAGCTGCACGCCTGGTTCAATCCGTTCCGCGTGGCCAACCACACCGATCTCGACCGGCTCGTGTCCACGCACCCGGCGCGCCGCAATCCGGGCTGGACGGTGGAGTACGGCGGCAAGCTCTACTACAACCCGGGCCTGCCCGAGGTGCGGCGCTTCGTCCAGGACGCCATGTTCGACGCCGTCTCCCGCTACCCGCTCGACGCGGTGCACTGGGACGACTACTTCTACCCGTACCCGGTGGAGGGGGAGTACTTCGACGACGACGAGGCCTTCGAGGAGTACGGGGCGGGCTTCACCTCGCGCGCCGCTTGGCGCCGCAGCAACATCGACACCCTGGTCCACGAGATGTCCGTACGGCTGCGGGCGCTGCGGCCGGCGCCCCGCTTCGGGATCAGCCCGTTCGCCGTGTGGCGCAACTCCGACCGGGACCCGGCCGGTTCGCCGACCCGCGCGGGCCTCGGGACCTACGACGACCTGTACGCGGACACCCGCAAGTGGGTCAGGGAGGGCTGGATCGACTACGTCGTGCCCCAGGCGTACTGGCACATCGGGCACCCGACCGCCGACTACGCCGACATCGTGCCCTGGTGGGCGCGGACCGTCGCCGGTACGGGCGTGGACCTGTACGTGGGGGAGGCGCTGTACCGCTGCGACGAGGACAGCCCCACCGAGGCCTGGCGCGATCCCGGGGAGCTGTCGAAGCACCTGACCTTCGCCGCGGGGTACCCGGAGGTCCGCGGCCACGTCTACTTCTCGGCGAAGCAGGTGGCGGCGGACCCCAACGGGGCGATGGCCCGGGTGGTCGCCGACCACTACCGGTCGGCGGTGCCCCCGCGCTGATTCAGTGAGGGGGCTCTGCGGGGTGGCGGACCGTGCAGTCGGGTCCGGGAGCCATCAGTGCCTCGTGGCCGTCCTGGAAACGGACCCGGTACGGGGGGGTTCCGTTCTCGCCCAGGACCTGGGTGATCTCGCCCACCTTGTCGTGCTGTCCAACGATCCTGCCGTGCTGCACCAGCTGGTCGCCCTCGGTCGCGCGCATAACTGACCTCCTCGGTGGCGGTCCGATCCGGTGCTAGCAGTTTAGGGCGTAGTGCGGCTATTTGACCCGTTGGGTCACCGCGATGCAGACGAGTACCGCGCACGCGGCGACCGGTGCGGCGGGGGACAGGTGCTCGCCCAGCAGGGCCACCGACCAGACCAGGGTCAGCAGCGGCTGGGCGAGCTGGAGCTGGCTGGCCCGCGGCGCCCCGATCTCGGCCATGCCCCGGTACCAGACGTACAGGCCGAGGAAGGTGGAGCCGGCTGCCGCCCAGATGAGCCCGGTGAGCCCGTGGAAGCCGAGGTGCACGGGCTCGTACGCGAGCCCGGCCACGGAGCCCGCCAGGCTGAGCGGCAGGCACAGGACCAGCGCCCAGCCGATCACCTGCCAGCCGGGCAGCATGCGGGCGAGGCGGCCGCCCTCGGTGTACCCGGCGGCGCACACCAGCAGGGCGGCGAACAGGTAGGCGTCGCCCGCGGAGAGGGCGCCGCCGCTCTGCGCGAGCGCGCCGTCCCACACGACGAATGCGAGCACGACGGCGGCCCCGGCGAGGGCCGCGGCCCAGAAGGCGCGCGAGGGACGGGCTCCGGTGCGCACCGCGGACAGCGCGGCCGTGGTGAGCGGGAGGAGGCCGACCACCACGGCGGCGTGCGAGGTGGTGGAGGTCGTCAGCGCGAGGGTGGTCAGCATCGGGAACCCGACGACCACTCCGGCGGCGACCACGGCCAGGCCCGCCCAGTGCTCGCGTGCGGGCAGCGGGACCCGCCGGGCCAGCAGGAAGGCACCGGCGATGGCGGCGGCCAGGGCACTGCGCAGCGCGACCAGGGACCACGGGCCGAAGCTCTCCAGTCCCCAGGCGGTGGCGGGGAAGGTCAGCGAGAAGGCGACGACGCCGAGCAGTGCGAGGGCGGTGCCCCGGCGTACCGGGTTCTTGACCGCTATCGTGGTCGGAAGAGTAGCGCTATTCTGTGCTGTCATGTATGAGCGTAGCAGTGTGGCGGAGCTGGCCGAATCCTTGCGGTCGGAGCTGAACCGCTACTCGATAGGTGGAAAGCTCCCGTCGAGTCGGGCTCTGGTGGAGCGCTACCGGGTCAGCCCCGTCACCGTCTCCAGGGCCCTCGCCCAGCTCGCCGCCGAGGGCCTGGTCGTCACCCGGCCCGGCGCCGGGGTCTTCCGCGCCGCACCGCGCACGGCGGCCCCCGCGGCCGGCGACACCTCCTGGCAGGAGGTCGCCCTGAGCGCCGAGGGGGCCGGGGACATCGTCCCGCGGTCCGTCGACGCCACCGGCGTGCTGGGCTCGCTGGCCGCGCCGCCGCCGGGCGTGATCGAGCTCAACGGCGGCTACCTGCACCCCTCCCTCCAGCCCGAGCGGGCCATGGCGGCCGCGCTGGCCCGGGCCGGGCGGCGGCCCGGGGCCTGGGGGCGGCCGCCCCTGGAGGGGCTGCCCGAGCTGCGCGACTGGTTCGCCCGGGAGATCGGCGGCGCGCTCGTCGCCGCCGACGTGCTGATCACCGCGGGCGGCCAGAGCGCGCTGGCCACCGCCCTGCGGGCGCTCGCCCCGCCCGGGGCGCCGATCCTGGTCGAGTCCCCGACCTACCCCGGGCTGCTCGCCATCGCCCGGGCCTCCGGGTGCCGGCCCGTGCCGGTGCCGGTGGACGCCGAGGGGGTCCGGCCGGAGCTGCTGGCCGCCGCCTTCGAGGCGACCGGGGCGCGGGTGTTCGTATGCCAGCCGCTGTTCCAGAACCCGACCGGTGCGGTACTGGCTCCGGGGCGGCGGGCCGAGGTGCTGCGCATCGCGCGCGCCGCCGGGGCCTTCGTGGTCGAGGACGACTACGCCCGGGCCCTGGCCCACGAGGACGCCGGTCCGCTGCCCGCGACCCTGGCCGCCGAGGACGCGGACGGGGTGGTGGTGCACGTCCGGTCGCTGACCAAGTCCACCTCGCCCAGCCTGCGGGTCGGCGCCCTGGCCGCCCGGGGCCCGGTGGTCGACCGGCTGCGCGCCATTCAGATCGTGGACAGCTTCTTCGTGCCCCGGCCGCTCCAGGAGGCCGCCCTGGAACTGGTCGGCGCACCCGCCTGGCCGCGCCACCTGCGGACCGTGGCCGCCGAACTGCGCCACCGGCGGGAGGTGCTCGCGGGAGCCCTCCGGCGGGAGCTGCCCGCCCTGGAACTGCCGCACCTGCCGTCCGGCGGATACCAGTTGTGGGTGCGGCCGGCCGGGGGCGGTGACGACACGGCCTTCGCGGCGGCCGCCCTGCGCGCCGGGGTGGCGGTGGCCCCGGGCCGCCCGTACTTCTGCGCCGAACCGCCGGGTCCGTACGTCCGGCTGAGCTTCGCCGGGGTCGCGGGCCCCGGCGAACTGGTCGAAGCGGCCCGGCGGCTGCGCACCGGCCTGGCGGAAGGTCTCGGTCCGGACGCTTGACCGCACGCGGTACGCGGCTCACCATCGCCGCATGCATGTTCGGGTTTCGCTCGTTGCCGCAGCCCGTAGTTCCTCGCTGCTCGCCGAGCGCTTCGACGACGACCGCCCGCTGGACGGGGCCGGCTGGCGGGCGGTGGAGTCCGCCGCCCGGGGCCTCGTACCGCTGGGCTCGGCCGAGCTGCGCTACTGCTCGCCGACCCCGCGCAGCCGCGCCACGGGCGAGGCCCTCGGGTACGCGCCCCTCGCGCAGCCCGCGCTGCGCGAGTGCGACATGGGCCGCTGGCGGGGGCTGACCCTGGCCGAGGTCGCCGCCCACGAGCCCGGGGCCGTGGAGCTGTGGCTCAGCGACCCGCGATCCGCCCCGCACGGGGGCGAATCCCTGCTCGCCTTCATCTCCCGGGTCGGCGGCTGGCTCGACACCCGGCCCGCCGACGACGGCGGCGCGATCGTGGCGGTGGCGGAGCCCTCGGTGGTCCGGGCGGCCCTGGTGTACGCGCTGAAGGCGCCCCCGCTGACCTACTGGAACGTGGACGTCCGACCGCTGTCCACGATGACCCTCACCGGCTGGTCCGGCCGCTGGTACCTCTCCCTGCAGCCGGCCCCGGCCTAGGCGTCCGGATCCAACCCGGGGTCCCGATCCGTCTCGTCGACAGGACCAGGACTGCCGCATGCGGCGGAATCGGCGTCGGATCGCACGCTTTCCTGCTACATATTCTCCCGAGGGTGCCGCGCGCCCCCGGTCCTTCGGTGAGCCCTTCCCCATCGCGATCAAGTGCATTGCATAAACGTGCGTAAGTACGTATAGTCATGCCATCGATGAGGAGGGTCCGATGGTGGTACGTGTAGCGGTGGCCGGAGCGAGCGGATACGCGGGCGGAGAAGCCCTGCGCCTCCTGCTCTCGCACCCCGAGGTGGAGATCGGCGCCCTGACGGGCAACTCCAACGCCGGACAGCTCCTCGGTTCCCTGCAACCGCACCTCGTGCCGCTCGCGGGACGCACCCTGGAAGCGACCACCCCCGAGGTCCTCGCCGGCCACGACGTCGTCTTCCTCGCCCTCCCGCACGGCCAGTCCGCCGCCGTCGCCGCCCAGCTCGGCGACGAGGTCCTCGTCGTCGACATGGGCGCCGACCACCGGCTCAAGGACTCCGCCGACTGGGACGCCTTCTACGGCGCCCCGCACGCCGGTACCTGGCCCTACGGGCTCCCCGAACTGCCCGGCGCCCGCGAGGCACTGACGGGGACCAGGCGCATCGCCGTCCCCGGCTGCTTCCCCACCGCCGTCTCCCTCGCACTCTTCCCCGCCTACCAGGGCGGCTTCGCCGAGCCCGAGGCCGTGATCGTCGCCGCCACCGGAACCTCCGGCGCCGGCAAGGCCCTCAAGCCGCACCTGCTCGGCGCCGAGGTGATGGGCTCGGTGACCCCCTACGGCGTGGGCGGCGGCCACCGCCACACGCCCGAGATGGTGCAGAACCTCAGCCCGCTCGCGGGAGAGCGCGTCTCCGTCTCCTTCACCCCGACCCTCGTGCCCATGGCCCGCGGCATCCTCGCCACCTGCTCGGCCAAGGCGCTCCCCGGCACCACCGCCGAATCGCTGCGCGCCGCCTACGAGAAGGCGTACGCCGACGAACCCTTCGTGCACCTGCTGCCCGAGGGCCAGATGCCGTCCACCAAGTCCGTCCACGGTTCCAACGCCGTCCACGTCCAGGTCGCCTACGACGAGTCCGCCCGCCGGATCATCGCCATCAGCGCCATCGACAACCTGACCAAGGGCACCGCCGGCGGCGCGGTGCAGAGCATGAACATCGCCCTCGGGCTCCCCGAGCAGCTCGGGCTTTCGACGATCGGAGTCGCACCGTGAGTGTCACGGCAGCACAGGGGTTCACGGCAGCGGGCATCGCCGCCGGGATCAAGGCCAACGGCAACCCCGACCTGGCCCTGGTGGTCAACAACGGGCCGAGGCTGGCCGCCGCGGGCGTCTTCACCTCCAACCGCGTCAAGGCCGCCCCCGTGCATTGGTCCGAGCAGGTCCTGCGCGGCGGCACGGTCAGCGCGGTCGTCCTCAACTCCGGTGGCGCCAACGCCTGCACGGGCCCCAAGGGCTTCCAGGACACCCACGCCACCGCGGAGAAGGTCGCTCAGGTCCTCGGCGGCGACTTCAACGCCGGCGAGATCGCAGTCGCCTCCACCGGCCTGATCGGCGTCCTGCTCCCCATGGACAAGCTGCTCCCCGGCGTCGAGACCGCGGCCGCCGCCCTGTCCGCGGACGGCGGCGAGGACGCCGCCATCGCCATCAAGACCACCGACACCGTCCACAAGACGGCCACCGTCTCCCGGGCCGGCTGGACCGTCGGCGGCATGGCCAAGGGCGCGGGCATGCTCGCCCCGGGCCTCGCCACCATGCTCGTCGTCATCACCACCGACGCCGACCTGGACAGCGCCACCCTCGACAAGGCGCTGCGCGCCGCCACCCGCACCACCTTCGACCGGGTCGACTCCGACGGCTGCATGTCCACCAACGACACGGTGCTGCTGCTCGCCTCCGGCGCCTCCGGCCAGGTGCCGGCGTACGAGGACTTCGCCGAGGCCGTGCGCACGGTCTGCGACGACCTGGCCCGCCAGCTCATCGGCGACGCCGAGGGCGCCAGCAAGGACATCCGCATCGAGGTCATCGGCGCGGCCAGCGAGGACGACGCGGTCGAGGTCGGCCGTTCCATCGCCCGCAACAACCTGCTCAAGTGCGCCATCCACGGCGAGGACCCCAACTGGGGCCGGGTGCTCTCCGCGATCGGCACCACCAAGGCAGGCTTCGACCCGGACCGGCTGAACGTCGCCATCAACGGCGTCTGGGTCTGCCGGAACGGATCGGTCGGCGAGGACCGCGACCTGGTCTCGATGAAGGACCGCGAGGTCCGCATCACCGCCGACCTCGCCAACGGCGGCGAATCCGCCGTCATCTGGGCCAACGACCTGACCGCCGAATACGTCCACGAGAACAGCGCGTACTCCTCATGAGCGACGAGAAGGCCGGCCAGCCCGGCACCTCCGGTACCGCCCGCAAGCACACCGCCCTGCCCAAGGCGCAGATCCTCATCGAGGCCCTGCCGTGGCTCACCCGCCACAACGGCAAGGTCGTCGTCATCAAGTTCGGCGGCAACGCCATGATCGACGAGGACCTCAAGGCGGCCTTCGCCCAGGACGTGGTCTTCCTGCGGCAGGCCGGCCTGAAGCCGGTCGTCGTGCACGGCGGCGGCCCCCAGATCAACGCCCAGCTCGACAAGCAGGGCCTGGTCAGCGAGTTCAAGGCCGGCCTGCGCGTGACGACCCCGGAGGCCATGGACGTCGTACGGATGGTCCTGGCGGGCCACGTCCAGCGCGAGCTGGTCGGACTGCTCAACCAGCACGGGCCGCTCGCCGTCGGCATGACCGGCGAGGACGCCCGCACCATCATCGCCACCAAGCACAGCCCGCAGATCGGCGGCGAGTCCATCGACATCGGCCGGGTCGGGGAGATCACCTCCATCGACACCGGAGCGATCGAGGCCCTGCTGGCGGACGGCCGGATCCCGGTCATCTCCTCCATCGCGGGCAGCGCCGACGACCACCACGTCTACAACGTCAACGCCGACACCGCGGCCGCGGCGCTCGCGGCCGCACTCGGCGCCGAGACGCTGATGGTGCTGACCGACGTCGAGGGGCTGTATGCGGACTGGCCGCACAGCGACGAGGTCATCAGCAAGCTCACCGTCAGCGAGCTGGAGAAGCTGCTGCCCGACCTGTCCAGCGGCATGGTGCCCAAGATGGAGGGCTGCCTGCACGCCGTGCGCAACGGCGTGAACACCGCCCGCGTGCTCGACGGACGGGTCCAGCACTCGATCCTGCTGGAGATCTTCACGGACTCCGGCATCGGCACGATGGTCGTGCCCGACCACCAGTCAGGGGGAACAGAATGACGAAGGGCACCGGCAACCAGGAGTACGGCGCTCGCTGGCAGGCAGCGCTCACCGACAACTACGGCACCCCCGCGGTCGCGCTCGTACGCGGCGAGGGCGCCCAGGTCTGGGACGCCGACGGCAATCAGTACACCGACTTCGTCGGCGGCATCGCGGTCAACGCCCTCGGCCACGCCCACCCGGCGATCGTGGCGGCCGTGACCGAGCAGATCTCCACCCTCGGGCACGTCTCGAACCTCTTCATCTCCGAGCCGGTCGTCGCCCTCGGCGAACGGCTGCTCCAGCTGTTCGGCCGCCCCGGCAAGGTCTTCTTCTGCAACTCGGGCGCCGAGTCCATCGAAGCCGCCTTCAAGATCGGCCGGCTGACCGGGCGGACCCACATGGTCGCGACCGACGGCGGCTTCCACGGCCGGACCATGGGCGCTCTCGCGCTCACCGGCCAGCCGAAGAAGCAGGAGCCCTTCCGGCCGCTGCCGGGCGACGTCACGCACGTCCCCTTCGGAGACGTCGAGGCCCTGCGGGCCGCCGTCACCGAGGAGACCGCGCTCGTGGTCATCGAGCCCATCCAGGGCGAGAACGGCGTCGTCGTGCCCCCCGCCGGGTACCTGACGGCCGCCCGCGAGATCACCCGCGCCACCGGCACCCTCCTCGTCCTCGACGAGGTGCAGACCGGCATCGGCCGGTGCGGCCAGTGGTTCGAGCACCAGGCCCACGAGGACGTCGAGCCCGACATCGTCACCCTCGCCAAGGGGCTGGGCGGCGGTCTGCCCATCGGCGCGGTGGCCGCCTTCGGCCCCGTGGCCGACCTGCTCCGGCCGGGCCAGCACGGCACCACCTTCGGCGGCAACCCGGTCGCCTGCGCCGCCGGCCTCGCGGTGATCGACACGATCGCCACGGGCGGGCTGCTCGACCAGGTCAAGGCCCGCGGCGAGCGGTTGCGCTCCGGGATCGAGGCCACGGGCCACTCCCTGGTCTCCCACGTCCGGGGCGCGGGCCTGCTGCTGGGTATCGTGCTGACCGAGCCGCTCGCCGCCCGGGTGCAGCAGGCGGCTCAGGATGCCGGCTTCCTGGTCAACGCGCCCGCCCCCGATGTCGTACGGCTCATGCCCCCGTACGTACTCACCGAGGCCGAGGCGGACGCGTTCGTCCGGGCCCTGCCCGGCATCCTTGACGCAGCAGGCGGGGACGGATCCGGAGAATGAGACGACGATGAGTCAGGCGCAGGACAACGAGCAAGGCGGCCAGGCCGTCCCGCAGACCCGGACCGCGCGTCACCGCCGGATCGTGGACATCCTCAACCGCCAGCCGGTCCGCTCCCAGAGCCAGCTGGCCAAGCTGCTCGCCGACGACGGGCTGAGCGTCACCCAGGCGACTCTCTCGCGCGACCTCGACGAGCTGGGCGCGGTGAAGATCCGCAACACGGGCGGCGAGCTGATCTACGCGGTACCCAGCGAGGGCGGCTTCCGCACCCCGCAGGCCCCGCTCGGCGAGTCCGCGAAGGAGGAGCGCATGCGGCGCCTCTCCGGGGAGCTGCTGATCTCGGCGGAGGCCTCCGCCAACCTCGTGGTCCTGCGCACCCCGCCGGGTGCCGCGCAGTTCCTCGCCTCGGCGATCGACCAGGCCGAGCTCCGTGCCATCCTCGGCACGATCGCGGGTGACGACACCCTGATGCTGATCAGCCGGGACCCGGCGGGCGGCCAGGCCCTCGCCGACCACCTGCTGCGCCTGGCGCAGAAGGAGAGCTGAAGAGAGCTGGGACGGGGCTTTCCGGTCCCGCCCGGTCCCGCCGGGTCGTGCCGGATCCGGCCGCGCCCGGATCAGTACCGGGTCACGGCCAGGTCCCCGGACTCCGTGCCGATCGCGATGTGCGGACGCCGGCCCGGGTCCGCCCAGCGCAGGATCGCCCGCATGGCCCGCTCGGGCACGGACACGCAACCGGCCGTCGCGCCCTTGCCGTTGACGTGCAGGAAGATCCCGGCGCCCCGGCCGCGCACGGGCCGGTCGTAGTTGAAGCCGATGACCAGCGCGTGCGCGTACTGCTTCTCGTACGTCACCAGGTGCTCGGCCTCGCCCGGCGCGCAGTCCGCCGGCAGCGGCTCGACCCAGCGGTTGTACTGGGCGGACGCGTTGTCCTGGCACCACCACGAGTCGGCGCTCACCCGCCGGTACGCGTGGCCCGTGCCGACCGGTGCCCGCCGGATCCCGAAGGCGTAGGGCAGTTCGTACAGGCCCGTGGGCGTGGTGTTGGTGCCCTGGGTCCGGGTCGCCCCGTCGGTGAGGCCGTTCGCGCCGAAGCGGGCGGGCGCGCTCCCGGACTCGTGCCAGCGTCCCGCCCACCGCTCCCACCAGATCACCCGGCCGGTGGTCGATCCGGGTGAGGGTGCGACGGCGGTGATCAGCTGGCTGCCGCCGCCGGTGTCGGCGAGGCGGTCGGGCAGGGGCGCGGGGGCCTGCGGGAGCAGGGCCGCGACGAGAGTGACGCCGGTGACGAGAGCGGTACGCAGCACATGTCAGACCGTACGGGCGCACGGGGCGTCAGCAGCGCAGGCAGGCCGTCGCGACGTCAGGATCCGTCCACCGGGGCGGGTCCGGACGGGACGGCGAGCCGGGAGCGCATCCGCCGCATGACGTGGTCGCTGAACAGGTGCGTGCACCGGTCCAGAAGGGCGCCGACCTCCGGGTCCCCCGACGGCAGGTCCGGCGGCCGGTACGGGGACCACATGCTCTGGATCCGCTGCGCGGCGATCGTCCGCAGGGCCGGGTCCGGGTCCGTCAGCACCTGTACGGAGGCGCGCAGTCCGGCGATCCCGCCCCGGGCGAACAGCACCCGGTAGGCGGCCCGGCGGGTGTGCGGGGGCCGCTCGGGCGCGATGCGGGCCATCAGCCAGTCGGCGGGCAGCCGTGCGGCGGAGCCGCTCAGGCTCCGGGCCGCCTCGCGGGCCACCGCCGGCGACGGATCGTCCAGCAGCGGCCGCAGCAGCTCCAGGTCGGTGGTGTCCAGCAGGCGCAGTCCGCCCACGGCCGCGGCCCGCACCTGGCCGGCGGGGTGCTCCAGCAGGGCGCGCAGCACCGGCGCGTCCTCGCGGCGGGCGCACTCGGCGAAAGCGGTCACCGCGTACGGGCTCACGCGCGCGGGGTCGGTCAGCGCCGCGCGGCTCAGCGCGTACGGGTCGCCGCCGGCCCGGCGGACCAGCCAGCGGGCGCAGGCCCGGACCAGCCCGGAGCGGTCGGCGAGGTGGCCCGCGGCCTCGGCGGTCCGGCCGGCCCCGCGCAGGGCGGTGACCCCGGCGGAGCGGACCATCGGGCCGTGCGCGCCGAGCAGCGAGTCGATCGCCTCGCCGTCCGGGCCGTGGGCGGCCAGGGCGGCCAGCGCCGCGTCCGTCCACACCCCGCTCGTCGGCGGGTCGGTCTCGTCGGCGGCCAGGGCGGCCAGCTCCCGTACGTCCAGCAGCCCGGCCCCGACGGTCAGCCGCGCGGCGAACCGCCGGGTCGGCGGGTCCTGGCTCGTGCGCAGCCCGCCGAGGAGGGCCGGGGCATCGTCCAGTACGGCCTCGAAGCGCTCCAGGGCCCACGCGCCCTGCTCGCGCCGGCCCAGCCGCAGGACGAGCGGCGTCAGCCGGCGCAGGATGCCCGCGGGGTCCTCGGCGAGGGCCGCGGCCAGCACCTGCCGGGCCTGCTCGCGCACGGCCGGCACCCAGTCCGCGCAGCGGATCGCGACGAGCTCGGGCAGCGGCCGCGGTGCCCGCAGGGCCGCCTCGCGGATCCGGCCGTCGGCGTGGCACAGCCGCACGGCCGGCGGCGCGCCGAGGGGGCTCACGGAGTACCAGGAGTGGATGTTCCGGACGCTGTGGTCGAAGGCGATCCAGGCGGCCGCCGGGCTCCCGGGCGGCGGTATCTCCGTCGTCGTATCCGTGTCCATGCGTCCTCCCCATGACGTCCGGCGTTGATCGTAGGCAATCGGACCGCCGCCTCGCCTCCCATATATCCGCAGGTCAGGCTGGATGGAGGGGGAGTGCGCGGGGCACGCGCGCCCCCATTGATTGACGAAACATACGGAGTAGTGCATAGTTATGCCTGTCGTTGAATGCACCGTAAGGAGAAACCCGTGACCGAGCGCGTCGTACTCGCCTACTCGGGCGGCCTGGACACCTCCGTCGCCATCGGCTGGATCGCCGAGGAGACGGGCGCCGAGGTCATCGCCGTTGCCGTGGACGTCGGCCAGGGCGGCGAGGACCTGGACGTCATCCGCAAGCGCGCGCTCGACTGCGGTGCGGTCGAGGCCGAGGTCGCCGACGCCTCGGACGAGTTCGCCAACGAGTACTGCCTCCCGGCGATCAAGGCGAACGCCCTCTACATGGACCGGTACCCGCTGGTCTCGGCGCTCTCCCGGCCGGCCATCGTCAAGCACCTGGTCGCCGCCGCCAAGAAGCACGGCGCCACGACCGTCGCCCACGGCTGCACCGGCAAGGGCAACGACCAGGTCCGCTTCGAGGCGGGCATCGTCGCCCTCGCCCCGGACCTCAAGTGCATCGCCCCGGTCCGCGACTACGCGATGACCCGGGACAAGGCGATCGCCTTCTGCGAGGAGAAGCAGCTCCCGATCGCGACCACCAAGAAGTCCCCGTACTCCATCGACCAGAACGTCTTCGGGCGCGCCGTCGAGACGGGCTTCCTGGAGGACATCTGGAACGCGCCGATCGAGGACATCTACGAGTACACCTCGAACCCGGCCCTGCAGCGCGAGCCCGACGAGGTCGTCATCTCCTTCAAGGAGGGCGTCCCGGTCGCCATCGACGGCAAGCCCGTCAGCGTGCTCCAGGCCATCCAGCAGCTCAACGACCGCGCCGGAGCGCAGGGCATCGGCCGGATCGACATCGTCGAGGACCGCCTCGTGGGCATCAAGTCCCGTGAGGTGTACGAGGCCCCGGGCGCGATCGCGCTCATCACGGCCCACCAGGAGCTGGAGAACGTCACCGTCGAGCGCGAGCTGGCCCGCTACAAGCGGCAGGTCGAGCAGCGCTGGGGCGAGATGGTCTACGACGGCCTGTGGTTCTCCCCGCTCAAGCGGGCGCTGGACGGCTTCATCAACGAGGCCAACCAGCACGTCACCGGTGACATCCGGATGACCCTGCACGGCGGCCGTGCCGTCGTCACCGGCCGGAAGTCGGACGAGTCGCTGTACGACTTCAACCTCGCGACCTACGACTCGGGCGACACCTTCGACCAGTCCAAGGCCCAGGGCTTCATCGAGATCTTCGGCCTCTCCTCGAAGATCGCGGCCCGCCGCGACCTCGCCTGATCGACCAGCAGTCCGGACCGCCTCCCCGTTACCTCCGCGGCGGGGAGGCGGTTGCACATCCGGAGCCCTCCAGGGCGTCGGAGCCTTACACGCAGTCAAAGCCATGCAGTCTTGAGGAGCAGTAGCTGTGAGCAGCAACAAGGGTGACGTCCGGCTCTGGGGCGGCCGGTTCGCCGACGGTCCTTCGGAGGCGCTGGCCCTGCTGTCGGCGTCGGTCCACTTCGACTGGCGCCTCGCGCCCTACGACATCGCCGGCTCCCGCGCCCACGCCCGTGTGCTCCACAAGGCCGGCCTGCTCACGGCCGAAGAACTCGACCGCATGATCGCCGGACTCGACCGGCTGGAGGCCGACGTCGCCGACGGCTCCTTCACCGGCACCGTCGCCGACGAGGACGTGCACACCGCCCTGGAGCGCGGCCTGCTGGAGCGGCTCGGCGCCGAACTCGGCGGCAAGCTGCGCGCCGGCCGGTCCCGCAACGACCAGGTGGCCACCCTCTTCCGGATGTACCTGCGCGACCACGGCCGGATCATCGGCGGCCTGATCGCGGACCTCCAGGACGCTCTGGTCGGCCTCGCCGAGACCCACCACGACGTGGCGATGCCGGGCCGGACCCACCTCCAGCACGCGCAGCCGGTGCTCTTCGCCCACCACGTACTGGCCCACGTGCAGTCCCTGTCCCGGGACGCGGAGCGGCTGCGCCAGTGGGACACCCGGACCGCGGTCTCCCCGTACGGCTCGGGCGCCCTGGCCGGCTCCTCGCTGGGCCTGGACCCGGAGCAGGTCGCGGCCGACCTGGGCTTCGAGCGGGGCTCGGTCGGCAACTCGATCGACGGCACGGCCTCGCGCGACTTCGTGGCCGAATTCGCCTTCATCACCGCGATGATCGGGATCAACCTGTCCCGGATCGCGGAGGAGATCATCATCTGGAACACGAAGGAGTTCTCCTTCGTGACCCTGCACGACGCCTTCTCCACCGGGTCGTCGATCATGCCGCAGAAGAAGAACCCGGACATCGCCGAGCTGGCGCGCGGCAAGTCGGGCCGGCTCATCGGCAACCTGACGGGCCTCCTCGCGACCCTCAAGGCGCTGCCCCTGGCGTACAACCGGGACCTCCAGGAGGACAAGGAGCCGGTCTTCGACTCCTGCGACACCCTTGAGGTCCTGCTGCCCGCCTTCACCGGCATGATGGCGACCCTCACGGTCAACCGGGAGCGGATGGAGGAGCTGGCCCCGGCCGGCTTCTCGCTCGCCACCGACATCGCCGAGTGGCTGGTCAAGCAGGGTGTGCCGTTCCGGGTGGCCCACGAGGTGGCCGGCGAGTGCGTCAAGGTCTGCGAGGGCGAGGGCATCGAGCTCGACCAGCTGACGGACGACCAGTTCGCGAAGATCTCCGAGCACCTGACCCCCGAGGTCCGCACCGTCCTCAACGTCAAGGGTGCGCTCGCCTCCCGCAACGGCCGCGGCGGCACCGCCCCGTCGGCGGTCGCGGTCCAGCTGACCGAGCTGAAGGCCGACCTGGTCATCCAGCACGCGTGGGCGGCCCACAAGCAGTAGTCCGGGCGTGGCCGGGGGCGGGGGAGCGGATCGGCTCCCCCGCCCCTTCGGCGTTGCAGGCGGACGACGCTGAGCGAGCACAGAACGGCCGGTCACTGGCGACCGCGGCGCCGCCGCCCCTTGTGGCGGCCGATGCCGAGGACACGGGCCTCGTCCGGTTACGGTGCGGCCCATGCGGCCAGGGCGCCGAAATCCTCGCGGACCAGTCCGATCCGCTCGTCGATGCGCAGCAGCAGCGCGTGCGCCGGGTGGTGCCGCTCGACGTACTCGCGGTCCATGGCCGTGATGTCGTCGTCGATCCACGCGAAGGGCCGCTCGCCCGCGTACTCGAGGATGTACTGGGTCTTCCAGAACGTGCCGCGCGGCGCCCGGCCGTGCATGACGGGCCAGTCGACGAACGGCAGCCGGGGCAGTCCCAGGTGCGGGCCTATCCAGTCGTTGGCCTCGTCCTTCCAGGTGGTGGCCCAGACCAGCTCGTAGGCGTCCGCGAGGGCGAGCAGCTCCGCCCCGTGGTCGTGATTGAGCCAGACCCGCAGCGGCTTGGCCCGCTCCGCCTCCGTCCAGCCCGTCGGGCGCATCCGGTGGGTGCGGTAGCCCTCGGGGCGGCGCTGCGCCTTGGCCGCGTAGGGGTTCAGGGGTCCGTCGACGTCGATCAGCAGCAGTGGCTTCATCGGGGCAGGATTCCGTTCCGGCCGCCCGCGGGCAGCTCATTTTCGCTATGAATGAGACATCGGCGTCTCATTCGGGGTATGCTTGTCTCATGGCCATGGATCGTGACCAGGTGCTCCGCGATGCGGCCGCCCTGCTTTCCCGCAAGTCGACCGCCACGATGGACGAGGTCGCCCGCGCCGCCGGAATCGGTCGCGCGACCCTCCACCGGCACTTCGCCGGACGCGACGCCCTCGTACGGGCCCTCGAAGACCTCGGCATCCGGGAGTTCGAGGTGGCCTTCGACAACGCCCGCCTCGATGAGGGCACGGCGGTGGAGGCACTGGGGCGCCTCGTCGCCGAGGCCGAGCCCAACGCCCAGCTGCTGGCCTTCCTCGTCACCGAGAACCAGCTGTTCGAGGGCGACGAGGTCAACGAGGGATGGGCCCGGCTCGACGCCCGCGTCGGCGCGCTCTTCCGGCGCGGCCAGCAGCAGGGCGACATCCGGATCGACCTGAGCCCCGCATGGCTCACCGAGGCGCTCTACGCCCTCGTTGGAGCCTGCGCCTGGGCCGTGATGGACGGCCGGGTCGCCGCCAAGGACTTCCAGTACATGATCACCGAGCTGCTGCTCGGTGGCGCCCGACGGAGTGTGGAGAAATGAGCACGACGCAGCAGCTGAACAGCCCGAGCGGGACGGAGACCAGGAGCCGCGGCCGCTGGCTCGCCCTGAGCGTGCTGGTGCTCGCCGTGCTGCTGGTCGCCGTCGACGCGACCGTACTCGGCCTCGCCACCCCCGCACTCTCCGAGGACCTCAAGCCGTCCGGCACCCAGCTGCTGTGGATCGGCGACATCTATTCCTTCGTCATCGCCGGACTCCTGGTCTCCATGGGCAGCCTCGGTGACCGAATAGGCCGCAAGAAGCTGCTGCTCACCGGCGCCGCCGCATTCGGTGCCGTGTCCGTGCTCAACGCCTACGCGACCAGCCCCGAGATGATGATCGTCGCCCGGGCCCTGCTCGGCGTGGCCGGTGCGACCCTGATGCCGTCCACCCTCGCCCTGATCCGCAACATCTTCCACGACCCCAAGGAGCGCAGCCTCGCGATCGGCATCTGGGGCGCCACCGCCTCGGCCGGCGCGGCCGTCGGCCCGGTCGTCGGCGGAGCGCTGCTCCAGCACTTCTGGTGGGGCTCGGTCTTCCTGATCAACCTCCCCGTGATGATCGCCCTGGTCGTCGTCGGAATCAAGCTGCTTCCCGAATCCAAGAACCCGGTCGCCGGTCCCTGGGACCTCGTCAGCGTGGGCCTCTCCCTCGTCGGAGTGATCGGTGTGGTCTACGCCGTCAAGGAAGTCGCCACCCACGGCGTCACCTGGGAGGTCGCGGTCACCGCGGCAGCCGGCGCCGGCGCCCTGTACGCCTTCGTGCGCCGCCAGTTCAGCCTGCCGTCCCCGCTGCTCGACATGCGGCTCTTCAAGCACCGCGGCTTCTCCGGCGCGGTCCTCGCCGACCTGCTCACCGTCTTCGGCCTCTCCGGCCTGGTCTTCTTCCTCTCCCAGTTCCTGCAGCTCGTCCAGGGCCGCGACCCGCTGGAGGCCGGCCTGGCCGAACTGCCCGCGGCCATCGGCGCGGTGGTCACCGGCCTGATCGCGGGCCGCTACGCCCGCCGGTACTCGGTCCGGGCCATCGTGGCCGGCGGCCTCGGTGCCATCGGCCTGGCCCTCGGCGCGCTGACCCTCATCCACAAGGAGAGCGGCTACCCGCTGCTCGGCGCGGCCCTGCTCGTCGTCGGCCTCGGCGCCGGCTTCTCCTTCACCGTCACCGCAGACGTCATCCTCTCCAGCGTGCCCAAGGAACAGGCCGGTTCGGCCTCCGCCGTCTCCGAGACGGCCTACGAGCTCGGCGCCGCCCTCGGCATCGCCCTGCTCGGCTCCATCGTCACCGGCGTCTACCAGAGCTTCACCGCCCCGGCCTCCGTCGCGGGCCCGGTCGCCGACGCCGCGCACGAATCCCTCGGCGGGGCCGTCGAGGCGGCCAAGGTGCTGGACCCGCACACCGCCCAGGTGATGGTCGGCGCCGCCCAGGACGCGTTCGTGGACGGGCTGCGACTGGCCTCCGGCGTCGGCGCGGCCGTACTGCTGGCCACCGCGGTGGCCGCCTGGTTCCTGCTGAGGGGCCAGCGGCTCCAGGACGGCGTCGAGCACTGACGCACCGCCAAAGGATGTCTTTTCGGCCAGAGTTGACAGTCCGAAGAACCGCGGGACACCATCCCCGCGATGGAGATCAACGAACTGACCCCGGCGGAACGCCGCGTCTGGGAAGCCTTCCCGCGCGGCGACGGGGTCGACTTCCGTACCGCCCCCGAGGACAGCTCCGCCGACGGAGCCGACTGGGGCCCGGGCCGGACCCTGCGCGCCGAGTTCCTGCGGGCCGTCCTGCTGGGAGCATGCCCCACCGTGCAGGGCCGGGTCCCCGGCCTCAAGATCAAGGGCGCGAAGATCGTGGGCAAGCTCGACCTGCGCTACGCCGTCATCGACCACCCCATTCGGCTGCGCGACTGCTGGTTCGAGCGCAAGCCCCTGATCTACGGGGCCCAGCTGCGCGCCCTGGTCCTCAGTGATTCGACGCTGCCCGGTCTGACGGCCTCCACGGTGCGCGTCGAGGTGGTCCTGCGGCTCTCCTGCTGCCGGATCGCCGGCCCCGTACGGCTGCAGGGCGCCAAGATATCCGGCGGGCTCTTCCTCCAGGGGGCCGTGATCGGACCCACCGGCGGGGAGGAGGCCGACGAGCCCCCGCTCCAGCTCAACCACGTCGAGGTCGACACCGACATCATCGCCAACGACCTGACCGTGCACGGCCAGCTGCGCCTCAACGGATGCACGGTCGGCGGTCAGATCCAGCTGGACCGCGCCCGGCTGCTCGCACCCGGCGCCATCGCCCTGCACGCCGAGAACCTGACCGTCGGCACCGACCTGCGCGGACACCGGCTGAAGGCCCGCGGCACGGTCAACCTCACCGGCTCCCGCATCCCGGGTCAGGCCAACCTGACCCGCGCCGACCTCGACAACACCGGCGGGACCGCCCTGCGCGCCTCCAGCTGTGCCATCGGCGAGCTGTGGCTGCGCCGGTGCGATCAGATCCGGGGCGACGTGAACCTGCGCCGCTCCACCATCGACCTGCTCCACATCGATCCGGAGGCCTGGCCCGCGCGGATCGCCATCGACGGCCTCACCTACCGCACCCTCGCCCCCCACCTGCCGGCCGAGCAGCGACTGCCCGCGCTGGAGCGGGAGGAATCCGGCTACCTCACGTACGCCTACGAGCAGCTCACGGCGGCCTACCGGACGGCGGGCGACGAGACGGCCGCCCGGACCGTCCAGCTCGCGAAGCTGCGCCGGCACCGCGGCACGCTGCCCCGGCCCGCCCGGGTCTGGGGGCTGCTCCAGGACGCCACCGTCGGCTACGGGTTCCGGCCGCTGCGCGCGGCGGGATGGCTGCTGGCGCTGCTGATGACCGGGACGCTCGCGTACGGGTTCGAACCGCCGCGCGCCCTGAAGGCGGGCGAGGCACCGGACTTCAACGCGCTGTTCTACACGATCGACCTGATGGTGCCGATCGTCAGTTTCGGCCAGGAGGCGGCCTTCGCACCGGGCGGCTGGTACCAGTGGCTGTCGTACCTGCTGATCGTGACCGGCTGGATCCTCGCCACCACCACGGCGGCGGGCATCAGCCGGTCACTCCAGCGCCAGTAGGCAGGGCCCGGGTCAGGCGGCCTTCGCCTTGGTCGCGTACATGTCGACGTACTCCTGGCCCGAGAGGCGCATGACCTCGGCCATCACCGAGTCGGTGACGGCGCGCAGCACGTAGCGGTCGCGGTCCATGCCCTCGTAGCGGGAGAACTCCATCGGCTCGCCGAAGCGGACGGTGACCCGGCCCGGTCGCGGCATGCCGGCGCCGCCGGGCTGGAGCTTGTCGGTGCCGATCATCGCGAACGGCACCACGGGGGCGCCGGTCATCAGGGTCAGGCGGGCGATGCCGGTGCGGCCGCGGTAGAGCCGGCCGTCGGGGGAGCGGGTGCCCTCGGGGTAGATGCCGAAGATCTTGCCCTCTTCGAGGATGCGGCGACCGGTCATCAGGGCCGCGACACCGCCGTTCGCGCCGTCGCGGTCGACGGGGATCATGCCGGATCCGGTGAAGAACCAGGCCATGGCGCGGCCCTTGATCCCCTTGCCGGTCACGTACTCGTCCTTGCCGATGAAGTGGACCGTGCGGTCGCACACCAGCGGCAGGATCATGGAGTCGATGAAGGTGAGGTGGTTGCCCGCCAGAATCACCGGTCCGGAGCCGGGGATGTTCTCGATGCCCTCCACGCGGGTGCGGAACATCATGCGCATGACCGGTCCGACAGTGGCTTTGATGAGCTTCGTACGGAACAACGTGGGCCCTCCGGCATCGAAAAGCGGTTCGCGCACCCACCCAGCGGCGGTAGCGCAGGTGAGGACGATACTCGCGGGTCAGCTTCCGGCGCACATCGGGTTCACGTGTCGGATACGCATTGTTGACGCATGTTTGCGCCAAGTTCCCCGGATGTGCCGTCGCCGCACCCTCTCCGGCCACCCCCCTTTGCCTACCATCGGCACGCCGATCGCGGGCCGCGACACGGCGTTTCACGACGAGGAGTGGCACTCATGACACAGGGTGGGGCAGCGCGGCGCACGGTCCTGGGGGCGGCCGTCCTGGCGGCGGGGACCGGTATCACCGGGCTCGCGGCGGGATCCGCCTCCGCCGCGGGCGACGGGTACGGCGACGGGCACGGAGGCGGTGACGGCGGCTTCCGGGACCTCCCGTACCCGACGGTCATCGGCCACCGCGGAGCCAGCGGCTACCGGCCGGAGCACACCCTCGGCTCCTACCAGCTCGCCCTGGACCTGGGCGCCGACGTCATCGAGCAGGACTTGGTCCCGACCCGGGACGGCCAGCTGGTCTGCCGCCACGAGAACGAGATCGGCGGGACCACCGACGTCGCCGACCACCCCGAGTTCGCCTCCCGGCGCACCACCAAGACCGTCGACGGGGTCTCCGTCACCGGCTGGTTCACCGAGGACCTCACCCTGGCCGAGCTGCGGACCCTGCGCGCGAAGGAACGTATCCCCGCCGTCCGCCAGCGCAACACGCTCTACGACGGCCAGTGGGCCGTGCCCACCTTCGAAGAGGTGCTCCGCTGGGCGGACCGCGAGGGCAGGCGACGCGGCCGGCGGGTGTGGCTGCACGTCGAGACCAAGCACCCCACCTACTTCCGGGGCCTGGGCCTCGGCCTGGAGGAGCCCCTCGCCAAGCTGCTGCGCCGCTACGGACGCGACGGCCGCAACGCCGCGGTCTTCCTCCAGTCCTTCGAGCCCTCCAGCATCCAGCGGCTCTCCCGGCTGGTCTCGGCGCCCCGCGTGGTCCTGCTGTCGGCGGCGAGCACCCGCCCCTGGGACTTCGAAGTCGCCAAGGACCCGCGCACGGTCGCGGACCTGGTGAAGCCCGAGGGGCTGAAGTGGATCGCCGGCTTTGCCCAGGGCATCGGCCCGACCATGGACCTGATCCTCCCGCGCGACGCGGCCGGCGGACTCGGCGCCCCGACCACCCTGGTGAAGGACGCCCACGCGCGCGGGCTGCTCCTGCACCCCTACACCGCGCGGAACGAGAACAGCTTCCTGCCCGCCGAGTACCGCAAGGGGACCGACCCCACCGCGTACGGCAACGCCCTCGCCGCCTTCCGGACCTACTTCGAACAGGGCATCGACGGCATCTTCACCGACAACCCGGACACGGGACTGCTCGCGGCGGAGGCCTTCCGTCCGGGCCGACGCCCCGTCAACCGCTGAGCGCCGCTTCCCGTACGAGTGGGCCGGGCCCGGCGGGGAAACCGCCGGGCCCGGCCCACTCGTCCCGCCCGGCATGGACCTGCTGAAGGCTGAATACCTCGACAAGCTCGGCCCACTGCTCTCCGCCGAGGCCGCCGCGGAGGCCCCGGGCGCCGGAGTGGACGCCGCCGACCTGGAACAGGCCGTCTGGGTCAGGCTGCTGGAGAGCGGCCGGCGCGCCCCGGATCCGGCCGAGCCCGCGGAGCCGGCGCGCTGGCTGCGCAGGGCCGTCCGGGCGGAGGCGCGCCTGGCCCGGCGCCGGGCCCGCCGGGAGGTCCCGTACGACCACCGCCGCACCGCCGGGGAGGGCCACCGCCGGCCCTCCGCGGACGGCGGGCCACCGGCCGGCACTGCCGCCGGGGCCGCACCGGAGGACGCCCTCATGCACGGGGAGGAGAACCGGGCACTCCGATCGGCGGTCGCCCGGTTGCCCGGACGCTGTCCGGAGCTGATGAAGGCACTTCTTTCGCCCAGAGACCTCACTTACCGTGAAATCGCAGGAGAGTTGGGTATCTCACAAGGAAGTTTGGGGCCCGTCCGTTCCCGTTGCCTGGGATGTCTGCGCAGAATGCTGGCTGCAGAGGTTGCGGCTCCTGGCCTGCGGGGAAAGGAGCGGTAGACCAACGGGCTACCAGGTGAGCTGGAGGCATGCGCACATGGGCATGAGCGTGACCATTTCGGCGGCGGCCGCCGAGGACGCGGAGCAGATCTTCAAACTGCAGTACCTGGCCTTCCAGCGTGAGGCCGAGCTGTACGGCAACTACCTCATCCAGCCCCTCACCCAGTCCCTGGACTCCCTCAAGGGGGAACTGGCGACGGACACCGTCCTGGTGGCCCGGCTCGGCGACGAGATCGTCGGGACCGTGCGCGGCAACGTCGACGAGGACGGCACCGCCAAGATCGCCAAGCTCTGCGTACACCCCCGCCTTCAGGGTCACGGCCTCGGGGCGCGGCTGCTGCGCGCGGTCGAGGAGGCCCTGGCGAGCCCCGGCACCACCAACCGCTTCCGCCTGCACACCGGGCACAAGAGCGAGTCCAACCTGCGCCTCTACCGCAAGGCCGGCTACGTGCAGGTCGGCGGCCGCACGGCCTCGGACGGCGTCCAGCTGGTGATCCTGGAGAAGGAAGCCAAGGACCCGACCGACTTCACGGTCAGCGCGTAGCGCCCGGGGCCGGGCGCCGGGCGCCCGGTTTCGCGCTTGCCCGCTTGCCCGCTTTCCGGTTCTCCCGCTTTCCCGTGTCAGGCGTCAGGCGTCCGGCGCCTGCGCAGCCAGAGCATCCCGGTGATCGGCAGGATCACCGGGATGAACAGGTAGCCCATCCCGAACTGGGACCACACGGTCGTGTCGGGGAAGGACTCGGGCCGCAGCACCGTCCAGGTCCCCACGGCCACCACGCCGGCGAGCTCGGCGGCGCAGCAGACCAGCGCCGCCCTGCGGGCCGTCTCCCCGCCGCGGACCAGTGAGTACGTGATGAACGCGTAGGCCAGCGCGGCCACCGCGGACAGGGAGTACGCCAGCGGCGCCCGGTCGAACTCGGTGGAGATCTGGTAGGCGGACCGGGAGACCGCGCCCACCACCATCACTCCGTACAGCCACACCAGCAGCAGCCCGGGCCCGGAGACCAGCCGCTTGCGGTCGGCGGGCGCGGCGCCCGCCCGGTCGGTCGTCGTGTCAGCGTCAGGCACCGGTGGTTCCCCAGATGTCGTAGAGCCGTACTTCGAGGACGGCGAGCACGACGGCGCCGGCGGCCACCGTCACCGACCCCCACTTGGTCCGCTCGGTCAGCGAGAGCAGGCCGGCGGCCGGTACCGCGGCGAACGCGCCCACCAGGTAGGCCACGAAGATCACCGTGCCCTCGTCGGGCTTCTCGCCCCGGGCCAGCTGCACCAGGCCGATCACCAGCTGCGCCAGCACCAGCACGGTCACCACGGCCATACCGATGAAGTGCCAGTCCTTGGTCGGCTGGTCCCGCCATGCGGCGTGGCCGCACCAGGCGGCGAGGGCGAGTGCGGCCACGCCGATGGCGACCGTCAGGGCGTCGAGCATGCAGCGAGGGTATTACGGGCCGAAAGACCCGAAGCGCGCACCCCTGTCTCCCGACCGTGGTCTTGACCACAACGGACCCCGCCACTGCGCTCCGGACGGAGGGGCGGCACAGGCCCCGATGGTGCTGTCGGTGCAGGTCAGCGGCGGCGGAGCGGCCGCGGGGCGGAGGGTCGGCCAGGACCGCGCCGTCCGGTATGCGGTCGAAATCCGTCCGCTATCCGGACAGCGTTGATCGGTCAGGGGATGGGTCTGCTTTACTGGGGCCCATGACCACGACGAGCAGCCGCACCCTTGCGACCGAGGCGACGATGACGCCCGGTGCTCGTTGTATGTGTCGAATGTGCGCCTTCTGAGGGCCCCTTCCTGAGCCTCGCGCCCCGAAGCGAGACCAGTCGCGCCAGTGCCTCGTCCCCTGATGAACAGCACGGCTCGTTCCTGCCCCGCGCACGCGTCGACACCATCGTTTTCTGACGGTTCGTCCCGTATCGCGTCCCAGATTGTTTGCCCCGTGCCGGCACCCCGCTGCGCCGCGCACTCGACAGCGACGGAAATCCTGTGATCACCACATCGGGCCTCACGAAGGTCTACCAGTCCCGTGGCCGCGAGGTCACCGCCCTGGACGGCGTCGATCTCCACGTCCGCGAGGGCGAGGTCTACGGAGTCATCGGCCAGAGCGGCGCGGGCAAGTCCTCCCTGATCCGCTGCGTCAACCTGCTGGAGCGCCCCACCACCGGCACGGTGACCGTCGACGGCGTCGACCTCACCGCCCTCGCCGGCCGCGGCCGCCGCGCCGGCAAGGAACTCCGCGAAGCCCGCAGCCGCATCGGCATGGTCTTCCAGCACTTCAACCTGCTGTCCTCGCGGACCGTCCAGGCCAATGTCGAGCTGCCCCTGGAGATCCTCGGCGTCTCCGGCCGCGAGCGCTCCCGCAAGGCCCTCGAACTCCTCGACCTCGTCGGCCTCGCCGACAAGGCCAAGGCCTACCCGACCCAGCTCTCCGGCGGCCAGAAGCAGCGCGTCGGCATCGCCCGCGCCCTGGCCGGCGACCCCAAGGTGCTGCTCTCCGACGAGGCCACGAGCGCCCTGGACCCCGAGACCACCCGCTCCATCCTCCAGCTGCTGCGCGACCTCAACCAGCAGCTCGGCCTCACCGTGCTGCTCATCACGCACGAGATGGACGTGGTCAAGTCGGTCTGCGACTCGGCCGCCCTGATGAAGAACGGCCGGATCATCGAGTCCGGCACCGTCGCCGAGCTGCTCGCCACCCCCGGCTCCGAGCTCGCCGGTGAACTCTTCCCGGTCACCGGCACCGCCACCGGCCCCGACCGCACGGTCGTCGACGTCACCTTCCACGGCGAAGCGGCCGTCCAGCCGGTCATCTCGCAGCTCTCGCGCACGTACAACATCGACATCTCGATCCTCGGCGCCGCGATGGACACCGTCGCGGGCCGGCAGATCGGCCGCATGCGCATCGAACTGCCCGGTGGCTACGAGGACAACGTCGTGCCCGTCGGCTTCCTGCGCGAGCAGGGCCTCCAGGTCGACATCGTCGAGGGCGCCGAAGCCGCCGACGCCGACACCGAATTCGCCGCGCTGGTCAAGGACGGTGCCAAGTGACCTGGTCCGAAATGCAGCCCCTGCTCACCCAGGGCACCTACGACACCCTCTACATGGTGCTGTGGTCCACCCTGGTGACCGTGCTCGGCGGACTGCCCATCGGCATCCTGCTGGTCCTCACCGACAAGGGCGGCCTCCTGCAGAACCAGCCGCTCAACAAGGTCCTCGGCGTGATCGTGAACATAGGCCGCTCGCTGCCGTTCATCATCCTGCTGATCTTCCTGATCCCGGTCACCACCGCGGTCGTCGGCACGTTCATCGGCCCCACCGCCATGATCGTCCCGCTCGCCATCGGCGCCATCCCCTTCTTCGCACGGCTCGTCGAGACGGCCGTCCGCGAGGTGGACCACGGCCTGATCGAGGCCGTCGAGTCCATGGGCGGCGGCATCCCGACCCTGGTCGGCAAGGTGCTCCTCCCGCAGGCCCTGCCCTCCCTGGTCGCCGGTGTCACCACCACCGTCATCACCCTCGTCGGCTACTCGGCGATGGCCGGCGCGGTCGGCGGCGAAGGGCTCGGCTCCAAGGCCATCACCTACGGTTTCCAGCGCTTCGAGACCGGCTTCATGGTCGCCACCGTCGTGGTCCTGATCGTCCTCGTCACGGTGATCCAGCTGCTCGGCGACGGCGTGGTCCGCCTCCTCGCCCGTCGCGGCCGCACCGCCTGAAAAGACTTTCCCCCTCCCCTCATAGAGCCCGCACTTGTCGTGCTTGGGCCACCACCAGCAAGTCACCGGTACTTGTTCAGCAAGAAAGGCACTCTTCGTGCGTAAGAACATCAAGCTCACCGCCCTCGCCGCCTCGGCCACCGCGCTCGCCCTCGGCCTCACCGCCTGCGGCAGCTCCTCGGACCCGTCCTCGGCCAAGACGGACGGCGGAAAGACCGACGAGAGCAAGCCCCTCGTCATAGCGGCCTCCCCGAGCCCGCACGCCGACATCCTGAACTTCGTCAAGGACAAGCTCGCGGCCAAGGAAGGCCTCACGCTCGAGGTCAAGGAGTTCACGGACTACGTCCTGCCGAACACCGCCACCGAGCAGGGCCAGGTCGCCGGCAACTACTTCCAGCACAAGCCGTACCTCGACGACTTCAACAAGAAGAACAACACGCACGTCGTGCCCGTCGTGAACGTGCACCTGGAGCCCCTCGGCCTCTACTCCAAGAAGATCAAGGCCATCGGTGACATCAAGGCCGGCCAGACCATCGCCGTCCCCAACGACACCACCAACGAGGGCCGCGCCCTCCAGCTGCTCGCCGCCAACAACCTGATCACCCTCAAGGAGGGTGTCGGCACCAGCGCCAAGCTGTCCGACATCACCGACAAGAAGGGCCTGGAGTTCAAGGAGCTGGAGGCCGCCACGGTCCCGCGCGCCCTGAACGACGTGGACGCCGCGATCATCAACGGCAACTACGCCCTGGAGGCCAAGCTGGCGCCCGCCAAGGACGCGCTCGTCCTGGAGAAGGCCGAGGGCAACCCCTACGCCAACTTCCTCGCGGTCAAGGAAGGCCAGCAGAACGACCCGCGGATCCAGAAGCTGGCCAAGCTCCTGAACTCCGACGAGGTCAAGAAGTTCATCGAGGAGAAGTACCAGGGCTCGGTCATCCCGGCCTTCGGCACCCCGGCCTCCTGAACCAGGCCCTCCTGAGCCGATTCCACCACCACCGGTCATGAATCTCGGCCCCGCACGCCCCTGACGGCGCGCGGGGCCGAGCTCTGCCCGCTTCCGGGCAACCCGGCCCTGCACATCACCGGGGCGATGCTGCATGCTGTGGCCTACGACCCGCATGCACGGTCCCGCACGAACGGTCCCGTACCGCGGTCGCATCGCAACACGGTCGCACCACGTTCTCAGGCATGGAGCTGCGCATGACTACCACCTTCCCGGACGTCACCATCAGCACGGACCGGCTGGTGCTGCGCCCCTTCGAGGAAGAGGACGTCACCGCGCTCACCGAGATGATGAACGACGAGCACGTGATCGCCTGGACCGGCGCACCCCACCCCTACACCCCCGCCGAGGCGCACGCCTGGGCCACCCGCCGCTCCCACGCCGAACGCACCGAGGGCCGCGGCATCGTCCTCGCCGTCACCGAGTTCCTCACCCAGCGCCTCGTCGGCGTCGTCCACCTCCAGAACACCAACTGGCGCACCCGCGCCACCGAGGTCGGCTACGTCACCGCCCCCTGGGCCCGCGGCGAGGGCTACGCCAGCGAATCCGTCCTCGCCGTCGCCCAATGGCTCTTCCGCGACCAGGGGTTCGAGCGGCTCGAACTGCGCACCGCCGCCGACAACACCGCCTCGCAGCAGGTGGCGCAGAAGATCGGCTGCATCAGCGAGGGCGTCCTGCGCAACGCGTGGATAGTGCGTACCCAGACGGCCGACGGCGGCTGGACCGACATCCGTACCGACCTCATCGTCTGGAGCCTGGTCCCCGAGGACCTCGACGAGGGCGACGGATACGACGGGTACGACAGCTTCGACAGCTACGACGGATACGCCCGTGGCTCCGCCTTCCCGCAGCGGGCCGACGCGAGCGGCTACCCCGTCGGCGCCGACTGGAAGTGACCCGATGACCGGGTAGTCTCACCGTGCCCGCGCCCGCCCGACGAAGCTTCCCCCCACCCCAGACCAGGAGACTGACGACGATGGCCGACCGGGTCACGGTGATCGGCTGGGACGGTTCGCCCCTGACCGCGGGCGCCCGGTCCGCGCTCTCCGCCGCCACCCTCGTGGCCGGCGCCGCCCACCACCTCGCCCTCCCCGAAGTGCCGCCCACCGCCGAACGCGTCCGGCTGGGCAGCCTCGGCCTCGCCGCACGCCGCATCGCCGGCCACCGCGGCACGGCAGTGGTCCTCGCCGACGGCGACCCCGGCTTCTTCGGCGTCGTACGCACCCTGCGCGCCCCGGAGCACGGCCTGGAGGTCGAGGTCGTCCCGGCCGTCTCCTCCGTCGCCGCCGCCTTCGCCCGCGCCGGCATGCCCTGGGACGACGCCCAGATCGTCGTGGCCCACCCGCGCACCCTGCGCCGCGCCGTCAACGTCTGCCGCGCCCACGCCAAGGTCGCCGTGCTCACCTCACCCGGCGCCGGCCCCGCGGAACTGGCACTGCTCCTCGAAGGAGTTCACCGCACCTTCGTCGTCTGCGAGGAACTCGGCACCGACCGCGAACAGGTGAGCGTCCTCACCTCCGACAAGGCCGCCGACCACACCTGGCGCGACCCGAACGTCGTCATCGTCATCGGCGGCGGGGGACCGACCCCCGCCGACGCCGGCTGGCTGTTCGGCCAGAGCGCCGCCCGGTCCACCGACCGCGGCTGGGCGAGGCCCCGGCCGGACGCGGGCGAGGGCGAGTCCGCACAGCTGCGCGCGGCTCAACTGGCCCGCCTCGGCCCGCGCATCGGCGACCTCGTCTGGGACATCGGCGCCGGCTCCGGCGGGGTGGCCGTGGACGCGGCCGCCCTCGGCGCCGCCGTCATCGCGGTGGACACCGACCCGGCCGCCTGCGACCGCGTAACTGCCGCCGCGCGCACGCGAGGAGTGCAGGTCCAGGTCGTCGCCGGGCGCGCACCGCACGTACTGGAGAACCTGCCCGAGCCCGATGTCGTCCGGGTCGGCGGAGGCGGCGCTCCCGTCGTCGCGGCCGTCGCCGAACGCCGTCCCGAACGGATCGTCAGCCACGCCTCCACCCGCGACGAGGCGGAGGCGATCGGCAGGGCACTCACCGAACACGGTTACGCCGTCGAGTGCGCGCTGCTCCAGTCCGTCGCCCTGGACCCCCGTACCTGGGCCGAACAGGACCGTTCCGTGGTGTTCCTCCTGGCAGCGGAACGCCCCGCCACGCGCTGAGACGAGGGCCGGGGTAGGCTGGCCGATCGTCGTACTGCCCCGGACGATTCGGGCATCGCGACACCGCCTGGACGCGCGACGTGGCGCAGTCCACAGAGGACCGTGACGGTTATGGCCGCCACGATCGCCGACGGGCGCGACAATGCTTACTGGTTGTCGTGCCGGCGTATGCGAGACGAGCTCGTCGCACCGCAACCCCGCAGGCAAAACCGCTCGGCGGCCCCGTGGGCGACCGGGCGATCGAAGAGGCAACACCGATGGGCGAGGGGTAAGCATGACTGACACCGGCCAGGTCCCGGGCGAGGGTCACCCGGACAACGCGGGCATGGTGGATCAGCAGGGCGTCCCCGCTCCGGTCCAGATCCCTGCACCGGTCCCCGCTGGCTACGCCTTCCAGGACCTCATGGACAATCCGGCCGAGCCGGAGGACGAGGAACTGCTGCTGATGCCGAGCGGCCAGGGCGCGTGGAGCGACCCGCAGGTCGTCCCGCCGGCCCCCGTCTTCCCCGCCCCGTCCCCCCTCGACGGCCCGCCGATGTACACGGACCCGTCCTACGGCTCCGAGCCCTCCTTCCCCGAGGCCCCGGCACCGGCCCCGTACACCGACTTCCCCCCGCCGGTGTTCCCCGACGGCGGCTACAGCGCGGGCGCGCACGAGACGGGCGGCCGTGACTCCGGCGCGCTCGACCTCGGCGGCCTCGTCGTCCCGCCGCCCGCGGCCCCCGTCGCCCCGGTGGCCCCCGCGGCTCCCGTCCGGCGCCCGCTGCACATGGGCCCGCCCGTACCCGAGGCCAACGGCGGGGTCGTACGGTCCCTCGCGGACCGCGGCCCGGCCGCGGCTCCCGCCCCGGCCGCTCCGGCGGCCGCCGTGAGCACCCCGGCGGCGCCCGTTCCGCTCCGCCAGGCGGGGCCCCCGACCACCGGGCCCGAGTACCTGGACATCCCGCGCGCGGAAACCGCCGCGGGCGAGATCCCGCCGCAGGCCGGCGCACCGTGGACGCCGGATCCGGCGGCAGAGCCCGCCCGGGCCGCCGTGGAGCCGGAGCCGGAGGCGGCCCCCGCAGAAACGGTGGGCCAGCCCGAGCCGGTGGCGGCCGAAGAGGTCCAGCCCGAAGCCGTCCAGCCGGTCCAGCCCGTCGAGCCCGCGCCCGAGGCCGTCCGGCCCGAGCCCCTCGCCGTCGAGCCGGAGCCGCAGCCCGAGCCGATCGCCGTGGAGCCGCTGGCCGTCCGGCCCGAGGCCGAGCCGGAGCCCGCACCGGAGCCGGTGGCCCCCGTGGAGCCGGTGGCGGCCGCCGGGGCCGAGCCGGTCGGGCCCGAGCCCCTCGCCGTCGAGCCGGAGCCGCAGCCCGAGCCGCTCGCCGTCGAGCCGGTCGCCGTCCAGCCGGAGGCCGTGGAGCCCCAGCCCGAGCCGGTCGCGCCCGTCGAGCCGGTCGCCGCCGTCGTGGCCGAGCCGGTGCAGCCGGAGCCGGTCCCCGAGCCGGAGCCCCTCGCCGTCGAGCCCGTGGCCGTCCAGCCCGAGGCCGAACCGGAGCCCGCGCCCGAGCCGGTCGTGGTGGCGCCGGTCGCGGTCGAGCCGGTGGCCGTCGAACCGCAGGCCGAGCCGGTGGCCGTGGAGCCCCGGCCCGAGGAAGCGGCCCGGCCCGAGGAGGCAGCCCAGCCCGAGCCCGCCGCGGCGGAGCCCGTCGGCGAGGCGGCTCCCGGTTATGCCGACGCCGAGCGCGAGGCCGTCCTGCGCGTCATGCGCGAGCGCCGTGACATCCGCAAGGGCTTCCGTACCGACCCGATCCCGCACGAGGTGCTGCTCCGCGTCCTGGAGGCGGCCCACACCGCGCCCAGCGTCGGCCACTCGCAGCCCTGGGACTTCGTCGTCATCCGCTCCGCCGAGACCCGCCGGACGATGCACGAGCTCGCCCAGCGCCAGCGCGAGGCCTACGCCAAGTCGCTGCCCAAGGGTCGGGCGAAGCAGTTCAAGGAACTCAAGATCGAGGCCATCCTCGACACCCCGGTGAACATCGTCGTCACCGCCGACCCCACCCGGGGCGGGCGCCACACCCTCGGCCGGCACACCCAGCCGCAGATGGCCCCGTACTCCTCGGCCCTCGCCGTCGAGAACCTCTGGCTCGCCGCGCGCGCCGAAGGCCTCGGCGTCGGCTGGGTCAGCTTCTTCGACGAGCGCGAGATGGTCCGCGAGCTCGGCCTCCCCGAGCACCTCGAGGTCGTCGCGTACCTCTGCATCGGCTACGTCGACGAGTTCCCCGAGGAGCCCGAGCTGGCCCAGGCCGGCTGGTCGCAGCGCCGGCCGCTCTCCTGGGTGGTCCACGAGGAGACCTACGGTCGCCGCGCGCTGCCCGGCGAGGAGCCGCACGACCTGCTCTCGGAGACCGTCGCCAGCATCCGCCCGCTCGACGCGAAGGCGCTCGGCGAGGCCTGGGAGCGGCAGAAGCGCATGACCAAGCCCGCCGGCGCCCTGGGCATGCTGGAGATCATCTCCGCCCAGCTGGCCGGCCTCTCCCGGGTCTGCCCGCCGCCGATCCCCGAGCCGGCCGCCGTCGCGATCTTCGCCGGTGACCACGGCGTGCACGCCCAGGGCGTCACCCCGTGGCCGCAGGAGGTCACCACGCAGATGGTCGCCAACTTCCTGGGCGGCGGAGCGGTCTGCAACGCCTTCGCCAACCAGGTGGGCGCCGAGGTCTGCGTGATCGACGTCGGCGTCGCGGGGGACCTCCCGGCGACCCCCGGCCTCCTGCCCCGCAAGGTCCGCCCCGGTACGGCCGACCTCTCCACCGGCCCGGCGATGACCCGCGAGGAAGCCGTCGCGGCCATCGAGGTCGGCATCGAGACGGCCCGCGACCTGGTCGCGGCCGGCAACAAGGCCCTCCTCACCGGCGAGATGGGCATCGCCAACACCACCGTCTCCGCGGCCCTGATCTCGGTGTTCACCGGGGTCGACCCCGCCGAGGTGACCGGTCGGGGCACGGGCATCAACGACGAGACGCACGCCCGCAAGGTCGAGGTCGTCCGCCGCGCCCTGGAGCTCCACCAGCCCGACCCGGCCGACCCGATCGGCGTCCTCGCGGCCATCGGCGGCCTGGAGCACGCGGCCATCGTGGGCCTCCTCCTCGGCGGAGCGTCCCTGCGCACCCCCGTGATCCTGGACGGCGTCAGCGCCGGGGCCGCCGCCCTGGTGGCCCGGGCCATCGCCCCCGAATCCCTGTCGGCGTGCATCGCGGGCCACCGCAGCGCGGAGCCGGGCCATGTCGCGGCGCTCAACAAGCTGGGCCTGCGCCCGCTGGTCGACCTGGACCTCCGCCTCGGCGAGGGCACGGGCGCCCTGCTCGCCCTCCCGCTGGTCCAGAGCGCGGCCCGCGCGATGCACGAGGTCGCCACCTTCGACTCGGCGGGCGTCACCGAGAAGTAGGACCCACCCCGCGCCTCCGCCGGCGGGGCTGGGATGGCGGGCCCGCGCCCGGTGCCGTGGGGCGGGGACACTCCGGGAGGTCCCCGCAGGCCGAGCGAACCCACCGCCGAGCGGCGGGCCGGTCCGGCTGGGGGGTTCGCGAGCCGAGGAGACCTGCCGGAGGGGCACCGCACCACCGCGAGGCCCCCGGCCGACCCGGAGCAGGCCCGCCGTAGGCGAAGCACCCCGCCCCCGGCCCGCGGGCCGGAAGCCCGCGCGGGGTGGGCCCGGACCCGCCGAGCGACCCCGCAGGGGTAGGGCGCAGCCCCGTCCGCGCCTCGGGACGGCCCGAGTCGTATGGTGGACCCGCACCACATCGCCGCACGTCAGCACACCGCCGCTCCAGAGCCGCAGCGGCACATCGGAACGACCGCCGCACCAGGAGCCGCACCGCCATGGCCGACACCCCCGCCTACCCCGTAGGCCTCCGCCTCGCCGGCCGCCGCGTCGTCGTCATCGGCGGTGGCCAGGTCGCCCAGCGCCGTCTCCCCGCGCTCGTCGCGGCCGGCGCCGACGTCCTGCTCGTCTCGCCCTCCGCCACCCCCTCCGTGGACGCCATGGCCGAGACCGGCGAGATCCGCTGGGAGCGCCGCCGCTACCGGGACGGGGACCTCGCCGACGCCTGGTACGCCCTGATCGCCACGCAGCACCGTGACGTCAACGAGCAGGCCTCCGCCGAGGCCGAGCGCGAGCGCGTCTGGTGCGTCCGCGCCGACGACGCCTCCGCCGCCACCGCGTGGACCCCGGCGACCGGCCGCATCGAGGGCGTCACCGTCGCCGTGCTGACCGGCAACGACCCGCGCCGCTCCGCCGCCGTCCGCGACGCCGTGATCGAGGGCCTGCGCGACGGCACCCTCGCCGCTCCCGCGCACCGGCACAAGGCCACCCCCGGCGTCGCCCTCGTCGGCGGCGGCCCGGGCGACCCGGACCTGATCACCGTGCGCGGCCGCCGTCTGCTCGCCGAGGCCGATGTGGTCATCGCCGACCGGCTCGGCCCCCGGGACCTGCTCGACGAACTCCCCCCGCACGTCGAGGTCATCGACGCCGCGAAGATCCCGTACGGCCGGTTCATGGCCCAGGAGGCCATCAACAACGCCCTGATCGAGCACGCCAAGGCCGGCAAGGCCGTGGTCCGGCTCAAGGGCGGCGACCCGTACGTCTTCGGCCGCGGCATGGAGGAGCTCCAGGCCCTCGCCGAGGCCGGCATCTCCTGCACCGTCGTCCCCGGCATCTCCAGCTCCATCTCGGTGCCCGGCGCCGCCGGCATTCCCGTCACCCACCGCGGCGTGGCGCACGAGTTCACCGTGGTCAGCGGCCACGTCGGCCCCGACGACCCGCGCTCGCTCGTGGACTGGGCCTCCCTCGCCAAGCTCACCGGAACCCTGGTGATCCTCATGGGCGTCGACAAGATCGGCCTCATCGCCGAGGCGCTGGTGCGCCACGGCCGCCCCGCGCAGACCCCCGTCGCGGTGATCCAGGAAGGCACCACCGCCACCCAGCGCCGGGTGGACGCCACCCTGGCCACGGTCGGGGAGAGGGTGCGCGCCGAGGAGGTCCGCCCGCCCGCCGTCATCGTCATCGGCGAGGTCGTCCGCGTCGGAACCACGGACGTTCCCACCACCAGCGCCTGACAGGCCGTTGGCACCGTACCCAGGACAAGGCAGTATCACCCTGTGGCTGATCTCATCACCATCAACGACCCCGACGACCCGCGCCTCGCCGACTACACGGGCCTGACCGACGTCGAACTCCGGCGCCGGCGCGAGCCCGCGGAGGGCCTCTTCATCGCCGAGGGCGAGAAGGTCATCAGACGCGCCAAGGACGCCGGGTACGAGATGCGCTCGATGCTGCTCTCCGCCAAGTGGGTCGACGTCATGCGCGACGTCATCGACGAACTCCCGGCACCGGTCTACGCGGTGAGCCCCGAGCTCGCCGAACGGGTCACCGGCTACCACGTGCACCGCGGCGCCCTGGCCTCCATGCAGCGCAAGCCGCTTCCCACGGCCGAGGAACTGCTCGCCACGACCCGCCGGGTGGTCGTCATGGAAGCGGTCAACGACCACACCAACATCGGTGCGATCTTCCGCAGCGCCGCCGCCCTCGGCATGGACGCGGTGCTGCTGTCGCCGGACTGTGCGGACCCGCTCTACCGCCGCTCGGTGAAGGTCTCCATGGGCGCGGTGTTCTCCGTCCCCTACGCCCGTCTGGAAGCCTGGCCCAAGAGCCTGGACCGGGTGCGCGAGGCGGGCTTCAAGCTGCTCGCCCTCACTCCGCACGAGAAGGCCACGCCGATCGACGTGGCGGCGCCGCAGTCCCTGGAGCGGGTGGCGCTGATGCTCGGGGCCGAGGGCGACGGCCTGTCCACGCAGGCACTGGTCGCCGCCGACGAGTGGGTGCGGATCCCGATGGCCCACGGGGTGGACTCGCTGAACGTGGGCGCCGCGGCCGCGGTCGCCTTCTACGCGGTGGCCCAGGGCCGCGCCGCGCAGTAGGACACCCCTACAGCTTCTGGGCCGCCGCGATGCCCAGCGCGACGATCAGCGTGACCACGACGAACACGATCAGCCGCTGCCGCATCAGCTTCGGGTCCGGCCGTGAGGGCCGCCGTCCCGTCCCCGTGGTCCTGGGGGCCGGGCGGCCGCCCGTACGGCCCGAGGTCGGCCGTGAGGTCGGGCCGCCGGGGTGCTGCGGGTTGCGGGAGGACGAGGGCCGCGAGTGCGGACCGCTCGGGGACCCGCCCTGGGGGCGGGGCGTGGTGGAGCCGCCCGTACGGCGTTCCGTACGCCGCCCGGGGTACTCCTCGGCGCCGCCGATCCGCTCGGCCTCGGGGAGCCGTCCCGTGGGCCGCTCGACCCGGGCCCGCTGGGCCGGCGGGCGCCCGTCGGAGAGCCCCTGCGCCTCGCGGGCCGCGATCTCCTTGAGCCGCATCGACAGCTGGAGCGTGCTGGGCCGCTCCTCGGGGTCCTTGGCCAGGCAGGCCCGTACGAGGGGCGCCAGCGCGTCCGGGACGCCCTGGAGGTGCGGCTCCTCGTGCACCACGCGGTACAGCATGACCTCGGAACTGCCGTGCCCGAAGGGGGAGTCGGCGGTGGCCGCGTAGGCCAGGGTGGCGCCGAGCGCGAAGACGTCGGTGGCCGGGGTGACGGCGGCGCCGCGCACCTGCTCGGGCGCGAGGAAGCCGGGGGAGCCGACGGCCGTACCCACATGGGTGAGGGTGCTGGCCCCGGTGGCCCAGGCGATGCCGAAGTCGATGATCCGGGGGCCCTTGGGCGACAGCAGGATGTTCGAGGGCTTGAGGTCCCGGTGGACGACTCCGGCCTCGTGGACGGCGACCAGGCCCTCGGAGAGCGCGGCGCCCACGGCGGCGATCTGTGCGGCCGTCAGGGGGCCTTCCTCGGCCACCTTGTCGTGCAGCGAGGGGCCGGGTACGTACTGGGTCGCGAACCAGGGCCGCTCGGCCTCCAGGTCCGCGGCCACCAGGCGCGCCGTGCAGCCGCCCCTGATCCGCCGGGCGGCGGACACCTCGCGGGCGAACCGCGAGCGGAACTCCTGGTCCTCGGCCAGATCCGGCCGGATGACCTTGAGGGCGACGCGCTGTCCGCGCCGGTCCGATCCCAGGTAGACCACGCCCATGCCGCCGGCGCCGAGCCGCCGGTGCAGTCTGAACGAGCCGACGACACGCGGGTCCTCGCGCCGGAGCCGCATCATCGCCATGTCCACCCCGCTGACCGGTCGTCCTGTTGACGTGGCACAGCTTACGGACCATCCGGCATGCGTGCTCAGAGGCCGCGCCCTCGCCGGGGGATTCGCTTGTCAGTGCGGCACAGCACACGTGAGGGAGACCCGGCGAGGCCGTCCGGGGGTGCGTCCGGGGTGCTGCGCACCCCCAAGCGGCCTGTGCGTCAAGGGGATTGGCGCTGCGGTGACGGTCCGGGCGCCCGCCGGCGGGCCCGTACGGGGCCCACAGTCGAGTGGATCTTGCCGGCGGCCGGTGGTCGGACACGCGGCCACAGGGAGTGACGCAAGTGAGCGAAGTCACTACCCTCCGGTCATCCCCTCCGGGATGACCCTCACAGCGGGGGAGCGGTCTCCACCCAGGGGAGTACACGGGGCAGGCCCCGTCATCCTCCTGGAGGCCCGGCAATGGGTACGAGGGCATGAGGCCAGGGGCCGCCCGCCCGCCTAGTGTTGAAGACAAGCGGCGGGTGGCGCACTCGTCCCCCGAGGTCACGAGCCCGCCGCTGCCAGACGACAGGGAGAGGGCCATGGCGGACATCGCACGGCAGGGGCGCAAGGCATTCGCGTTCAACGGCCACGAGTCCGGCACCCGCCATCCACTGGTGGCCGCGGCCATGGTGCTCCCCTTGGCCGCCCTGCTGCTCTTCCTCTTCGGAGGATTCGATCAGCTGGCGGCACAGGCGTCGTCCGTGGGTCTGATGCTGGGGCGCTGAGCGGCGCCCCGGGTCCGGGAGAGCGGCCCGGACCGGGACATCGGCCTGTCGAACCCCGTGGGGACGGGGGAGAGACGGACGGACGGCAGGTGAAGGGTGCTGCCCGTACGACTGGGGAGTCGGACGGGCAGCACCCTTTTTCAGGCCTTCCCGCATGCCGGCCCCCAGGCCTGTGTCACACCGAACCCACCCGTGCGGGGTAACGTGAAAGCCCCGACCGTGAGAACGGCCGGGGCTTTCGAATGGTGCGCGATACTGGGATTGAACCAGTGACCTCTTCCGTGTCAGGGAAGCGCTCTCCCGCTGAGCTAATCGCGCGGGCTCCACGGCTCGAAAGCCGCAGGTCGTACAGATACTGCGTGCGCGATACTGGGATTGAACCAGTGACCTCTTCCGTGTCAGGGAAGCGCTCTCCCGCTGAGCTAATCGCGCGGGGATCCTTGCGGACCAGTGGACGATACTGGGATTGAACCAGTGACCTCTTCCGTGTCAGGGAAGCGCTCTCCCGCTGAGCTAATCGTCCTTGGAGGTGGAGACGGGATTTGAACCCGTGTAGACGGCTTTGCAGGCCGTTGCCTCGCCTCTCGGCCACTCCACCATGGAGCTGCAGGGGTTCTCGGGAAGATCCCCCACTTCGAGCGGACGACGAGACTCGAACTCGCGACATCCACCTTGGCAAGGTGGTGCTCTACCAACTGAGCTACGTCCGCAGGTCACCGTGTTCGCTCCGGGGTTCTCCCCCTTCGCTCCCTGGCGACGTGTTGAACTCTAGCGGATTCCCGGGCCAGCTCAAAAACGCGTTTCCGCAGCGTGCTGCCGCTCGATCACCACTGGTCACCCCGCCGTCACCGCACCGGCGCCGCGTCGTCACCGGTCATAGACTCGCAGCCGTGCACGACCTGCCCCCCATGGCCCGCTTCGGCGGCCTCCTCGCGACCGATCTCCGCGACGTCACCAGCGATCCCGCCGCCCTCGACTCCACCGGCTTCTGGGCGGTGTCCGCCGACTTCGAAGGGCGGCTCGTCTGCGCGCGCTTCGGCGACGTACGCCGCGAGCCCGTGCCCGCGCCCGTCCCCGGGGCCTGGCGCGGACCCGACCCCGACCGGTGGACCTCCTCGCTGGACCGCGCCGCGTACGTGGCCGGCGTACGGCGGGTCCGCGAACACATTGCCGCAGGTGAGGTCTACCAGGCCAACCTCTGCCGGGTGATGTCCGCGCCGCTGCCCCACCCGGAGCGCGCCGACGTCGACGCGCTCACCGCGCTCCTCGCGCGCGGCAACCCGGCCCCCTTCGCAGGAACGATTCGCCTGGCCGCGTACGGGGTCGAGATCGCCACCGCCTCCCCCGAGCTGTACCTGCGCCGGTCCGGCCGCCACATCGAGTCCGGCCCCATCAAGGGCACCGGCCGGACCGTGGAGGACCTGCTCCCCAAGGACCACGCCGAGAACGTGATGATCGTGGACCTCGTGCGCAACGACCTCGGCCGGGTCTGCGCGACGGGCTCCGTCGCCGTCCCCGAGTTGTGTGCCGTCGAGGAGCACCCGGGGCTGGTGCACCTCGTCTCCGTCGTCAGCGGCGAGCTCGCCGACGGCGCCGGCTGGCCCGAGCTGCTCGCCGCCACCTTCCCGCCCGGATCCGTCACGGGTGCGCCCAAGTCCTCCGCCCTGCGGATCATCGAGGCCCTGGAGACCGCCCCGCGCGGCCCCTACTGCGGGGGCATCGGCTGGGTCGACGCGGACCGGGGCACCGCCGAGCTCGCCGTCGGCATCCGCACCTTCTGGATCGACCGCGAGACCCCCGGCGGCCCCCGCCTGCTCTTCGGCACCGGCGCCGGCATCACCTGGGGCTCCGACCCCGACCGCGAGTGGGCGGAGACCGAGCTCAAGGCCGCCCGCCTGCTGCGGGTGGCCGCGGGCCGCGAGACCAGCGGTACCCAGGGGGCGAACGGCACGATCGGAAGGACCGCACCATGAGAATCTGGCTCGACGGAGAGCTGACCGAGGTGGGCAGCGCGAAGGTGTCCGTCCTCGACCACGGCCTGACCGTGGGCGACGGCGTCTTCGAGACGCTGAAGGCGGAGCGCGGTCGCGCCTTCGCGCTCACCCGCCACCTCGAACGGCTCACCCGCTCGGCCCGGGGCCTGGGCCTGCCGGACCCCGACCTCGACGAGGTCCGCCGCGCCTGCGCCGCCGTACTGGAGGCCGAGCCGGTCGAACACGGCCGACTGCGCCTCACCTACACCGGCGGGGTCTCCCCGCTCGGCTCCGACCGTGGGGACGCCGGCACCACCCTGATCGCCGCCGTCGCGGAATCCGCCCGCCGCCCCGACACCACCGCCGTCGTCACCGTGCCCTGGGTCCGCAACGAACGCTCGGCCGTCGCCGGGCTGAAGACCACCTCCTACGCCGAGAACGTGGTCGCCCTCGCCGCCGCCCACCGGGCCGGTGCCTCCGAGGCGCTCCTCGCCAACACCCTCGGCCGGCTCTGCGAGGGCACCGGCTCCAACGTCTTCGTCGTCCTCGACGGGGAACTGCACACCCCGCCGCTGGCCTCCGGCTGCCTGGCCGGCATCACCCGGGCCCTGATCATCGACTGGGCCGGCGCCAAGGAGACCGACCTGCCCTTCGAGGCGCTGGCGCAGGCCGAGGAGATCTTCGTGACCTCCTCGCTGCGCGACGCCCAGGCGGTGCTGCGGATCGACGACCGCGAGCTGGGGACCGCACCCGGACCGGTCACCGCCGAGGTGATGCGGATCTTCGAGGTGAAGGCGGCAGCGGACATCGATCCGTAGCGGGCGTCCGCGGGCAGGAGGACTGTCGCGGCGGCCGCGGGACGGGTAGAACTCAGGGGATGACCACCACCCTGCGGCCGTCCGGGCCGCTCCAGCACACGGCGGACGGGGCGCGGTCGCGCCCGTACGAGATCCGGGTCAACAGCAGGCCGGTCGGCGCCCTGCTGATCGCGTCCGACACCCCCTTCGGGCCGACGGTCGGGGAGATCCGCGACCTGGCGGTCGAGGAGGGGGACCGGCGGCGGGGCCGGGCCACCGTGGCCGCGCTCGCCGCCGAGGAGGTGCTGCGCGGCTGGGGCTGCCGCCGGGTCCGCGTATCGGTGCCGGCCCAGTCGCAGGGCGGCCTGTGCATGGCGGAGGCCCTCGGCTACACCGAGTACAGCCGCCACATGGCCAAGGACCTGCCGGCCGAGCCGCCCGCCCTCTCCGAAGGGGTCCTCGGCCGCCCCATGACGGAGGCCGAGTACGGGATCTGGTACGCGGCGGCAGTCGAGGGCTACGCCGAGAACTGGCACAGCCGCGGCATGTCCGCCGAGGCCGCCCGCGCGAAGTCGGTGGCCGACCACGAGAGCCGGCTGCCCCGGGGCCTGGCGACCCCGGACACCACCTTCGTCGTCCTGGAGGCGGCCGGCGTGCCCGTCGGCCACGTGTGGCTGGCGCCGCACGGGGAGGGCTCGTACATCTTCGACATCGAGGTACGGGCCGAGCACCGGGGCCGCGGGCACGGCCGCGACCTGATGCTGCTCGCCGAGCGCGTGGCCCTCGCCGAGGGGCACCGCCTGCTGGCACTCCACGTCTTCACCGACAACACCCCGGCCCTGCGGCTGTACCAGTCCCTCGGCTACCGCCCCACGGACATCAACTTCGCCAAGGACCTGATCTAGGCCCTCTAGGCGGTGGGCGCCAGCAGGCGGTCGGCGATCTCCTCGATGCGGGCGCGCAGTCCGTCCTGGCTCTTGCCGCCGTCGAGCCGCTGCCCGTCGATCACGTACGTCGGGGTGCCGGTCACGCCGATGGCCTTGCCCTCGGCCTGGTCGGCGTCGACGATCAGGATGTGCCGCCCGTCGATCAGGGCCGTGTCGAACTCCTCGACGTCCAGTCCCAGTTCCCGCGCCACGTCCAGCAGGACCGGCTCGCCGCGCTCGGCCAGCTCGGCGGTGCGCGCCAGCACGGCCTCCGCGTAGGGCCAGCCCTGCCCCTGCTCCACGGCCTCCTCGGCGGCCTGGGCCGCGGCGAAGGCGTGCTTGTGCTTCTCCAGCGGGAAGTGGCGCAGCCGGATGTCCAGCCGGTCGCCGTAGCGGGCCCGCAGGGCGCGTACGTCGTCCAGGGCGCGGTGGCAGTCCGGGCACTGCAGTTCGCACCAGACGTCGAGGATCACGGAATCGGTCATACGGACAGTCTCCCAGCCCCTGCCCGCCCCACCGACCGGGACCCAGGGAGGAGGAGCGACCCGGAGATGTCCCGGAGATCGGTCCGCGGGCTACTGCGGACCTGGCCGCCGCGGCGGCGGTCGGTGCAGGATGGACAGGGACAGATCGCCGACCCGCCGAGAGTCCGGAGGACCGCATGCTTGCCGAGACCATCTGCTCAGCGGTGTCAGCGGCGGGCCTGGGCCTCGCCGCGGTGACCGCCTACCGCAAGCGCTTCCTGGCCGCCACGCGGATCGCCGCGTACGCACTGGTACCGGTCGCCCTGGTGATGACGGGCTTCGTGGAGTGGGTGTCCGGGATGGTCTTCGATCCGGCCGTGTGGATCGGCTTCGGGCTGCTCGGGCTGTCCTGGCTGCTCTTCATGACCACCCGCGCCGTCGAGCGCCGCGGCCTCGCCGCCTCCGGGGAGTCCGGGAAGCCCCCGAAGAAGGTCAAGGGGAAGCCGGCCACCGAGGCCGTCGCCCCGGCCGCCTCCGCGCCGTCCCTGGGCGCCGCCGGAACCGGTTCACGGCCGCAGTCCGCCGCCGCCCCCGCCGACGACTTCTCCGACATCGAGGCCATCCTCAAGAAGCACGGGATCTGAACCGGAATCCGGCCCGGCGCGACCCGCGGAACGCCACTCGACCACAAGATCGGGCGAACTACCGCGCGGACGTTGGCGTGTTGAGGGCCGGTCCGCGGTGCCCTGCGCCATCATCGGCCCGACATGTTCGAGACATCGCACGGTGAGCCGCCGGTACCCGCCCCCGTAGTGGAGGAGCCGCGAGGCTGTCTCTTCGCGCTTTCCCAACCGCCCCTGATGATCTTCCTAGCGGTGATCGGCATCCTGCTGCTGCTCGCCGCCGTGCATGATCTCTTCATGCTCTGACGCCTCCGCGTCGGCCTCCTTGCGCCGGGCCCGGTAGGCCGCCACGTGCAGCCGGTTCCCGCAGGTCCGGCTGTCGCAGTAGCGCCGGGAGCGGTTGCGGGACAGGTCCACGAAGGCCCGCCGGCAGTCCGGCGCCTCGCAGCGGCGCAGCCGTTCCTGCTCGCCGGAGACCACGATGAAGGCCAGGGCCATGCCGCCGTCGGCCGCCAGGTGGTCGCCCACCGACGCGCCCGGCGCGAAGTAGTGCACGTGCCAGTCGTAGCCGTCGTGGTCGGTCAGCTGCGGAGTGGTGCCGGCCGTGGCCACGAGCTCGTTGATCAGTATGGAGGCCGCACGCGGGTTCGGGGAGGCGAAGACCTGGGCGAACTTTCCGCGCACGGTCCGCACCCCGGCCAGGTCGCGGGCGCTGAGCTCGCCCACGTCGCTGATCGAGTATTCCTGGACGAATCCGCGCAGGGCGCCGATGTCCGAGAGCCCGTCGGGCTGGTCCGTCTCGGCCGCGGTGTTCACCAGCGCGACGACGACGTCGAGCGCGCGACGGGTGTCGTGGGGGATCTGCACGGGGTCTCCCTCAGGGGCCGGGCCTGCGGCGACGGGAGGCGCCGCCACTGCCGCCCGACAATAGCGGGTCCCGCCGAAGCACACCGGCGCCGTCCTCACGGGTGGCTTCCGCGGGAACAGCGCCGGCACTGCGTATGTGGTTGTCGGCCGACCCGCACCGTCGCCCCGAGTCGGACGGTGTCGAGCGGCTGTAGGCCTGGCTCAGCTTTCGGCCAGGATGTGGGAGAGCTCCTTGTCGAGGTCGAAGTGCCGGTGCTCGGTCCCGGGCGGGACCGCGGCGTCCGTCCGCTTGAGGAACGACTCGAGTGCTCGGGCTGGTGCTTCGAGCAGTGCTTCTCCCTCCGGTGAGCTCAGGGCGATGCAGACGACGCCCTGACCGTGGCTGCGGGACGGCCAGACGCGGACGTCGCCGGTACCGGTGGGCCGGTGGAGGCCCTCCGCGAGGAGGTCGCGGGCGAATACCCATTCGACCGTCTCCTCGGCGCCGGTGTGGAAGGTGGCGTGCACGGCGTAGGGGTCGGCCGTGTCATACCGCAGGCCCGCGGGAACAGGCAGTGAGGACTCGCTCGACACAACGAGGCGCAGGTGCAGCTCGCAGCTGACCGTGGTGTTCATAAGCGCCAGGGCCTTTCGCTCAGTGTGCGCTCGGGGATTCGCACGTCGGCGAAATCGACATGCCACCTACGGTGCCGTTGTAAACCCCTCTGACCGTTTTGCGGACCTCTGGGTCCCTCGGACGGCGGATCCAAACCTGCATTCACGTGTGCATCCGGCTCGGGTAGATTCGGTCTCATGAATACGGGGAGTGACCGCGGGGCCCACGGGTCCGCCGCTGACGAGTCCACGCCGGAACCCACCACGGCCCCGGCCGCGGAGGCCGCCGCGGAAGGCGAAGCGCAGACGCCGCACGTATCGAAGGCCCCGGCCTTCATCAAGTCCAACAAGAGCCTGCACCTGAGCTGGCAGGTCGGTGTCTTCATCGTCGGCCTCGCCGTGATCGCCGCCGGTGTCGCCATGCTCGTGCTGCCCGGCCCCGGCTGGGTCGCGATCTTCGCGGGCCTGGCGATCTGGGCCACCGAGTTCGCCTGGGCCCACCTCGTGCTGCGCTGGACGAAGCGGAAAGTCACCGAAGCCGCACAGAAGGCGCTCGACCCGAAGGTCCGCCGCCGCAACATCATCCTGACCAGCGTGGGCCTCGTCATCGCGGGCGCGCTGATCGGCTTCTACCTGTGGAAGTACGGGCTCGTGATGCCCTGGAACCTCAAGGACCAGTGATGGTCGGGGAGCACCGCTGACATGCGGTAATGTTTGCGGTGCGTCCGGGCGATTAGCTCAGTGGGAGAGCACTTCGTTCACACCGAAGGGGTCACTGGTTCGAACCCAGTATCGCCCACCCGGACCTGAGGCCCGGAGACTTCACCGTCTCCGGGCCTTCGGCATTCCCGGGCCCCGGACGCTCCGGGGCCCTCGGCCGTCCGCCTACCGCAGCCGGCCGATCGCGGCCCGCAGCCGGCGGGCGTCGCGCAGGCGCCGCTCGTACGTCGCCCCCACCGCCAGCAGCAGCAGGCCCGCCAGGGCCGGCGGCACCCAGCGCGGAAGGGCGCCCGCGACCTGCACCACGTACGGGGCCAGCTCGTGCAGCGCCACCGCTGCCAGCACCGCTCCGCCCAGCAGCAGCGGAGCCTGCAGCCGCCGCTGCGCGCCCGCCAGGGTCACCGCCAGCGCGGCCGCCCCCAGCAGCAGCGGACGCAGCCAGCCCGGGTCGCCCCAGGCCGCCAGCAGGCTCGGCAGCAAGGTCGCCGCCAGACCCGGGCCGTACGCCGCCCAGGACGAGGCCTGCGGGTCCCGGCGCCGCCGCAGCAGCCCCACCACCAGCGCCGGCACCGTCACCGGCAGCGTGTACGCCTCCGGCGCGGTCACCCCCGCCTCGGCCAGCCGGACCCAGGTCGCCGCCGCGAACAGCGCCCCCGCCGCCCAGCCCAGCACCCGACGGTCCGGCCGCACCGCGGCGCCCGCGCAGACCACCCCGGCCAGCGCCAGGACCAGCGCCAGCGTGCCCGCCCGCCCGGCCGACAGGCCCAGCGCCAGCAGGCCCGCCACGGCCGCCGCGATCTCGACGGGCAGCCGGACCCCGCCCAGCCGCGGCCCGAGCGCCGCCGCCAGCGCCGGGACCGCCAGCACCGGCAGCGCCCACCAGACCACCGCCAGGTCCGACACGGCGCCCACCGCCACCAGGACACCCGTGGCATACCCGACCGCGCCCACGGCCGCCGCGGAGCGCACCGGCCTCGGAGCGGGCCCGTACGCCGCTCCAGCCGCGCAGCCCGCGCCCAGCAGGCCCCACACCGCGAAGGTCGCCGTCCGGCCGTCCAGCGCGCCCAGGGACACGTTCGCGGCGCCGGCCAGCGCACACACACCGGCCGCGATCCGGATCCCGCGCGCCGGGGAGCGCAGGGCGAGGACACCCGCCGCGCCCGTCACCGCGAGCTGCGCCGCGAACACCGCCGCCACCGGAAGGCCGGACAGCGCCGCGGCCGAGAACAGCCCCGCCCAGCCCAGGACCACCGCCACCACCGCCGGCTCCGGCCGCGACAGCGCCCGCGACAGCCACCAGGCCGCCCCCGCCGAGATCAGCAGGGCGAGCGGAACGGCCGCCCCCGGCCCGTACGGGTCCCGGCCCGGGGTCGTCGCCGCCCACACCTCGCCCAGCACCCGCAACCGCGCCACCAGCGTCGGAACCACCGCGGACGCCGCCGCCACCGCCACCAGGGCCACGACCGCCGCGCCCGCCCGGGCCAGCCCGCGCCGGACCGCCGCCGGGAGCGCGGAGCCCCGTACTGCCGCCAGCAGCGGCAGCGCCAGCAGCAGGTGCACCAGCGCCGCCCAGGCCGGGTCCAGACCCGGCCGGACCACGCCGCCCAGGCCCGCCACCGCGGCCAGGGCGCCCACCAGCGCCGCCGCCGAGGCGCGCGGCTCCCGCCAGGCGGCGGCCACGCCGAGCGCCGCGCCCGCCAGCAGCAGCGCCGCCGGGGCCACGCCCGCCGCCGCGGACCCCGCCGACCACGACTGGGCCACCCCGATCAGCAGCGCACCGGAGGCCGCCACGGCCGCCACGGCCGCCGCCCACCTGACCCGCAGGGCGAGCGCCGCGTCCAGCACGGCTGTCGCCAGCAGCGCCCAGCCGAGCTGCAACGGGCCCGGCTGCACGGCCAGCGCCGCCAGCGGCAGCGGGAACTGCGCCGCCAGCACCGCCGCCGGCAGCGGGATCCGCAGCTTCCGCAGGCCCGAGCCGTACCCGGCCCACACCGCCGCCAGCACCGCGGCGGCCCCCGCCGCGTACCCCGTGCCGTCGAGGTCCGGCATACCGACCGCGTAGAGCGCGTACGCATCGAGCACCGTCAGCAGCAGCCCCACCGCGGCGACCGACTCCGCCGTCGAGCGCAGCCCGCGGCGCAGCAGCAGGACGGGTGCGCCCAGCGCCGCAGCCGTCACCGCGGCCAGCACCGCCGAGCGGCCGGCGATCCCCATGGACCCCCAGCTCACCAGCGTGAAGGCGAGCGCGGCGACGGCCAGCAGGACCGCCCCCAGGGTCAGCAGCACGTTCTGCGCGCTCGGGGCGGAGGCCTCCTTCGCGGACCCGGTGGGGGCGGCAGGACCCCAGCGGACCGGGGCAGGCGCGCTGCCGGGCTGGTGCAGGAGGCGCAGCAGCCAGTCCCGGCGGCTCAGCAAATACAGCCGCCGGGCATCGAGTTGAGCCAGCTCGCGGTCGATGAGCGCCAGCTCTTCGGCGGGCGGCAAGGGGGTGTTCATATGCGGAGTGTGGCGGCGGTCACGCAGTCAGGACATGGGTGTGCGTACTCAGATGCGACCTGAGTAGGTACGTGAGGTGCGTCCGGCGGGGCGGCTCGGGGGAAGCGGTTTGAACCAGCCCCGAGCCTTCTGTATTGTTCAGTGCGTTCCCGGGCGATTAGCTCAGCGGGAGAGCACTTCGTTCACACCGAAGGGGTCACTGGTTCGATCCCAGTATCGCCCACCGGGACAGGCCGGTCCGTCACAGACGGACCGGCCTTCCGCATGTTCGGGCCCCTGCCGGCTACGCGGCCGTCGACAGGTCCGGCCGCAGCGGCCAGTGCGGATCCACCGCTTCCGGAGTGCCCTGGCGGGCGAACCACGCCTGGAGTCCGCGCGCCTGCGCCGCGTGCCACACGGCCTGCAGCGTGTGCAGCTCGGCCGGCGTCAGCCGCTCCAGCCGGGCCGCGAACCGCCGCCCCACCGCCCGCACCAGCTCCAGCGAGGCCATCGCGTCCGCCGCCGCGTCGTGCGCGCCCTCCAGCTCGATCCCGTAGTGCGCGCACAGGTCCGTCAGCGTCCGGCGGCCCTTGCGGTACCGGTCCAGGTGCTTGTCCAGCACCCGCGGATCCAGCACCGTCAGCGGCCGGTTGTCCAGATAGCGCGACAGTGACGACGCCCGGTGCCGGCGCAACTCCCGGTCCAGCAGCGTCAGATCGAACGGCGCGTTCATCACCACCACCGGCCGGCCCGCCACCTGCTGCTCCCCGAGCGAGCGGGCTATCTCCTCCACCACCGGCGCCGGCCAGCGCCCGTGACGCTGCAGGTGCTCGTCGGTCAGCCCGTGCACTTCCGTGGCCCCCGGGGGCACCGGAACCCCGGGATTGACCAGCCAGCGCGTGGTGCGGACCCGGCCGCCCGCACACTCCTGGACGACGAGCGCGGCGGACACGATCCGGTCCTGCTCGACGTCCACCCCGGTGGTCTCCGTGTCGAATGCGGCCAGCGGGCCCTCGTACCAGCGTGTCATGGCGAACTCCTCGTCCCCGAGCGGCGGATGGAGCTTCCTGAACACTCCAGCCCCGCCGCATCGGTGATACCCGGGCTGTTTGCCCCGTACGCCGTTTGCGGGCACCCGGGTGCGGAGACAACCTCCATGGGGGACCGCACACATGACCGGTCGTCACCCAGCACCGCTCACGGCAGAGCCCGTAAGGCATGGGGAGCCGGCCATGGCGCTCACACAGCCCGAACCGGGCGGGGTGCTGCACGAGGGGACAGGTCCGCGGACCGCAGCCCTGCGCGGCACGCTCGCCACCACCGCCTGCATGGAGACCCTCCAGGTGGGATACCTGCACGCCGTCGCGGCCGCCGCCGGCTGCTCGCTCTCCCAGCCCTTCCCCGACAACGGCATCGACTGGCACGTCTCCCACGGGGCGCCCGAACACGTAGTCGACGACGAGGTCACCATCAAGGTGCAGCTCAAGGCGACCTACCAGATACCGCCGCGGCCGGCCGGGCCCAGCTTCGGTTTCACCCTCGACAACGAGCACCTGGTGAAACTGGCCCGGACGCCCGTCGCCGTCCACAAGATCCTCGTCGTGATGCTCGTACCGAGGGAGCGCGACCAGTGGCTCGCCGCCGGCCACGACCGGCTCGACCTGAGGCACTGCTGCTACTGGACCAATCTCGCCGGACACCCCGTGACCGGCCGGCGCCGCACCACCGTACGGATCCCCACCACGCGGATCTTCGACGACCGTGCGCTGTGCGAGATCATGACCCGGGTCGGGTCGGGAGGGACACCCTGATGAACCTGCACTCACCGCACCTCGAACCGCTCCCGTCCCCGCAGTACACCCCCGGCGGTCCCGATCCCGCGCAGGTCGACCCCCAGGTGCTGGGAGCGCTGCTGCAGCGGCACGGCTGGCTGCGGCGCGGCGGAGCGACCGGCAGGTACGGGCGCTGGACCCCGCCGGGGCGTTCGGGCACCAGCCTGCTCGTCCCCGAGAGCCGCACCTTCCCCGACTGCGCCGACCTGCTCGAGGAGGCGCTCACCGCCCTCGCGCACGGCGGACTGCCCTCGGCGCGCGAGGTGCTCCTCGGACTGAGCGTGCCCAGCGACGAGATCCACTGGGAACGGGAGATCCCGGAGGGCCCCCACGGATTCCGGGGCGAGGCCGCCTGGCCCGTACAGGAACAGCTCCGCTCGGCCGCCCGCCGCCTCCTGCTCGCCGCGGCCCTCGCCGACCGGGCCCGGGCCGGCTACTACGGCGCCCGGCACCAGGCGCAGGCCGAACACACCCTGGACCGGGTGCTGGTGGGACCCTCCCCGGGCGGGCGCCGGCTGAGCGCCTACGTCCCCGTGGACGGCGGCCGGGGCCCCGTGACCCGGCTGCACCACGCCCTGCACGCGGCCCGCGAGGCCGTGGACTACCAGCGGGCCACCGGCGGCATGGAGGCCTTCGACGCTGCGGTGGCCGCTGGGGTCAGCCGGGAACTCGCCGAGGCGCTCATCGCCCTGGTCCGGGGCTCGGAGGGCGCCCGGATCGCGCTGGCCTGGGCACCCGCGGCCGGAGTCCCGGCAGGCTGCGCGGCCCGACCCGAGCCGGTGGAGTTCTCCCCGGGCGACCTGCCCGTACTGCGGGAGGCCGCGGCCCGCTACACCCGCGCCGAACCGGCCGTACCGGTCCGCCTCGCGGGGGCGGTCGTACGGATGCGGCGCAAGGCCGCCGGGGGAGGGGGCACGGTCCGGCTACGGGTGCTGGCCGGGGCGGAGGTCCCGTACGTACGGGCGGCGCTCGACGAGGAGGCGTACCGCATCGCGGGCCACGCCCACCTGGTGGGCCTTCCGGTCCGGATCACGGGCCGGCTGCAACGGCGGGGCGGCTTCCGGCGGCTGTCCGACGCGGCGGACGTGACGCCCGTCCCGATGGACGAGGTCGAACGTGACCGCCTCATGAAGTCCCTGGACGCGGCCTTCGACCCGGAGGACGTCCTGCCGTCCGACGACTGAGCGTCAGCGGAAGGCGGTGGCGCGGACGGTGTTGCCGCAGAGGGCGAACCGGCCGCCGTCGGAAGGCGCCACCTGGAATCCCATGCCGGCGATGCCGACCACGAGCGAGGGGGCGGTGGTCGGCTCGGCTCCGGAGGCGCAGTAGCCGTCCGCCTCGCCGAGGACCGGGGTGAAGGTCAGGACCGTCGAGGCGCTCGCGCCCTGGGACAGCACCACCGGCCGGGCCTCGCCCCGGGGGACGACGCGCAGCGGCGCGTTGCGGTCCGGGGAGCCCTGGCCCGAGAGAGCCACCGTCGGGAAACCCTGCAGCCGGCACGTCGGCCCGTCGTTGACCACGGTGAAGCGCACCCGACCGGAGTCGGTGCGGTCCGCGCCGGTGGCCGAGAACTGGTCCCCGGTGCACGCGGCGACCGGCGCCGCGGCCGCGGGGGAGCCGGCGAGGAGTCCGCCCGCCAGCAGGGCCGTCGCGGCGCCCAGGGCGGCCGCCTTCCGGGTCACTCTCATGGGTGTCACCTCATGCCAGGTCGGAAGATCCCCTTCCACCATCCCACGGGGCGGGTGCGACGGCCCGGCCGAAGGAGGCCATGGTCAGTCCCGGGGCGGGGGAGAAGTCCGGGCCGCGCCGGAAGCCGAGACGCTCGTAGAGCGTGACCGCGGGGGCGTTGGCGGCTCCCGTCGTGACCGCGACGGGCCGCCCGGGGAACACCTCCGTCAGCGCGTGGCGCAACAGGAGGGAAGCGACGCCCTGCCGAAACCGCCCGGGATCCACGCACAGCCGATCGATGCAGACCCCGTCCCCCTCCTCCCCCCAGGCAAGAAAACCGGCCGGATCACCGTCGTGGGTGACGGCGCCGAGCCAATTCAGGTCCCGGGCTCTCATATCGGCGAGGCTCTCGCCCAGCGCGGGGATGCCGTCGAAGCCGATCAGCTCCGCCTCCACCGCGTACGCGGCCCGCCCGATCCGGTGCACGGCCGCCGCGGTGGCATCGTCGGCCAGGTCCAGCGCGCGTATCTCCATAACGGGGCACGCTACCGGCGTCCACCGCCGGGCAGCGGGTGGGGTGGGCGCACACCGGGGCGTCCCCACCCCACGGCCCACCGGCCCGAGCGGTGGCTCGGGGGTGGGGCCGGGGGTCCCGTCGGGCGGGCCGCCGGTAACCGTTTAGCGGCGCAGCCACTCCGCTCGGTACGATTCAGGCGCGCGGCGTTCGCCCGCGCACCCCCTGAGTCAGGAGAGACCGGTGTCAGACGTCCGTGTGATCATCCAACGCGATTCCGAGCGGGACGAGCGCGTGGTGGCCACGGGCACTACGGCGGCGGAGCTCTTCGCCGGCGAGCGCACCATCGTCGCCGCGCGCATCGCGGGCGAGCTCAAGGACCTCGCGTACGAGGTGAAGGACGGCGAGACCGTCGAGCCGGTGGAGATCTCCTCCGAGGACGGCCTGAACATCCTGCGCCACTCGACCGCGCACGTCATGGCGCAGGCCGTGCAGGAGCTGTTCCCCGAGGCGAAGCTCGGCATCGGCCCGCCGGTCCAGAACGGCTTCTACTACGACTTCGACGTGGCCCGGCCCTTCACCCCGGAGGACCTGAAGGCCATCGAGAAGAAGATGCAGGAGATCCAGAAGCGCGGCCAGCGCTTCTCCCGCCGCGTCGTCACCGACGAGGCGGCCCGTGCGGAGCTCGCCGACGAGCCGTACAAGCTGGAGCTCATCGGCATCAAGGGCTCCGCGTCGACCGACGACGGCGCGAACGTCGAGGTGGGCGGCGGCGAGCTGACCATCTACGACAACCTGGACGCGAAGACCGGCGACCTGTGCTGGAAGGACCTCTGCCGCGGTCCCCACCTGCCCACCACCCGGAACATCCCGGCGTTCAAGCTCATGCGCAACGCGGCCGCCTACTGGCGCGGCAGCGAGAAGAACCCGATGCTCCAGCGCATCTACGGCACCGCGTGGCCGTCGAAGGAGGAGCTGAAGGCCCACCTCGACTTCCTCGCCGAGGCCGAGAAGCGCGACCACCGCAAGCTCGGCAACGAGCTCGACCTCTTCTCCATCCCGGACGAGATCGGCTCCGGCCTCGCCGTCTTCCACCCGCGCGGCGGCATCATCCGCCGGGTGATGGAGGACTACTCGCGCAAGCGGCACGAGGAGGAGGGCTACGAGTTCGTCTACTCCCCGCACGCCACCAAGGGCGCCCTCTTCGAGAAGAGCGGCCACCTGGACTGGTACGCGGAGGGCATGTACCCCCCCATGCAGCTCGACGGCGGTACCGACTACTACCTCAAGCCGATGAACTGCCCGATGCACAACCTGATCTTCGACGCGCGCGGCCGCTCCTACCGTGAACTGCCGCTGCGCCTGTTCGAGTTCGGCACCGTGTACCGGTACGAGAAGTCGGGTGTCGTCCACGGCCTGACCCGCGCCCGCGGCTTCACCCAGGACGACGCGCACATCTACTGCACCCGCGAGCAGATGGCGGAGGAGCTCGACACGACCCTCACCTTCGTGCTCAACCTGCTGCGCGACTACGGTCTGACCGACTTCTACCTGGAGCTGTCCACCAAGGACCCGGAGAAGTTCGTCGGGTCGGACGAGGCCTGGGAGGAGGCGACCGCGGTCCTCGCGCAGGTCGCCGAGAAGCAGGGTCTCCCGCTGGTCCCGGACCCGGGTGGCGCCGCCTTCTACGGTCCGAAGATCTCGGTGCAGTGCAAGGACGCCATCGGCCGCACCTGGCAGATGTCGACCGTGCAGCTCGACTTCAACCTGCCGGAGCGCTTCAACCTGGAGTACACCGCTCCCGATGGTTCCCGCCAGCGTCCGGTCATGATCCACCGTGCGCTGTTCGGCTCGATCGAGCGGTTCTTCGCCGTGCTGCTGGAGCACTACGCGGGTGCCATGCCGCCGTGGCTGGCCCCGGTCCAGGCGGTCGGCATCCCGATCGGCGACGGGCACGTCGAGTACCTCCAGGAGTTCGCCGCGGCGGCGAAGAAGCAGGGCCTGCGGGTGGAGGTGGACGCCTCCTCCGACCGCATGCAGAAGAAGATCCGCAACCACCAGAAGCTGAAGGTGCCGTTCATGATCATCGTCGGTGACGAGGACATGGCCGCGGGCACCGTCTCCTTCCGCTACCGCGACGGTTCGCAGGAGAACGGCATCGCCAAGGACGAGGCGCTGGCCAAGCTGGCCAAGGTCGTCGCGGACCGCGTCCAGGTCTGATCCGTCCAGGTCTGCGGGTAGGGGGCCCCCGGGAAGTGATCACTTCCCGGGGGCCCTCCTCGTACGCGAAGCCAAGGTCATATGCTTGCCGCCATGACGACTCAGCCGGAGCAGCAGATCGGTGTGGGCACGCAGGACGCGTTCCAGCGTCTGTGGACGCCCCACCGGATGGCGTACATCCAGGGGGAGAACAAGCCGACCGGCCCGGAGGCCGGGGACGGCTGTCCCTTCTGCGGGATTCCGGAGATGTCGGACCAGGACGGCCTGGTCGTGGCCCGGGGCCGGCACGTGTACGCCGTGCTGAACCTCTACCCGTACAACGGCGGCCACCTGATGGTCGTCCCGTACCGGCACGTCGCCGACTACACGGAGCTGGACGGTCCGGAGACGGCCGAGCTCGCCGACCTCACCAAGCGGGCGATGGTCGCGCTGCGCAAGGCCTCGGGGGCGCACGGGTTCAACATCGGCATGAACCAGGGCGCGGCCGCCGGCGCCGGCATCGCCGCGCACCTGCACCAGCACATCGTGCCCCGCTGGGGCGGCGACACGAACTTCATGCCGGTCGTGGGCCACACCAAGGTCCTGCCGCAACTCCTCGCGGACACCCGCCAGATGCTCGCCGACGCCTGGCCCGTCGACTAAGGCGTGTCGCCGGCCGCCTCCGGGCGGGTCCGGCGCCAGGCCTCCACCTCGGCCTCGACGTCGAACTCGGTCAGCCCCAGGGGCGGGCCCGGCGGGGGCATTCGCAGGGCCGCGCCGATCTTCTCGTTGATCTCGGTGAGGAGGGCCCGTACCCGACCTTCGGAGCGGGCTGCCCGGACCTTCTCCACGGTGTCCTCGGCCTCCTTGCGCAGCGCGAGCGCCGGTGGCAGGACGGCGAAGCCCTCGCGGTGCATCTTGCCCCGGATCCACCACAGCTCGTCGTAGGGCGCGTCCAGTGAGGCCAGCGGCTTTCCCCAGCCGGGCAGGTTCTCGAACTCGCCCCGCTCGGCGGCCTCCCGGATCTGCCGGTCCACCCAGGACTCGACGCTGACACCTGGTGGTTTGCGTTCGGTCATGGTCCCTCCTCGGGCCGTTCCTCCAGCCTACCCACGGCCCCCTCAGGCGTCGTAGACGTCGGCCTTGCGCGGGGAGGGCTCCTGGACGAGCCCGCTCATGATGGAGGAGCGGTTGGTGAAGCGGTCGGTGTCGACGCCGTTCTCCTCCAGCACCCTGAAGGTCGCCGCGTGGATCGCCCGCAGCACCGGGGCCACCGTGCGCAGGGCGTCGTCCGCCATGAACCGGTGCCGCCACATGGAGCCGGCCCAGACGTGGCGCAGGCCGAAGGGCTCGGGCAGGACCAGCTTGCCGCCGAAGTACTCCAGCAGCGGCGGGTACCAGGTCAGCGGGGCCCGCACGGCGAGGCGTACCACCTCCTGCGCGTCCACCAGCGGCAGCGGGCGCTCCACGGTCTCCCAGAAGCGGATGCTCTTGGGCACTTCCACGGTCGGGGCCTTGGACTTGCTGGTGAACAGGCCGTGCACGGGGCCCAGGGCGTGCGCGGTGACGTCCACGCGCAGCGTCTTGTAGAGGACGGTGACGGTGACCAGCATGTTGATGACCAGCTGGCCGTCCCAGAGCGGGTACTGGATGCCCAGGTAGTGCCGGTTGCCGGCGCTGAACTGCTGCTCGTTGCAGATCCGGGTGATCTCGTGCGGCTTGATGAGGAAGGCGTCGACGTTCTCGCCGGTGGGGCGGGCGACTTCGCCCGCGCCCTCGCCGATCGGGGTGACGATCCAGTGCTGGATCGCGGCGGGCGGGAAGCCGCCGGTGTGCAGGGGGCCCCGCTCCAGCTTGCGGAGCTGGGCGTCGATCCCGCGTATGACGTCCCAGCTGCGGAAGGGGTGGATCTCCATCCCCTCGCTCTTCGGGGCCAGCTCCTCGGCCATCTGCCAGCTGCCCCAGCGGGTGCCCATGCCGAGGATGCCCTTGGGGCCGGCGTAGAAGACCTGGTTGCTGCGGTTCTCCGCGGTCAGCTTGGCGAGCTGGTGGCGCAGTTCCTCGCGCGCCTTCTCGTCGGGGTTGCCGGGCACGGCCTCCGGGATCTTGGCGCCGATCCCGCCGCCCGACAGCAGCCCGTCCCAGCGGGCGCGCAGGTCCCTCGCGGTGGCCTCGCAGGTGCGCCGGGCGAGCAGCCAGCCCAGGGCCGGGGCGATGATCATGCCGCGGGCGTAGAGGCCGAGGAAGCCCGTCAGCGGCAGCCGGAACATCAGCACGGCCACCACGATGCCGACGCCGACCAGGAGCGCGGTACCGATCCAGGAGCTGCCCCGGCTCTCCCGGGAGGACAGGGACTTGCGGAGCTGGAACAGGCCCAGCCACAGGAGCAGCCCGGGCAGGAACAGCACGCCGCAGACCAGCATGATCAGCCGGAGCCTGCGGTCACGCTCCTTGCGGATGTGCGAGGCGGCGAGGCAGTGCTCCACCACCGTCTGCGGATCGCCGCCGAAGGACTGGATCAGCGGCTTGCGGCCCGGGCCGAGGGCACGGGCCTCCACGGCCCGGCAGAAGGCCTCGCCGAGGCTGGGCTCGAAGAGGGAGATCTTCGGGGGCTTGACCGTGGCCGGGTGGTTCTCGCTGTTGGCGCCGAGTATGTCCGCGAGTTTGGTGTCCTTGCCGCCGTCGCGGTACGCGGCCGAGGCGAGCGCGTTGGTCGCCGCCGTCTGCCCGCCGCCGCCCTGCAGCGGGACCTGTGCTCCGGGCCTGAAGTCGAATCCGTCGTCCGCCACCGCTGCCCCCATCGCTGTGCGTTCCTGCTGTTTTGGTGCGCCGACGAGCCTATCGGCGGATCTCGCCCCATGGTCATGGGACAGGGAAATGCCGCCCACCGCAAGCGGGTTGGGTGGGCAGCCCAGCGGTGCGGCACCGGTCGATCCGGTGCCGCACCGGTCAACTTCCCTTCTCGGCCTGTCCGCGCACCTTTTCCGCGATCTGCGGCGGCATCGGTTCGTGGCGTGCGTACGCCCGGGCGAAGCGGCCGGTGCCGTGCGAGACGGAGCGCAGCTCGACGGCGTAGCGGCCGATCTCGATCTCGGGGATCTCGGCGCGGACCCGGGTGCGCCCGGGACCGGCCTGGTCGGTGCCGACGACGCGCCCGCGGCGCCCCGCCAGGTCGCTCATGACCGGGCCGACGTACTCGTCGGGGATGAGGACGGCGAGCTCGGCGACCGGTTCGAGCAGCTCGATCCGGGCCTCGGCGGCCGCCTCGCGCAGGGCGAGGGCCCCGGCGGTCTGGAAGGCGGCGTCGGAGGAGTCCACCGAGTGCGCCTTGCCGTCGAGGAGGGTGACGCGCACGTCGACGAGCGGGTAGCCGGCGGCGACCCCGCGCGCGGCCTGCGTGCGTACGCCCTTCTCCACGGACGGGATGAACTGGCGGGGCACGGAGCCGCCGACCACCTTGTCGACGAACTCGATGCCGCTGCCGGGCGGGAGCGGCTCCACCTCGATCTCGCAGATCGCGAACTGGCCGTGCCCACCGGACTGTTTGACGTGCCGGCCGCGCCCGGCCGCCTTGGCGCCGAAGGTCTCGCGCAGGCTCACCTTGTGCGGGACGGGGTCGACCTGGACGCCGTAGCGGGTGCGCAGCCGCTCCAGGGCGACGTCCTGGTGGGCTTCGCCCAGGCACCACAGGACGACCTGGTGGGTGTGCGGGTTCTGCTCCAGCCGCATGGTCGGGTCCTCGGCGACGAGCCGGGCCAGGCCCTGGGAGAGCTTGTCCTCGTCGGCCTTGCTGTGCGCCTCGATGGCGAGGGGGAGCAGGGGGTCCGGCATGGTCCAGGGCTCCATGAGGAGCGGGTCGTCCTTGGCGGAGAGGGTGTCGCCGGTCTCCGCGCGGGTCAGTTTGGCCACGCAGGCGAGGTCGCCGGCGATGCACCGGGTGAGGACGCGCTGCTGTTTGCCGAAGGGGGAGGACAGGGAGCCGATCCGCTCGTCGACGTCGTGGTCCTCGTGTCCGCGGTCGGCGAGGCCGTGCCCGCTGACGTGGACGGTCTCCTCGGCCTTCAGGGTGCCGGAGAAGACGCGGACGAGCGAGACGCGCCCGACGTAGGGGTCGGAGGAGGTCTTGACGACCTCGGCGACGAGGGAGCCGTCGGGATCGCAGCCGACGGCGGGCCGGGCGGAGCCGTCGGGGCGGGTGACGGGGACGGCGGCGCGCTCCAGCGGGGTGGGGAAGCCTCCGGTGATCAGTTCGAGGAGCTCCACGGTGCCCAGGCCCTGGCGGGCGCCGTCGGCGGCGGGGGCGGCCATCAGGACGGGGTGGAAGGTGCCGCGCGCCACGGCCCGCTCCAGGTCGTCGACGAGGGTCTTGAGGTCGATCTCCTCGCCGCCGAGGTAGCGGTCCATGAGGCTCTCGTCCTCGCTCTCCGCGATGATCCCCTCGATCAGGCGGGCGCGGGCGTCGGTGATGAGGGAGAGCTCTGCGGGGTCCGGGTCGCGCTCCACGCGCTCGCCCGAGGCGTACTCGTAGACGCGTTGGGAGAGCAGGCCGAGCAGGCCGGTGACGGGGGCGTGCCCGTCGGGGCCGGCCGGGCCGTGCAGGGGCAGGTAGAGGGGGATGACCGCGTCGGGGTCGTCGGCGCCGAAGATCTCGCCGCAGACGGTGGTCATCTGCGTGTAGTCGGACCGGGCGGCCTCCAGGTGGGTCACGACGATGGCGCGCGGCATGCCGACGGCCTCGCACTCGTCCCAGACCATGCGGGTGGCGCCGTCGATCCCGTCCGAGGCCGAGACGACGAAAAGGGCCGCGTCCGCGGCGCGCAGACCGGCCCTGAGTTCCCCGACGAAATCGGCGTATCCGGGGGTGTCCAAAATATTGATCTTGATTCCGCCCCATTCGACGGGGACGAGGGACAGCTGGACGGAACGCTGCCGGCGGTGCTCGATCTCGTCGTAGTCGGAGACGGTGGCGCCGTCCTCGACCCGACCGGCCCGGTTGACCGCTCCCGAGGTCAGGGCGAGGGCTTCGACCAGCGTGGTCTTTCCGGATCCGCTGTGGCCGACCAGCACGACATTCCTGATGGAAGAGGGGCGGTCGGCCGTCAGTGCCCTGCCGGCGGCTCCGGCTTGGTGTGATGTGGCTCCCATGATGCTCATGCCTCCCGGTCGTGACGGTGAGGAGGGTGGGGTGTGGGTGGATCGGTGTCCGGATCGGTGTTCCCGGCCCTTCCCCCGAGGAGGAATGCGGGATTCTTCGAGCTTTGCACTGGTGTCACATCCCGTCCATACGTCGTACCGGGGACGTACCCGGGGCCCACCGGAGGCGGTCGGCGGCGTGAAGTACGTCTTACGTGGCACGAACCGGTGGGTGCGCGGCGTCCGGGCGGTGGCGTGCTGGCTACGATGGGCCAGCCGGTGGCCGTGGTGGCCGTGCGGCCCAGCGACCCTCCGGGAAGGCCATGCTGAACAAGTACGCGCGTGCATTCTTCACGCGTGTTCTCACGCCATTCGCCGCATTTCTGCTCCGGCGGGGGGTGAGCCCGGACGCGGTCACCCTCATCGGCACGGCCGGAGTGGTGGCCGGAGCGCTGTGGTTCTTCCCCCGCGGCGAGTTCTTCTGGGGCACCATCACGATCACCCTCTTCGTCTTCTCCGACCTGGTGGACGGGAACATGGCCCGCCAGGCCGGTATCTCCAGCCGGTGGGGTGCCTTCCTCGACTCCACCCTCGACCGGGTCGCCGACGCGGCGATCTTCGGCGGCCTCGCCCTCTGGTACGCGGGCACCGGGAACGACAACGCGCTCTGCGCGGTGGCGATCTTCTGCCTGGCCAGTGGCCAGGTCGTCTCCTACACCAAGGCGCGCGGCGAGTCGATCGGGCTGCCGGTGGCCGTCAACGGCCTCATCGAGCGGGCCGAGCGCCTGGTGATCTCGCTGGTCGCGGCCGGCCTGTCCGGACTGCAGACCTTCGGGGCGCCGTCCTGGCTCGGGGTACTGCTGCCGATCGCGCTGTGGATCGTGGCGGCGGGCTCGCTCGTCACCCTGATCCAGCGGGTGGTCACCGTACGCCGCGAGTCGGCCGAGGCCGACGCCGCCGCGGCGGCCGCCGAGGGTGGCGCGGCCTGATGGGCGCCTTGCAGGACAAGCTGGTCGACGGGCTCTACGGGCTCGGCTGGGCCGGGGTCAAGAAGCTGCCCGAGCCCGCCGCCGTGGCCCTCGGCCGGCGCATCGCCGACTTCGCGTGGAAGCGGCGCGGCAAGAGCGTGCTGCGGCTGGAGTCGAATCTGGCCCGGGTGGTGCCCGACGCCGGTCCGGAGCGGCTGCGCGAGCTGTCACAGGCGGGCATGCGCTCCTACATGCGGTACTGGATGGAGTCCTTCCGGCTGCCGACGATGGACCCGAAGCGCTTCAGCACCGAGGTCGAGTTCCAGGACGAGCACCTGCTGCGCGAGGCCCTCGCCACCGGGCGCGGGGTCATCGTGGCCCTGCCGCACCTGGCCAACTGGGACCTCGCCGGGGCCTGGGCCATCGGCCACATCGGGGTGCCCTTCACCACGGTCGCCGAGCGGCTGAAGCCCGAGAGCCTCTACGACCGGTTCGTGGCCTACCGCGAGAGCCTGGGCATGGAGGTCCTGCCGCACAGCGGCGGCGCCGCCTTCGGCACCCTCGCCCGCCGGCTGCGCTCCGGCGGCCTGGTCTGCCTGGTCGCGGACCGGGACCTGTCGGCCTCCGGGGTCGAGGTGGACTTCTTCGGCTCCACTGCGCGCATGCCGGCCGGGCCGGCGCTGCTGGCCCAGCAGACCGGTGCCGTGCTGCTCCCGGCCACCCTGCACTACGGCGACACGCCGACGATGTACGGCCGGATACACCCCGAGGTCGAGGTGCCGGGGACCGGGACCCGGACCGAGAAGACCACCGCCATGACGCAGGCGGTGGCGGACGCCTTCGCCTGGGGCATCGCCCAGCACCCGCAGGACTGGCACATGCTGCAGCGGCTGTGGCTGGACGATCTGGAGGAGCGCGCCCTGTGAAGATCGGCATCGTGTGCCCGTACTCGTGGGACGTGCCGGGTGGCGTCCAGTTCCACATCCGGGACCTGGCGGAGCACCTGATCCGCCTCGGCCACGAGGTGTCGGTGCTCGCTCCGGCGGACGACGACACCCCGCTGCCGCCTTACGTGGTCTCGGCGGGGCGGGCGGTGCCGGTTCCGTACAACGGCTCGGTGGCCCGGCTGAACTTCGGCTTCCTGTCGGCGGCCCGGGTGCGGCGCTGGCTCCACGAGGGCACCTTCGACGTGATCCACATCCACGAGCCGGCCTCGCCCTCGCTGGGACTGCTGTCCTGCTGGGCGGCGCAGGGCCCGATCGTGGCGACCTTCCACACCTCGAACCCGCGGTCCCGGGCGATGATCGCCGCGTACCCGATCCTGCAGCCGGCCCTGGAGAAGATCAACGCGCGGATCGCGGTGAGCGAGTACGCGCGGCGCACCCTCGTCGAGCACCTCGGCGGCGACGCGGTCGTCATCCCCAACGGCGTCGACGTGGACTTCTTCGCCAAGGCCGAGCCCAACCCCGACTGGTCCGGGCAGACGCTCGGCTTCATCGGCCGGATCGACGAGCCGCGCAAGGGCCTGCCGGTGCTGATGGCGGCCTTCCCGAAGATCGTGGAGGCCTGCCCGGACGTACGGCTGCTCGTCGCGGGCCGCGGTGACGAGGAGGAAGCCGTGGCCTCGCTGCCCGCGGAGCTCCGCGCACGGGTCGAATTCCTCGGCATGGTCTCGGACGAGGACAAGGCGCGGCTGCTGCGCAGCGTGGACGTGTACGTCGCCCCGAACACCGGTGGCGAGAGCTTCGGCATCATCCTGGTCGAGGCCCTCTCGGCGGGCGCGGCGGTCCTCGCCTCGGACCTGGACGCCTTCGCGCAGGTCCTGGACCAGGGCGGCGCCGGCGACCTCTTCGCCAACGAGAACGCCGACGCGCTGGCGACGGCGGCCGTCGCCCTGCTGCGCGACCCGCAGCGCCGGGCCGAGCTCAGCGACCGGGGCTCGGCGCACGTCCGCCGCTTCGACTGGTCCACGGTCGGGGCGGACATCCTGGCCGTCTACGAAACGGTGACGGACGGCGCGGCGGCGGTGGCCACGGACGAACGGGTCCCCCTGCGCACCCGCCTCGGCTTCTCCAAGGACACCTCGCCCTCCTGACGGCCGGGGCCGGGACGGGGCGGGGCGCTGCGCCGTCCTGCGCGCACGCCCGGCGGGCGCTCGATCGGGGCCGGGCCCGATGGGGGCGGGGGACGCGCTGAGCGGTAGGGTCGCGCAGCGTGATCGAAACCCTTGTCTGGATCGCCCTGGCTCTCGGAGTCATCGGGGTCTACCTCAGCTGGACCGCCGGCCGGCTCGACCGGCTGCACTCGCGGATGGACGCCGCGCGGGCCGCCCTCGACGCGCAGCTCGTACGGCGGGCCTCCGTCGTGCTGGAGGTGGCCACGTCCGGGGTGCTCGACCCCGCCTCGTCCCTGGTGCTGTACGAGGCCGCGCACGCCGCCCGGCAGGCCGAGGAGGACCACCGCGAGGTCGCCGAGAGCGAGCTCAGCCAGGCACTGCGCGCGGTCTTCGCCGATGCCGACCAGGTCGACGTGCTCAAGGCGGCCCCCGGCGGGGCGGAGGCCACGGAGGAGCTGGCCGCGGCCGTCCGCCGGGTACCGATGGCGCGGCGCTTCCTCAACGACTCGGTCCGGGCCGCCCGCGCGCTGCGCAGGCACCGCAAGGTCCGCTGGTTCAGACTGGCAGGACACGCACCCTTCCCGCTCGCCTTCGAAATGGACGACGAGCCGCCGGTGGATCTTGCAGAACGGCCGATCTAGGGGGTCTCCCGGGCCTCCAAGGGCCGTGAGGGACAAATCAAGGAGCCACAGGCTCCATATTGGCCCTTGTAGTGGACTGATCCCCTGGGGTTTCCTCAGCCGAGTAGTACGAGCAGTACCCCGTCTTCCTTTCGAGTGAGGTCAATCCGTGAGCACGCTTCCCACCTCCCCCCAGTCCGCCGAGTCGGCGATCGGCACCTCGCGCGTCAAGCGCGGCATGGCCGAGCAGCTGAAGGGCGGCGTGATCATGGACGTGGTCAACGCCGAGCAGGCGAAGATCGCCGAGGACGCCGGCGCCGTGGCCGTCATGGCCCTGGAGCGGGTCCCGGCCGACATCCGCAAGGACGGCGGCGTCGCGCGCATGTCGGACCCCAACATGATCGAAGAGATCATCGAGGCCGTCTCGATCCCGGTCATGGCCAAGTCCCGCATCGGCCACTTCGTCGAGGCCCAGGTCCTGCAGTCCCTCGGTGTCGACTACATCGACGAGTCCGAGGTCCTGACCCCGGCCGACGAGGTCAACCACTCCGACAAGTGGGCGTTCACCACCCCCTTCGTCTGTGGCGCCACCAACCTGGGCGAGGCCCTGCGCCGCATCGCCGAGGGCGCGGCCATGATCCGCTCGAAGGGCGAGGCCGGCACCGGCAACGTGGTCGAGGCCGTCCGCCACCTGCGCCAGATCAAGAACGAGATCGCCCGCCTGCGCGGCTACGACAACAACGAGCTGTTCGCCGCCGCCAAGGAGCTGCGCGCCCCGTACGAGCTCGTCAAGGAAGTTGCCGAGCTCGGCAAGCTCCCGGTCGTGCTGTTCTCCGCCGGTGGCGTCGCCACCCCGGCCGACGCCGCGCTGATGCGCCAGCTCGGCGCCGAGGGCGTCTTCGTCGGCTCCGGCATCTTCAAGTCGGGCGACCCGGCCAAGCGCGCCGCCGCCATCGTGAAGGCCACGACCTTCTACGACGACCCGAAGATCATCGCGGACGCCTCCCGCAACCTGGGCGAGGCCATGGTCGGCATCAACTGCGACACCCTCCCCGAGTCCGAGCGCTACGCCAACCGCGGCTGGTAATCGGTCATGACCAACACCCCCGTGATCGGTGTCCTGGCCCTCCAGGGCGACGTACGGGAGCACCTGATCGCTCTGGCCGCGGCGGACGCCGTGGCCAGGCCGATCCGGCGTCCCGAGGAGCTCGCCGAGGTCGACGCCCTGGTGATCCCCGGCGGCGAGTCCACCACCATGTCGAAGCTCGCCGTGCTGTTCGGCATGCTGGAGCCGCTGCGCGAGCGCGTGGCCGCCGGCATGCCCGTGTACGGCACCTGCGCAGGCATGATCATGCTGGCGGACAAGCTCCTGGACGGCCGTGAGGACCAGGAGACCCTGGGCGGCATCGACATGATCGTCCGCCGCAACGCGTTCGGCCGCCAGAACGAGTCCTTCGAAGCGAAGATCGATTTCGCGGGCATAGCGGACGGCCCGGTCGAGGGCGTCTTCATCCGCGCGCCCTGGGTCGAGTCCGTCGGCGCCGCTGCCGAGGTGCTCGCCACGTACGACGGCCACACGGTCGCCGTGCGCCAGGGCAACGTCCTGGCGACCTCGTTCCACCCCGAACTGACCGGGGACGACCGCGTCCACGCGTACTTCGTCGACATGGTGCGCGCGGGGCTGTGACGAGCTCCCGGTAGGATCGGGCACGAACACTGTTGGTTACGCGAAGGAGACAGGCGGATGTCCGGCCACTCTAAATGGGCTACGACGAAGCACAAGAAGGCCGTGATCGATGCCAAGCGCGGCAAGCTCTTCGCGAAGCTGATCAAGAACATCGAGGTCGCGGCCCGGATGGGCGGCGCCGACATCGAAGGCAACCCGACGCTCTTCGACGCCATCCAGAAGGCCAAGAAGAGCTCGGTCCCGAACAAGAACATCGACTCCGCGGTCAAGCGCGGCGGTGGTCTTGAGGCCGGCGGCGCCGACTACGAGACGATCATGTACGAGGGCTACGGTCCGAACGGTGTCGCGGTGCTCATCGAGTGCCTCACCGACAACCGCAACCGTGCCGCGTCCGACGTGCGCGTCGCCATGACCCGCAACGGCGGTTCGATGGCCGACCCGGGCTCGGTCTCGTACCTGTTCAACCGCAAGGGCGTCGTCCTGCTGCCCAAGGGCGAGCTCTCCGAGGACGACGTCCTGGAGACGGTGCTGGAGGCGGGTGCCGAAGAGGTCAACGACCTCGGCGACAGCTTCGAGATCATCAGCGAGGCCACCGACATGGTCGCGGTCCGTACCGCGCTCCAGAAGGCCGGCATCGACTACGACTCGGCCGACTCCAACTTCCTGCCGACCATGCAGGTCGAGCTGGACGAAGAGGGCGCGCGCAAGATCTTCAAGCTGATCGACGCGCTGGAGGACAGCGACGACGTGCAGAACGTCTTCGCCAACTTCGACGTCTCGGACGAGGTCATGGCCAAGGTCGACGCCTGAGCCGAGCACGATTTCCACGGGCCGACAGGGACACACCCTGTCGGCCCGTCGTGCTGTCAGAGGCAGTGGCTAGTCTGGCGGCCTGAACCGTCGATCAATCGATCAATCGATCGAGCAGCGAGAAGAAGGGGGCGGGGTGCGCGTACTCGGTGTGGACCCGGGGCTGACGCGATGCGGCGTCGGCGTCGTCGAGGGCGTCGCCGGACGACCCCTGACCATGCTCGGCGTCGGCGTCGTACGGACTCCCGCGGACGCCGAGTTGGGCCTGCGGCTTGTCGCCATCGAGCAGGGCATCGAGGAGTGGCTCGATACGCACCGCCCCGAAGTCGTCGCCGTGGAGCGGGTGTTCAGCCAGCACAACGTCAGCACCGTGATGGGCACCGCCCAGGCGAGCGCCGTCGCGATGCTGTGCGCCGCCCGCCGCGGGATACCGGTCGCCCTGCACACCCCCAGCGAGGTCAAGGCCGCCGTCACCGGCAGCGGCCGGGCCGACAAGGCCCAGGTCGGGGCGATGGTCACCCGGCTGCTCAGGCTGGACGCGCCGCCCAAACCGGCGGACGCCGCCGACGCCCTCGCCCTGGCCATCTGTCACATCTGGCGGGCCCCCGCCCAGAACCGCCTCCAGCAGGCGGTCGCCCTGCACGCCTCGAAAGGCCGTACCCGATGATCGCCTTCGTGAGCGGCCCCGTTGCCGCACTCGCCCCCACCCTTGCCGTGATCGAGGTCGGGGGAGTGGGCATGGCCGTGCACTGCACGCCGAACACCATCGCCGGGCTGCGGATCGGGGAAGCGGCCCGGCTGTCGACCTCCCTCGTCGTACGGGAGGACTCGCTGACCCTGTACGGCTTCGCCGACGACGACGAACGCCAGGTCTTCGAGGTCCTGCAGACCGCCAGCGGGGTCGGCCCCCGCCTCGCGCAGGCCATGCTCGGCGTGCACAGCCCGGACGCGCTGCGGCTGGCCGTCTCCACCGGGGACGAGAAGGCACTGGTGGCGGTACCGGGCATCGGCAAGAAGGGCGCGCAGAAACTGCTCCTCGAACTAAAGGGCAAGCTGGGCGCCCCGCTGGGCAGCAGCGGCCTCGTGGGCGCGCAGCGCGCCGCCGCCTCCGGCCCCGCGCCCTGGACCGAGCAGCTCTCCGCCGCGCTGATCGGCCTCGGCTACGCCTCGCGCGACGCGGAGGACGCGGTGGCGGCGGTGACGCCGCAGGCCGAGGCCGCCATCGCCGCCGGCGGTTCGGCCCCGGTTCCGCAGCTCCTGCGGGCCGCCCTCCAGTCCCTGAACCGGGCCCGCTAGCGGCGGGAAAGCCCCGCAGGCGACCGACCACCGTACGAACCGAGAAGGCAGACTGACACCGTGAACTGGGACGACGAGAGCGACCGCATTGTCGCGCCGGCGGCAGACGGCGAGGACACCGCCGTCGAGGCGGCCCTGCGGCCCAAGGACCTCGGCGAGTTCGTCGGCCAGGAGAAGGTCCGCCAGCAGCTCGACCTCGTCCTCAAGGCGGCCCGGCAGCGCGGCGCCACCGCCGATCACGTCCTGCTCTCCGGCGCGCCCGGCCTCGGCAAGACCACCCTCTCCATGATCATCGCGGCCGAGATGGGCGCGCCCATCCGCATCACCTCCGGCCCCGCCATCCAGCACGCCGGCGACCTCGCCGCGATCCTCTCCTCCCTCCAGGAGGGCGAGGTCCTCTTCCTCGACGAGATCCACCGCATGTCCCGGCCCGCCGAGGAGATGCTGTACATGGCCATGGAGGACTTCCGCGTCGACGTGATCGTCGGCAAGGGGCCCGGAGCCACCGCGATCCCCCTGGAGCTGCCGCCCTTCACACTGGTCGGCGCCACCACCCGGGCCGGACTGCTGCCCCCGCCGCTGCGGGACCGCTTCGGCTTCACCGGGCACATGGAGTTCTACGCCCCCGAGGAGCTGGAACGCGTCATCCACCGCTCCGCCCGCCTCCTCGACGTGGAGATCGACACCGCCGGCGCCGCCGAGATCGCCGGCCGCTCCCGCGGCACCCCGCGCATCGCCAACCGCCTGCTGCGCCGCGTCCGCGACTACGCCCAGGTCCGGGCCGACGGTGTGATCAACCGCGAGGTGGCCGGTACGGCCCTCCAGGTCTACGAGGTGGACGGGCGCGGCCTCGACCGACTGGATCGGGCCGTTCTGGAGGCCCTCCTCAAGCTCTTCGGCGGCGGCCCGGTGGGCCTGTCGACCCTCGCCGTGGCGGTCGGCGAGGAGCGGGAGACCGTGGAGGAGGTCGCGGAGCCCTTCCTGGTCCGCGAGGGGCTGCTCGCGCGCACCCCCCGGGGACGGGTCGCGACGCCTGCCGCATGGGCTCACCTGGGACTCGTACCGCCGCAGCAGGGCGGGAGTGGATCAAGCGGACAACAGGGCTTGTTCGGGGCCTGACGGCGCGGAGGTTCGACCCCTCAGGAACTGCGGTGCCATGCTGGGCGTTGTTCCATCGGTGCGGACTCGCCTAGACTCCGCCGATGCCGACCCTTCGGGTCGGTGTGCCCACCCCCGTAGAAAAGGCCGCCGTCCGCGTGCGGTCGTGCGAAGGATCTCCGTCCCGTGAATCTCGTGACACTCCTCCCGTTCATCGTGCTCATCGGGGCGATGTTCCTGATGACCCGCTCCGCGAAGAAGAAGCAGCAGGCAGCCGCGCAGATGCGCGACCAGATGACGCCCGGCACCGGGGTCCGCACCATCGGCGGCATGTACGCCACGGTGAAGGAGATCGGTGACGACACCGTCACCCTCGAGGTGGCTCCCGGCGTCCACGCGATCTTCGCGAAGAACTCCATCGGCGCCGTCCTCGAGGACGCGGAGTACAACCGCATCGTCCACGGGGTCACCGAGGACGCCGCGACCGACGCTCCCGTCGTACCGGACGACGCCTCCTCGCTGACCGATGCTCCGAAGACGGACCTCACCAAGGGTGAGGACGAGGCTCCGGGGCTGGACCTGGGCAAGAAGGACGAGGACGCGCCCAAGGGCGACGACGAGCCCAAGGACGGCAAGTCCGACGGCGAGGCCGGCGCGAAGTAACGCGCGGCCGGGGACCGTGGAGGGCGCCTGACCGGCGACCGGCACGGTCCCCGTCTGTGACACTTCTGCGGGGGGCAGGGGTCCCCACCACACATTTCGTGGCCGTCCGCGCGCTGACCCGGCGCGGGACGGTTGGACAGGGAGAAACGACAAGGTGGCAGCACCGAAGAAGGGCCGGCGGCCCACGGGGGCTCAGGGGAGGCCGGGGCGTGCCCTGGCGATCATCCTGATCGCGATGGTGGCGCTCACCGCGGGGATGTTCCTCACGAAGCAGACGACTCCCAGGCTGGGCATCGACCTCGCAGGCGGCACGAGCATCACGCTCAAGGCCAAGAGCGAGCCCGGGAAGCCGGACGCGATCAACGAGACGAACATGAACACGGCGGTCGGCATCATCGAGCGCCGTGTCAACGGCCTCGGCGTGTCGGAGGCCGAGGTCCAGACGCAGGGCCGCGACCACATCATCGTGAACATCCCCAAGGGGACGAACGAGCAGCAGGCGCGCGAGCAGGTCGGTACCACCGCCCAGCTGTACTTCCGCCCGGTTCTCGCCTTCGCGGACGGCTCCCCGGCCGCTCCCGAGGGCACGCCGAGCCCGAACCCCTCCGCGAGCGGCTCAGGGGCTCCCAAGCCCGGTGACGGCAAGACCAGCCCCTCGGCCAGCCCGTCGTCCAGCGCCACTTCCCAGGGCCGCGCGCTCAGTGAGGCCCTCAAGGCCCCGGCCGCCCCCACTCCCTCGCCCTCGGCGAGCGAGTCGAAGAAGGCAGACGACACCAAGGCCCCGTCGCCCTCCGCGTCCGCACCCACGCCGCCGACCGGCGACGAGGCCGCCGCCGCAGCCCTCCAGGCCAAGTTCGCGGCGCTGGACTGCAACGTCGAGGCGCAGCGCGCCGCCGCCGGCGCGGGCGCCAAGCCCGAGGACCCGATGGTCGCCTGCGGCCAGCGCGGTACCGCCTGGGGCAAGTGGATCCTCGGCCCGGCCCAGGTCAACGGCCAGGACGTGAAGGACGCCAAGGGTCAGATCGACCCCCAGCGCGGCCAGTGGATCGTCACCATGCAGTTCACCGACAAGGGCGCCGACAAGTTCGCCAAGATCACCGGTGAGCTGGCCACCAAGCAGATGCCGCAGAACCAGTTCGCGATCGTGCTCGACGGCCAGGTCATCTCCGACCCGTCCGTCAGCCAGGCGCTGACCGGCGGCAACGCCGAGATCTCCGGCGGCTTCACCCAGCAGTCCGCGCAGGACCTGGGCAACATGCTCTCGTACGGCGCCCTGCCGCTCTCCTTCAGCGAGGACAGCGTCACCACCGTCACCGCCGCCCTCGGCGGCGAGCAGCTGAAGGCCGGCCTGATCGCCGGTGCGATCGGCCTGCTCCTCGTGGTCATCTACCTGCTGGTGTACTACCGGGGCCTGGCGTTCATCGCCATCATCAGCCTCCTGGTCTCCGCGATCCTGACCTACACGATCATGGCGCTGCTCGGAAAGGGCATCGGCTTCGCGCTGAACCTGCCCGCCGTCTGCGGTGCGATCGTGGCGATCGGTATCACGGCGGACTCGTTCATCGTGTACTTCGAGCGCATCCGGGACGAGATCCGCGAGGGCCGCACCCTGCGTCCGGCCGTCGAGCGCGCCTGGCCGCGCGCCCGTCGCACGATCCTGGTCTCCGACTTCGTGTCGTTCCTGGCCGCGGCGGTGCTGTTCATCGTCACCGTTGGCAAGGTCCAGGGCTTCGCCTTCACACTGGGTCTGACCACCCTGCTCGACGTGGTCGTGGTGTTCCTCTTCACCAAGCCCGTCATGACGCTGCTGGCGCGTACGAAGTTCTTCTCCAGCGGTCACCCGTGGTCCGGGCTGGACCCGAAGCGGCTGGGCGCGAAGCCTCCGCTGCGCCGGTCCCGCCGTACCGGTGCCGCCCCCGCCCCCGTCGACGCAAAGGAGGCGTGAGAGATGTCGAAGCTGGGAGATCTCGGCGCCAAGCTGTACCGCGGTGAGGTCGGCTACGACTTCGTCGGCAAGCGCTTTCTCTGGTACGGCGTTTCCATCCTGATCACCATCACGGCGATCGTCGCCCTGGCCGTCCAGGGCCTCAACATGGGCATCGAGTTCAAGGGCGGAGCGGTCTTCACCACCCCGAAGACGGCCGTCTCGGAGCCCAGGGCCCGTGAGTTCGCGGAGAAGGCCTCCGGCCACGACGCGATCGTCCAGGAGCTCGGCACCGGCGGTCTGCGGATCCAGATCTCGGGTGTGGACACCGACGCCGCCTCCGACGTCAAGAAGCAGCTCGCCACCGACCTCAAGGTCACCGAGGCCGACATCAACGCCGACCTGGTCGGCCCCAGCTGGGGCTCCCAGATCGCGAACAAGGCGTGGACCGGCCTCGGCGTCTTCATGGTCCTCGTGGTGATCTACCTGGCCATCGCCTTCGAGTGGCGCATGGCCGTCGCGGCGCTGATCGCCCTGATCCACGACCTCACGATCACCGTCGGCGTCTACGCGCTCGTCGGCTTCGAGGTCACCCCGGGTACGGTCATCGGTCTGCTGACGATCCTCGGTTACTCCCTCTACGACACCGTCGTCGTCTTCGACGGTCTCAAGGAGGGCTCGAAGGACATCACGAAGCAGACCCGCTTCACGTACAGCGAGATCGCCAACCGCAGCATCAACGGCACCCTGGTCCGCTCGATCAACACCACGGTCGTGGCGCTGCTCCCGGTCGGTGCCCTGCTGTTCATCGGTGGCGGTTTCCTGGGCGCGGGCATGCTCAACGACATCTCGCTGTCGCTGTTCGTCGGCCTCGCGGCCGGTGCGTACTCCTCGATCTTCATCGCGACCCCGCTGGTCGTCGACCTCAAGGAGCGCGAGCCGGCGATGAAGGCGCTCAAGAAGCGGGTGCTCGCCAAGCGGGCGGCCGCGGCCGCCAAGGGCGAGTCCCCGGACGAGGGCTACGCCACCGAGGACGAGCCGCAGGTCGTGGCGCAGGGCCGGCCGGGGCGGCGGCGTTGACCGGGCCGCTGTCCGAGGGCGTCCGGACCCTGCTGCTCAGCCGGATCAAGGACGTACCGGACTACCCGAAGCCGGGCGTGATGTTCAAGGACATCACCCCGCTGCTGGCGGACCCGAAGGCCTTCGCGGCCCTGACGGACACGCTGGTGGAGCTGGCCCGGCAGTACGGCGCGACGAAGATCGTCGGCCTGGAGGCGCGCGGGTTCATCCTGGCGGCTCCGGTCGCCGTACAGGCCGGGATCGGCTTCGTGCCGGTGCGCAAGGCCGGAAAGCTGCCGGGCGCGACGCTCGCGCAGTCGTACGAGCTGGAGTACGGCACGGCGGAGATCGAGGTCCACGCCGAGGACCTGGCGGCGGGTGACCGGGTCATGGTCATCGACGACGTGCTGGCCACCGGCGGTACCGCGGAGGCCTCGCTCTCGCTGATCAGGCGGACCGGGGCCGAGGTCGCCGGCGTGGCGGTCCTGATGGAGCTGTCGTTCCTCCCGGGCCGGGCCAAGCTGGCGCCCGCGCTGGACGGGGCTCCGCTGGATGCGCTGATCGTGGTCTGACCCTGCTGTGCCGAAGCGGCGGGTATCCGGGTTCGTCCGGGTGCCCGCCGCTTTCGTGTGCGGCCGCGCTGCACGGCGCAAGGGGCTCGCGGAACGAGGGGGCCGAACCCTCGCTACCATGGGTTGTCCGGACCGGGACACGGGCACCGGATCCTCCCCCGGACTCCGTCCGGGGGGCCCCCGTGAGGAGCGCTCTTGCCAGACGAGGTCCAGCCCATCTCCGCCGCGCAGCCCGACCCGAAGGCCGAGCCGGCCACGGCGGTTCCCGCCACGCCCCCGCCGGCTCCGCCGGTGCCGCCGGTCAAGCCCGCGCCGGCGAAGTCCGCCGGGTCCTCCAACCGGGTGCGCGCCCGCCTCGCCCGGCTGGGCGTGCAGCGCTCGAACCCGTACAACCCGGTACTGGAGCCCCTGCTCCGCATAGTCCGCAGCAACGACCCGAAGATCGAGACGTCGACGCTGCGCCAGCTGGAACAGGCCTACCAGGTGGCCGAGCGCTGGCACCGCGGCCAGAAGCGCAAGAGCGGCGACCCGTACATCACCCACCCGCTCGCGGTGACGACCATCCTCGCCGAGCTCGGTATGGATCCGGCCACCCTGATGGCCGGGCTGCTCCACGACACGGTCGAGGACACCGAGTACGGGCTGGAGGACCTGCGCCGCGACTTCGGCGACGCCGTGGCCCTGCTCGTCGACGGCGTCACCAAGCTCGACCGGGTGAAGTTCGGCGAGGCGGCCCAGGCCGAGACCGTCCGCAAGATGGTCGTGGCGATGGCCAAGGACCCGCGCGTCCTGGTGATCAAGCTCGCCGACCGGCTGCACAACATGCGCACCATGCGCTACCTCAAGCGGGAGAAGCAGGAGAAGAAGGCCCGCGAGACCCTTGAGATCTATGCCCCGCTGGCTCACCGGCTGGGCATGAACACGATCAAGTGGGAGCTCGAGGACCTCTCCTTCGCGATCCTCTACCCGAAGATGTACGACGAGATCGTGCGCCTGGTCGCCGAGCGCGCCCCCAAGCGCGACGAGTACCTCGCCGTCGTCACCGACGAGGTGCAGGTCGACCTCAGGGCCGCCCGCATCAAGGCGACCGTGACGGGCCGCCCGAAGCACTACTACAGCGTCTACCAGAAGATGATCGTCCGCGGCCGTGACTTCGCGGAGATCTACGACCTGGTGGGCATCCGTGTCCTCGTCGACACCGTCCGGGACTGCTACGCGGCCCTGGGCACCGTGCACGCGCGGTGGAACCCGGTCCCCGGCCGGTTCAAGGACTACATCGCGATGCCCAAGTTCAACATGTACCAGTCGCTCCACACGACGGTCATCGGACCCAGCGGCAAGCCGGTCGAGCTCCAGATCCGCACCTTCGACATGCACCGCCGCGCCGAGTACGGCATCGCCGCGCACTGGAAGTACAAGCAGCAGACCGTCGCGGGCACCTCCAAGGTGCGCACCGACGTCCCGCAGGCCGCCAAGGGCAGCGCCGGCCAGGACACGGTCAACGACATGGCCTGGCTGCGGCAGCTGCTGGACTGGCAGAAGGAGACCGAGGACCCGGGCGAGTTCCTCGACTCGCTGCGCTTCGACCTCTCCCGCAACGAGGTGTTCGTCTTCACGCCCAAGGGCGACGTCATCGCGCTGCCCGCCGGCGCCACCCCCGTGGACTTCGCGTACGCGGTCCACACCGAGGTCGGCCACCGGACGATAGGGGCCCGGGTCAACGGCCGGCTCGTCCCGTTGGAGTCCACGCTCGACAACGGCGACCTGGTCGAGGTCTTCACCTCCAAGGCCGAGGGCGCCGGCCCGTCCCGCGACTGGCTCGGCTTCGTCAAGTCCCCGCGGGCCCGCAACAAGATCCGCGCCTGGTTCTCCAAGGAGCGCCGCGACGAGGCCATCGAGCACGGCAAGGACGCCATCGCGCGGGCCATGCGCAAGCAGAACCTGCCGATCCAGCGGATCCTGACCGGCGACTCGCTCGTCACCCTCGCGCACGAGATGCGCTACCCCGACATCTCCTCCCTGTACGCGGCGATCGGCGAGGGCCACGTGGCCGCGCAGGGCGTCGTGCAGAAGCTGGTGGCG